>DASXJP010000181.1:0-6529 GCA_036497345.1 Thermoanaerobaculia bacterium
CCGGCCGTGAGATGGCCGACGCCATCGAGAAGCTCCGGGGCTCCGGGATGAAGCAGCTCGTGCTCGACCTGCGGAACAACGGCGGCGGCCTGCTCGATCAGGCGATCGACATCGCCGACCAGTTCCTCCCCGAGGGGTCGAAGATCGTGGAGACCAAGGGGCGGACGCGCGACTCGTTCCAGACCTACCGGGCCGACGGCAAGTATCCGCCGCTCGACGCGCCGGTGGTGGTGCTGGTCAACGAAGGGACGGCCTCGGCCTCCGAGATCCTCTCCGGCGCCCTCCAGGACCACGACCGGGGGCTGATCGTGGGCACCCCGAGCTGGGGCAAGGGGCTGGTGCAGACGGTGTACAACCTCTCCTACGGAGCGGGCCTGGCGCTGACCACGGCCAAGTACTACACCCCCGCGGGCCGCCTGATCCAGCGCGACTACACCTCCTACTTCGACTACTACACCCACGCGGACGCGGGCTCCCCCGAGGTCACCGGCAAGGCGGTCGATCCCAAGGACGTCTTCCACACCGACCTCGGCCGCAACGTCTACGGCGGCGGCGGCATCACGCCGGACGTGATCGTGAAGGACCAGGACCTCTCCCCCTTCGAGCAGTTCCTGCTCGCCCGCAACGCCTTCCTCAACTTCGCGGTGGACTACGCCAGCCGCAACAAGGTGAAGGCCGACTGGAAGCCGGACGCGAACAAGGTGATCGCCGAGCTCAGCCAGTGGCTGATCAAGGAGAAGCTGGCCACGCAGGAGGAGATCGACAAGAACCTCACCAAGCAGGAGGTCCGCGACGGCGTCATCCTCCAGATCCGCGCCGAGGTCGCGAACTCCACCGGCGGCCAGGAGGCCCGGCACCGCGTGCTCTCCGAGGGGGACATCCAGCTCCAGCAGGCCATGAAGCTCTTCGACCGCGCCGCCAACATGTACGCCCAGCGCCGCGAGAAGGGCCCGAAGGTCGAGCAGGGGTCGCAGACGAAGGGGATGTAGGCCCTCCGCCCCTATCCCCGAAGCAGAAAAGGCCGGCGGTGACGCCGGCCTTTTTGTTGCCCCCCGCCCGAACCCCCGGCCCCTCTCCCATCCCCTCCCGCCCTCCCTCACTGGGAGAGGGGAGAAGGATCTCGTTTGATTTTGTTTTCTCCCTCTTCTCCCGGTGAGGGAGGGTGGGAGGGGACGGGAGAAGAGGGCCGGGGTGATGAGGGCCTACTCCTCCACCCCCGCCCCCGCCACGTCGATCTCCGCGAAGTAATCCGGCTTGACCAGCACCTCGCGGGGCTTGCTCCCCTGGGAGGGGCCGAGGAGGCCGTCGCGCTCCATCATGTCGATCAGGCGGGCGGCGCGGGAGAAGCCGATCCGCATGCGGCGCTGGAGGAAGCTCGCGGAGGCCTGGCGCTCGGCCACCACCAGGCGGGCCGCCTCGTCGTAGAGATCGTCGTCGTTGTCGCCGCCGTCGCCGCCGTGGGCGCCGTCCCCCTCGGGGGCCTTGAGGACGTCCGGATCGAGCTCCGGCTTGCCCAGCTTCTTCAGCCAGCGGATCAGCGCCGCCGTCTCCTGCTCCGAGATGTAGGCGCCGTGCAGGCGCATCACCCGTGACGAGCCGGGGGGCATCATCAGCATGTCCCCCTTGCCCAGGAGCTTCTCGGAGCCCACCTGGTCCAGGATGGTGCGCGAGTCGTGGCGGCTCGCCGTGGCGAACGAGATGCGGCAGGGGAAGTTCGCCTTGATGGTGCCGGTCAGCACGTCCACCGACGGCCTCTGGGTGGCCACGATTAGATGGATGCCCACGGCGCGGGCCATCTGCGCCAGCCGGGCGATCGAGGTCTCGACCTCCGAGGAGGAGACCATCATCAGGTCGGCCAGCTCGTCGATCACCACCACGTAGTAGGGGAGCGGCTTGAGGTCCGCGGCGGTGAACAGCCCCGCGCCGTCCTCGGACAACGCCAGGCGCTGCTGCGTCTCCGGGTCCGAGATCGCCCGGTTGTAGTAGGCGATCGAGCGCACGTGCACCTCGGCCAGCAAGCGGTAGCGGCGCTCCATCTCGGCCACCGCCCAGCGCAGGGCGTTCGCCGCCTTCTTGGGGTCGACCACCACCTCGCACTTGAGGTGGGGGATGTCCGCGTAGACCCCCAGCTCGATCCGCTTGGGGTCGATGAAGATGAATTGCACCTCGTCCCGCGTGGCCTTGTAGAGGATCGAGGTGATCATGCTCTGCAGGCCCACGCTCTTGCCCGCGCCGGTGGCGCCGGCCACCAGCAGGTGGGGCATGGTGGCGAGGTCGGCATAGTAGGGCTCGCCGTGGATGTCGGTGCCGATCGCCATGGTGAGCACGGAGGGGGACTTGCGGAAGCGCTCGTCGGCCAGCAGGTTGCCCAGACGGATGATCGAGCGCTGCCGGTTGGGCACCTCGATGCCCAGCGTCGAGCGGCCGGCCATGCGGTCGATGCGCACCGACTCGGCCTTGAGCGCCAGCGCGAGGTCGTCCTGGAGGTTGACGACCTGGCTGACCTTGACCCCCGGCGCGGGTTGGAGCTCGAAGACGGTGATCACCGGGCCGGGGCTAATCGCCTCGACCGTGCCGTCCACGCCGAACTCAGCGCAACGGCTGCGGATCATTTCGCCCAGCCGCACCAGCTCGACCTCGTCCTGGGCGCTCCGGCCCTCCCCCATCTGGAGAAGATTGACCGGCGGCAGCGTGCCCGGCGCGATCTCGGCCACGAACGGCAGCTCCTTCTGCGGCGCCTTGCGGGCCGGAGAAGCGGCGGCGCGCGGGAGCGGCGGCGCGGCCTTAGACGGGCTGAAATCCTCGTCCTCCTCCATGTCCGGAGAGCTGGACGCGGGCACCCGGCGGAACGCCAGCTCCGGCTCGCCTCGCCTCTCGGTCACCCGCGGGCGGAGGGGGAGATCGATGCGGTCCGGCGGCGGCGAGCCGACCGATACCGCGGCCGCGGCCATGGACGGCCGGTGCGCCTCGGGGGCCGGAGGCGGCGCCTTCTTCTGCTTCTCCTCGGCGACCCGCTGGAGGTGCTTGGTGATCACCCGCCGGCGGTTGCGCTCCTTCTCCCGCCGCTCCCGCCGGCGCTCGCGGGCGAGGGTCCACCCCTGCCAGAGCTGCTTTACGCGGTCGCGCCAGGAGGCGAGCACGTCCCCCAGGGTCGACTGCACCACCAGGGCCGTGCCCACGGCCACCGCCGAGCCGAGCACCACCAGGGTGCCGGGGAAATTGAGCCGCGACTGCAGGAAGTCCGCGAGCAGCACGCCGAAAGCGCCCCCGGCCGCGATCGAGCCGTCCTGCCAGGCCAGACGGCCGAAGCCGATCTGGAGGAGGGCCGGCGTGGAGGCGAGCAGGAGGATCGCGCCGAAGCCGCGTCCCACCACCCGCGGAGCCCCCCGCCGCCGCAGCCGGCGCCAGCCGGAGACCAGCAGGAAGAACGGGATCAGGAAGCTGGTCAGGCCGAAAAACCCGAACGCCATGGCCGAGACCTGGGCCCCCACCGCGCCGGCCCAGTTGTGGGCGTGCGCGTCCTCGGGGACGCGGTGCAGCAGGCTCGGGTCCTGCGGATGATGGCTCCCCAGGCAGAGCACCAGGAACGCGGCCGCCGCGAGCAGAAGGATCCCCAGCAGCTCGTTCCCCTTCTCCGGAGAGAGGGTCGGCCGCTCCGGGGTCGTGCTCTTCTTGCGGACGACGGCGACGGACATGGCTAGAAATAGGATGAAGAAACCGCTCCCAAATACCCATGAAGTCTAGCACATCGGGGAGAGGGGGCCCGGGAGGAACGGGGAACACGGACTTTCACGGACGAGCACCGCCAGGGTGGGCTCTCCGTGTGCCGTCCTTGAGGGTCCGTGAGCGTCCGTGCTCGTCCGTGTCTCCCGCCTCCAAGCGGGGAACACCGCAACCCAAGCTCTTCGAGCGGCATTCCCCGCTCAAAATGCCGCAACTCGAGCAGGGAACACCGCGAGATCTCCCGCCCACCTCCGGGCAAGGCTCCTTCGAGAGGGGCCAACGCCGAGAAACGCCGCATCTCCTGGAAACTACGCCTGATTCACCGCACCGAATACCGCAATCTGGCAAGAGATTGCCGAAGCCAACCGCCACCTTGCAGCACGAGGAAGCCGCAAAACCGCGCGACCTCGCCTTTTCGCCGCATTACATCGGCATCGCTTCCCCTTTCCGAATCAAGATGCAGCATCCCCTCCGGACCAAGGTCCTCCACGAAGAGGGAATGCCGCATCAAGGGCTCTCTTTGCGGTTTTTCACGCAGACTCCCAACAAGCCAGGCGTGCTACAATCCTCGCTTCGAGGCATTTCGCCGCAAATGCACAGGCAATCACCGCGACTTCGCCGCTTCAGCACTCCCTCAGGCGAAGAGTCGCGGCATTTTCAGGAGATCGGATGAGCTCAAAGCTTTCGGTCGCGGCAGTTCTGGAGAGCCTGGAGACGCGAGCGGCCTTTCACCGGGAGCAAGAGGCCTTTCACGCCGCGCAGGAGGAACAGCACCGGCAGGAGCGCGCCCGGCACGCCGCGGAGCTCGAGACGGTGCTCCACAACCTGGAAGCCTTCAGGACCGTCTCCGCCTCCGCGGTGGAGCTCGTCCAGCAGGCGTCGTCCTCTGAGCCCGCCGAGCCGCCGGTGAAGGCGCCGGCCTCCGGCAGGCTCATGGCGAGCCGCTACATCCGGGCCGTGGTCGAGAGCCGGACGGACGGCGAGCCCTTCGGAGCCAGCGCCGTGACCGCCGAGGTCAACCGCCGCTTCGGCGACCGTCTCCGCAAACCTGTCGACACCCGCACCGCCTCGGATACCCTGCGGAGGATGAGCAGAGAACGGAAGATTCACCTGGTACGGCCGGGAAAGGCGTTCTCGGAGGCGCTGTACGCGCGAGGGGCACGGCCGGCACCGTAGCCTATACTCAAGCCCATGGACCTGACGGCCCTCCCCGGCGGCGATCTGGTGCAGGAAGGCCTGGCTGACCTGGACCGCGGAATCGAGTCCATCCCAGCGCTCCTCGTCTCGATCGGCGCGCCCCGCCTGCGCCGGATCGGCCTCCCCGTCCCCGAGACGACCTTCCCCTCGCCGGAGCGCCGGCTCTACGACAAGCTGGCCGAGACGGACCCGGACTCGGCCCACTCCCGCTACAACGCCCTGGTGCGGCGCCTCGTCAGCTTCGAGAATACGGCGGAATGCGTCGGCCTGTAGACGCGGAGCGCATCCGCCGCTTCATGCGGGAGCTCGGGGGCGAGGCGGAGCGCGACCTGCGGCTCTATTTCACGGGCGGGGCCACGGCGGTCCTTCTGGGATGGAGATCCAGCACGGTCGACGTCGACATCAAGGTGGACCCGGAATCCGACCGCATCTTCCGCGCTCTCCCCCGAGTCAAGGAAAAGCTCGAGATCAACGTCGAGCTGGCGGCGCCGGACCAGCTCATCCCCGCGGTCCCAGGGTGGGAGGAGCGCAGCGCCTTCATCGCGCGCGAGGGCCGCCTCTCCTTCTACCACTACGATTTCCACGCCCAGACGCTCTTGAAGATCCAGCGGGGGCATACCCAGGACCACGAGGACGTGCGCCAGATGCTCGACCGGGGTCTGATCGACCGCGAGGAGCTCCGGCGCAGGTTCGAGCAGATCCAGCCGCAGCTCTACCGCTACCCGGCCATCGATCCAGCGGCCTTCCGGAGAGCGGTAGAGAGCGCCTTGGCGGACTGATCACGCTCCCGGCACTGCCAGCCGCTGAAACTCCGGACGGGTGAACCGGCCGTCCTTGTAATAGCCGCTGTTGATCAGCAGGTCGAGTTGCGGCGGCGCCGCGAGCCCTCCCACCAGGAGGTAGTCCTTGGCGTCGGCGGGAACGGCTTGCTGATGCGTACGCTTCGCGTACGATATCTCCATGAAGACCATCACCGCGAGCAAGGCCCGAGCGAACCTCTACCGCCTCATCGAGGAGACCGCCGATTCCAGTGAGCCGGTCCAGATCACCGGCAGGAGGACCAACGCGGTGTTGGTCTCGGAGCAGGACTGGCGGGCCATTCAGGAGACGATATATCTGCTTTCGATCCCCGGCATGCGAGAGCCGATCCGGGAGGGTATGAAGACCCCCATCGAAGAGTGTGCTGAGGAGATCGATCGGTAGATCCCTGAGTGAGCAAGCCCAGGCTCAGCCGATCTTCCGTGCCGCTTCGATCTCCGCCCACGCTTCTTCGAGGGTGGCAGGACCGAGGCGGAGGGGCACTCCAAGCCGGTGGAGGTGCTCCTGCAGCTCCAGACGATGCAGACTCAGGAGCTCGGCTGCCTTTCCCAGGTTGATCTCCATCGCCAGATAGGCTCGAAGAGCTTTGGCATCAGAGTCTTCTGACTCCTGAGCACGCTCCTTATCCGGGATCGCACACTTTGCGAGAGCCAGCAGGAGCCGGAAATCCACAAAATCCATAATCACCATCCGCTCCTCCCCGGACCGCTCGACGACCAATACCTCTCCACGCTGTACGCGCTCGATAACCTCTTGGAAATTCTGGGACAGATCCTCTTGAGAGATCGTA
>DASXJP010000182.1:0-34176 GCA_036497345.1 Thermoanaerobaculia bacterium
TCGTCCATATAGGACGAGGGGTCGTCCTATATGAACCCGGGGTCTCCCCAAAAAGACGGACCCCCTCTCCGAAGCGCCTACTCCACGTAGGTCCGGTCCATGCGGGGCTCGGCGGCGGGCCGGAGCTCTCCCCACAGCCAGATGGCCCAGTTGAGCGGGAGCAGGGAGAGCGCCAGGACCAGGGAGAGGGCCAGCAAGGTGCCCGCGCTCACATAGGGCACGAAGACGATGGGAAGCGTCGCCACCACCAGGAAGCTCTGCACGCGAAACGCGGCGTTCCACAGCGGCCAGTCCGGGTGGACGACCACGGTGAGCAGGAACAGATCGGCGCCGCAGAGCACGCCGGCGGTCACCAGCATCGTGATCCGCAGGGCCGGATCGTAGCCGAAGTCGTTGCGCAGGAGGGGCACGAGCACGAGCGCGGCGAGGCCGGCGAAGACCGAGTAGGCGAAGACCGGAATGCCGAGGGGGACGCGCGTCCGGCCGTCTGGCGAGGGGCGCGCCCCCAGGAAGATAGCGGTGGTGAGGGCCCCGCTCGCGAGATCGTTGGCGAGGTCGCGCAGCCCGCCATGGATGCCGTTGATGTGCAGGATGAAGCCGGCGCCATAGGCCGCCACCACCCAGGTGAGCACGTTCGGCTGGCCGAGGGCTTGTCCCGCGTAGAGGGCCAGGCTCCCCCATGCCAGCCCCTGCACGAGATCGGTGAGCGGCGGGATGGGGCAGCGCTTGCCCCACAGGTTGTAGACGGCCATCATCGCGAAGCCCCCGGCGAGGGTGGCGTACGCGCGGGCGCCACCGCCGAGCGCGACCGTCAGCGGCACGGTCAGCGGAATCGGCGCGAGGGCGACCAGGAGCGCCTGCCAGGGGCGGACCGCGCCCCGCACCAGCGGGTCGCCCTGGCGCAACGGCTGGGTGCGGTCGACCGGCAGGTCGATCACGTCGTTCAACACGTAGCTGTAGATGTGGAAGCAGAAGCCGACCCCCAGGAGGGCCGCGATCTGGCCGGGGCTGAGGTCCTGCCGGACCGTCGAGCCGCCGAGGAGGGGGAGCAGGGAGGAGAAGAACAGGAAGTGGATGCGGATCAGGCGGTCCGCCGCGAGCAGACCCTTCCAGAGGCGATGGCACACGTGGGCAACGGCGAGGAGCGCCTTCATAACGTACCGTTCTCCTTGCAGCGGAAGCCGCTGTCAGCAGTACAGTGCCACTCTGTGAAGCGCTGAATTTTATCACGCCGCCGGGATCTGGTGCTCCCGGCGCCGAGTCTGGTAATCATAGCCCTGTCCCGGGCCGTCCCGGCTCCCGGTGGCAGGCGACCTGCAAGCAGTGGACGGGCGGGCTTTTCCCGCGCAGGCGACTTTGGGCGAGAGGCTCGACGTGGCATTATTGAGCGATCCATTGAGCGATCCATTGAACGATTCAACGACCAATTCATCGGCCGGCGTAGCGGCGACGGCGGCCGGGTCCGAGGAGCCGAGGCGGCGGCAGGACGACCCGCTCTGGTACAAGGACGCGATCATCTACGAGGTCCACGTGCGGGCCTTCTTCGACTCGGACGGCGACGGCCGGGGGGATTTCCAGGGGCTCACCGCCAAGCTGGACTACCTGCGCGACCTCGGGGTGACCGCCGTCTGGCTGCTGCCGTTCTACCCCTCCCCCTGGCGCGACGACGGCTACGACATCTCCGACTACACCAGCGTCCACCCCGCCTACGGCTCTCTGGAGGACTTCAAGCTCTGCCTCGACGAGGCGCACCGGCGGGGGCTCAAGGTGATCACCGAGCTGGTGATCAACCACACGTCGGACCAGCATCCGTGGTTCCAGCGCGCGCGGCTCGCCCCTCCCGGCTCGCCGGAGCGGGATTTCTACGTCTGGAGCGACACGGACAAGAAGTATGCCGGCACGCGGATCATCTTCACCGATACCGAGACCTCGAACTGGACCAAGGACCCGGTCGCCAACGCGTTCTACTGGCACCGTTTCTTCTCGCACCAGCCGGACCTCAACTTCGACAACCGCCAAGTCCAGCAGGAGGTCTTCAAGGCGCTCGACTTCTGGATGGAGATGGGGGTGGACGGGCTGCGGCTCGACGCCATCCCCTACCTCTTCGAGCGCGAGGGGACGAACAACGAGAACCTGCCGGAGACGCACGCCTTCCTGAAGGAGCTCCGCGCCCACGTGGACGCGAAGTTCCCCAACCGCATGCTGCTGGCCGAGGCGAACCAGTGGCCCGAGGACTCGATCGCCTACTTCGGCGATCCGGCCACCGGCGGCGACGAGTGCCACATGTCGTTCCACTTCCCGGTGATGCCCCGCCTGTTCATGTCGGTGCGCATGGAGGACCGCTATCCGATCATCGACATCCTCCAGCAGACGCCGCCCATCCCGGAGAAGGCGCAGTGGGCGATCTTCCTGCGCAATCACGATGAATTGACGCTGGAGATGGTCACCGACGAGGAGCGGGACTACATGTACCGCGTCTACGCGGCGGACAGGGACCAGCGGATCAACGTCGGCATCCGCCGCCGCCTGGCGCCGCTGCTGGGCAACGACCGGCGGCGGATCGAGCTGCTCAATGCCCTGCTCTTCTCGCTGCCGGGCACGCCGGTCCTCTATTACGGCGACGAGATCGGCATGGGGGACAACTTCTATCTCGGCGACCGCAACGGCGTGCGCACCCCCATGCAGTGGAGCGCGGACAAGAACGCCGGCTTCTCGCGGGCCAATCCGCAGCGGCTCTATCTGCCGGTGATCGTCGATCCCGAGTACCACTACGAGGCGGTGAACGTGGAGGCGCAGCAGGGGAACCCCCACTCGCTGCTCTGGTGGATGCGGCGGGTGATCGCCCTGCGCAAGCGCCATCCGGCGTTCAGCCGCGGCGGCCTGGAATTCATCCAGCCGGACAACCACCGCGTGCTGGCCTTCCTGCGGCGGACGGCGGAGGAGACGCTGCTGGTGGTGGCGAACCTCTCGCGCTTCTCGCAGTACGCGGAGCTGGATCTCTCGGAGCTGGCCGGCCTGACGCCGGTCGAGCTGTTCGGCCGTTCGCCGTTCCCCAGGATCACTTCCGCCTCGCACGGGCTGACGCTCGGTCCCCACTCGTTCTACTGGTTCTCGCTGGTGCAGGAGCCGGCGCAATTCGGCCGCGCCCGGCAGTCGGCGCGGAGCGGGGCGCCGGCCGGCGAGATGCCCGTACCGGTGCTCGCCGTCGAGGGGAGTTGGCGGAGCTGCCTGGAAGGAAAAGCGAAGCGGGATCTGGAGAGCGTGCTCCTCGACGTGCTCCCCGCCCGCCGGTGGATCGACGGCAAGGCGCGGACGGTGCGGGCGGTCGAGATCGCCGAGGTGATCCCGGTGGGCGAGGACGCGGTGATCACGTTGCTCGACGTCGATTCCGCGGATGCCGAGGCCGAGACGTACGCGCTGCCGCTCGCCTTCGCGCCGTCCCGGCGGACCGGGGACCCCATGACCGCCGGAGCGGTGGCCCGGCTGGAGCCCGACTCCTTGGAGGAGATAGGGGGGGTGCTCTACGATCCGCTGGGCGAGCCCCGCTTCGCGCGCGCGCTGCTGTCGGCCATCGAGCGCGGCGAGCGCTTCCGCGGCCAGCGCGGCGATCTGGTGGCCTCCCCGTCGCCGGTCTTCCCGGAGCTCCGCGGCGAGGGGGACCTGGAGCCGGCGCCGCTGCCGGCCGGGCCGAGCAACACCTCGATCCGCTACGGCGACCGGCTGGTGCTGAAGGTCTTCCGGCGGGTCGAGCCGGGAATCAATCCCGATCTTGAGGTCGGCCGCTTTCTCACCGACCGCACCGATTTCCGGCACATCCCACGGGTGGCCGGATCGCTGGAGATCCGGCAGCGGGCGGGCGAGCCGGTGACGCTCGGCATCCTCCAGGAATTCGTGCCCAACGAGGGGGACGCCTGGAGCTACACGCTGGACGCCCTCGGCCGCTATTTCGACCGCGTGCTCACGCACTGGCGCAGCACCGCGGCCGTGGTCCCCGCCGGGCCGCTGATCGATCTGGCGGCGCGGGAGATGAGCGCCGACGACTTCGAGCGCATCGGCACCTACGTGCCGCAGGCGCGGCTGCTCGCCGAGCGCACCGCGGAGCTCCACGTCGCGCTCGCCTCGGGCACGGGGAAGGACTTCGAGCCGGAGCCCTTCTCGGAGCTTTACCAACGGTCGCTGTATGATTCCATGCGCTCGCTCACCAAGAAGAACCTGCGGCTCCTGAAGCAGCGGCTGGCCGGGCTGCCCGAGGCGGTGCGAGGGGAGGCGGAGCAGGTGCTCGCCGCCGAGGAACAGATCCTGGAGCGCTTCCGGCGCCTGACCGCGCGAAAGCTCGCCGCCGAGCGCATCCGCACGCATGGGGACTATCATCTGGGCAAGGTGCTGTTCACGGGGCGCGACTTCGTGATCCTCGATTTCGAAGGGGAGCCGTCGCGGTCGCTCTCGGAGCGGCGCCTGAAGCGGTCGCCGTTCCGGGACGTCGCCGGCATGCTACGGTCGTTCCAGTACGCGGCCTATGTGAAGCTGTTCGAGGAGGCGGCGGCCGGCGTGGCCTCCGCCGACGCGATGCCGGAGCTGGAGGGGTGGGCGCTCTACTGGGAGCGCTGGGTCTCCGCGGCGTTCCTGCAAAGCTATCTGCGGCGGGCGCAAGGGGCGGCCTTCCTGCCGGCCGCGCGCGAGGAGCGGCAGGTGCTGCTCGACAGCTACCTGCTGGAGAAGGCGATCCAAGAGATGGGCTACGAGCTCGACAACCGGCCCGACTGGCTGCGGATCCCGTTGCGGGGGATCCGCCAGATCCTGGAGGGAGAGGGGTAGGACGATTTGGCGAACGAACGCGAAGATCTGGCGACGCTGGCCCGGCTCTACGGGGTCCAGACCTCCTATCACGATGCGATGGGCCGGTACGTCGAGGCGGGGCCCGAGTCCCTGCTCGCCGTGCTGCGCTCCCTCCAGGCCCCCGTCGAGGGGATGGCGGACGTGCCCGAGGCGCTCCGCGAGCGGTGGGAGGAGATCGACCGCCGCGTGATCGAGCCGGTGACCGTGGCCTGGGACGGGCACGCGCCGGCGATCGAGCTGCGTCCGGCCGGCGGCGGCGGCTCGCTCGCCTATCACCTCGACCTCGAAGGCGGCGAGCGGCGGGCCCAGATGGTGGATCTCCAGAGCCTCCCGGAGGTCGCGCCGCGGGAGGGCGCGTCGCGCCCCGGCCGGCGGCTGACGCTGGCGGAGCCCCTGCCCCCCGGCTATCACCGGCTCACGGTGGAGGTCGACGGCCGGTCGTCGGAGTCGCTGATCCTCGCCGCGCCCACCCGGTGCTATGGGAGTGACGGCAGGCCGCTCTGGGGCGTCTTCCTGCCGCTCTACGCCCTGCGCACCTCCCGGAGCTGGGGGGCCGGCGACTTCTCCGACCTGGAGACGCTCGCCGATTGGACCTCGGGGCTGGGCGGCGGCTTCGTGGCCACGCTGCCGCTGCTCGCCGCCTTTCTCGACGAGCCGTTCGAGCCCAGCCCTTATGGCCCGGCGTCGCGCCTGTTCTGGAACGAGCTGTACGTCGATCCCCGCCGGCTGCCGGAGATGGCGGACTGCCCGCCGGCCCGGCGGCTGATCGAGTCTCCCGACTTCCTGCGCGAGGTCGAGGCCTTGCGGGCCGCGCCGCGGGTCGACTACGCGCGGCTGGCGGCCCTCAAGCGGCGGGTGCTGGAGGAGCTGGCGCAGCGCTTCTTCGCCCATCCGGGGGACCGGCAGGAGGAATTCTGGCGCTTCGCGAGGGCCAAGCCCGGTCTCGAGGACTACGCCGCCTTCCGCGCCGTGGGGGACCGCCGCGGGGAGCCCTGGCAGAGCTGGCCCGAGCGGCTGCGGGGGGGGATCCTCGCGCCCGCCGATTACGACGAGGAAGACCGGCGCTACTACCTCTGGACCCAGTGGGCCGCCGACCAGCAGCTCCGCTCGCTGGCGGGGGAGGCCCGCAAGCGCGGCCCCGGACTCTACCTGGACCTGCCGGTGGGGGTCCACGGCAGCGCCTACGACGTCTGGCGCCATCGCGACCTGTTCGCGGAAGGGGTCTCGGCCGGCGCGCCGCCCGACTCCTTCTTCACCAAGGGGCAGGAGTGGGGGTTCCCGCCGCTCCAGCCGGAGCGCCTGCGCGAGCGCGGCTACGACCATCTGATCGATTGCCTGCGCCATCACCTGCAACACGCCGGCATCCTGCGCCTCGACCACGTGATGCAGCTCCACCGGCTTTTCTGGGTGCCCCAGGACATGGGCGCCGCGGCCGGCGTCTACGTGCGCTATCCGGCCGAGGAGCTGTACGCCGTGCTCTCGATCGAGAGCCACCGCCACCGCGCGGTCATGGTGGGCGAGAACCTGGGCACGGTGCCGCCCGAGGTCTACGAGGCCATGGACCGCCACGAGGTGCTCGGCATGTACGTGGTGCAGTACGAGCTCAATCCGGGCAGCCAGGGTCTGCGCCCGCCGCCAGCCCGGTCCGTGGCGAGCCTCAACACCCACGACATGCCGACCTTCGAGGGGTTCCTGCAATCCAAGGACGTGGACGACCTCCAGAGCCTCGGCTTCTTCACCCCGGAGCAGGCCCACCAGGAGAAGGAGCGGCGCGGGTCGATCCGTCACGCCATGGAGGAGGAGCTGCCGCCGGAGCAAAGGGAGAAGGGAGCCGCCACTGACCTGGAGCTCCTGCACCGGTGCCTGGACCACCTGGCCACGAGCCCCGCGCGCATGGTGCAGGTGAATCTGGAGGATCTCTGGCAGGAGGCCGAGCCCCAGAACGTGCCCGGCACCCACGACGAACGGCCCAACTGGCGGCGGAAAGCAAGGTTTTCCTTCGAGGAATTCTCGACGCGCGCGGACGTGGTCGAGCCTCTCAAACGGGTGGATGAGCTGCGGAGGCAGAGCGGGTAGGCGGGAGGGAATCGATGCCCAGTCCAATCACCGAGCAAGATCTCTATCTCTTCAACGAGGGCACCCACTTCCGGCTGTATGAGAAATTGGGCGCCCATCCCGGCACGGATGGCGACCGCGAGGGCACCTGGTTCGCCGTCTGGGCCCCGGACGCGGAGTCGGTCTCGGTGATCGGCGATTTCAACGGCTGGGACAAGCGGGCGACCCGGATGGCCCAGCGCGCCCAATCGGGTGTCTGGGAGACCTTCGTGCCGGACGTCACGCCCGGGGTGAGGTACAAGTACCACGTCGTCTCCCGCTACCGCGGCTATCGCGCCGACAAGGCCGACCCCTTCGCCTTCTTCGCCGAGACGCCGCCGGCGCGGGCCTCGGTCGTCTGGGACCTCGAATACGACTGGTGGGACGCCGACTGGCTGCTGGCGCGTGGCGGCAAACAGTCGCTCACCGCGCCGGTGTCGATCTACGAGGTCCATCTCGGCTCCTGGCGCAGGGTGCCGGAGGAGGGGGATCGCTCCCTCACCTACCGCGAGATCGCGCCGCTTCTTAGCCGACACGTCAAACGTCTGGGCTTCACCCATGTGGAGCTCCTCCCCGTCATGGAGCACCCGTTCTACGGCTCCTGGGGTTATCAATCGCTCGGGTATTTCGCGCCCACCAGCCGCTACGGCACGCCGCAGGACCTGATGTATCTGATCGATCACCTCCACCAGCAGGGGATCGGCGTGATCCTGGATTGGGTCCCCTCGCACTTCCCGGGCGACGAGCACGGCCTCGCCTTCTTCGACGGCACCCACCTCTTCGAGCACGCCGATCCGCGCAAGGGGTATCACCCCGACTGGTCGAGCTACATCTTCAATTACGGCCGCAACGAGGTGCGGAGCTTTTTGATCAGCAGCGCGGTCTTCTGGCTGGAGCAGTACCACGCCGACGCCCTGCGGGTGGACGCCGTGGCCTCCATGCTCTACCTCGACTATTCACGGAAGCAGGGGGAGTGGGTTCCCAATCAATACGGCGGCCGGGAGAACCTGGAGGCGATCTCCTTCCTGCGCGCGATGAACGAGGAGGTCTACGCCAGCTTCCCCGAAGCCCAGACGATCGCCGAGGAGTCGACCGCCTGGCCGCTGGTCTCGCGGCCGATCTACGTCGGCGGCCTCGGCTTCGGCTACAAGTGGGACATGGGATGGATGCACGACGTCCTGGAATACCTGAAGAATGATCCCATCCATCGCAAATACAATCACAACAAGGTCACCTTCCGGTCGATGTACGCCTTCAGCGAGAATTACGTGCTGTCGCTCTCGCATGACGAGGTGGTGCACCTCAAAGGGTCGCTGGTCAACAAGATGCCGGGCGACGCCTGGCAGAAGTTGGCCAACCTGCGGCTGCTCTACGGCAACATGTACGCCCAGCCGGGCAAGAAGCTCCTCTTCATGGGGGCCGAGATGGCGCAACTCCACGAGTGGAATCACGACGCGAGCCTCGACTGGTATCTGCTCGACGATCCGGCCCACGCCGGCGTCTGCCGCTGGCTGGAGGATCTCAATCGTCTGTATCAGAACGATCCCGCCCTGCACGAGGGGGACTGCGATCCACAAGGCTTCGAATGGATCGACGGCTCGGACGCCGAGCACGGCGTGATCGCCTTCCTGCGGCGGAGCACGAAGACGCCGGCCGAGCCCATCGCCGTGGTCTTCAACTACACGCCGGTCTCGCGCGAGGGCTATGGCATCGGTGTGCCGGGGCGCGGCTACTGGCGGGAGATCCTCAACAGCGACGCGGCCGAATACGGCGGCAGCGGCAAGGGGAACATGGGTGGGGTGGAGGCGGTGCCCATCCCCCTGCATGGCAAGACACACTCCCTCACCCTCTGCCTGCCGCCGCTGGGCGTGCTGTTCCTGAAGCGGGAGAAGCCGGCGGATGAGGTCGAGGTGGTGGAGGAGGCGGCAGAGGCGACGGAGGAGGATATCGAGGAGATTCCGTTCGAGTAGAGCCGCTTTGTCAGAGTTGGCGTCCTGCCCTCCGAAGCCTCACCCTCGGTCCCTCTCCACTGCGTGGAGAGGGAGGGCCCAAAGATCGACGTTTTCTCGATTCGGCAAGATCGGCTCAGTCAGGTTCCCCCTCTCCACTCCGTGGAGAGGGGGCCAGGGGGTGAGGACTCGGAGGGCAGGACGCTCCGATCGGCAAGGGGCATGTCGCGGTGAGACTCCGGGCCTCTGCTACCATCTCCCCCACCCCATGCAGCGCTATCTCTGTATCCACGGCCATTTCTATCAGCCGCCTCGGGAGAACCCGTGGCTGGAGGCGATCGAGGTCCAGGACTCGGCGCGCCCCTATCATGACTGGAACGAGCGGGTCACCGCGGAGTGCTACGGCCCGAGCTCCGCCTCGCGCATCCTCGATGGGGAGAACCGCATCGAGCGGATCGTCAACAACTACGCCCAGATCAGCTTCAACTTCGGTCCCACCCTGCTCGCCTGGCTGGCAGAGAAGCGGCCGGAGGTCTATCGCGCCATCCTGGAGGCGGACGCGGCCAGCCGCGAGCGCTTCTCCGGGCACGGCTCGGCCCTGGCGCAAGCCTACAACCACATCATCCTGCCCCTCGCCAACCGTCGGGACAAACGGACCCAGATCCTCTGGGGGATCGCCGACTTCGAGCGCCGCTTCGGCCGCCGCCCTGAGGGGATGTGGCTCCCGGAGACGGCGGTCGATCTCGAGACGCTCGATCTGATCGCGGACGCGGGCATCCGCTTCACCATCCTGGAGCCCCATCAGGCGAAGCGGGTACGGCCGAAGAAGGCCAAGGAGTGGCAGGACGCCGGGGGTGGCCGCATCGACCCCTCGGTCCCCTATGAGGTGAAGCTCCCTTCGGGCCGGCGGATCGCCGTCTTCTTCTACGACGGCGCCATCTCGCGGGCGGTCGCTTTCGAGAATCTGCTGATGAGCGGCGAGCGCTTCGCCGAGCGGCTGATGACGGCGGTGCCCGCCGATCCCGATCAAGACCGGCTGGTCCACATCGCCACCGACGGCGAGACCTACGGCCACCACCACCGCTATGGCGAGATGGCCCTCTCCTACGCCCTCCATCACGTCGAGGCGAACGGGCTGGCCAGGCTGACCAACTACGGCGAATACCTGGAGACGCACCCGCCGGAGCACGAGGTCGAGATCGTCGAAAACACCGCCTGGAGCTGCGTCCACGGGGTGGACCGCTGGCGCGAGGACTGCGGCTGCCACACCGGCGGCGAGGCGGGGTGGACGCAGAAGTGGCGGGCGCCGCTGCGCCAGGCTCTCGACTGGCTGCGCGACGAGCTCATCCCTACCTGGGAGCGGGAGGCCGGGAAGATTTTCAAGGATCCCTGGGGCGCGCGCGACGACTACATCGAGGTGATCCGCGACCGCTCGCCCGCGGCCATGGACGCGTTCCTCGCCCGCGTCTCGGCCGGCCCGCCGCCGGAGGGGGAGGCCCGGGTGAGGGCCCTCAAGCTCCTGGAGCTGCAGCGCCACGCCATGCTCATGTACACGAGCTGCGGCTGGTTCTTCAACGACCTCGGGGGGATCGAGACGGTGCAGATCCTGCGCTACGCCGGCCGCGTGGCCCAGATCGCGCGGGAGGTCCTCCAGGTCGAGGTCGAGCCGCGGCTCCTGCGGCTCCTGGAGCGGGCGAGGAGCAACGTGCCCGCTGTGGGCACGGGCCACGACCTCTACGAGCGGATCGTGCGGCCGTCCGTGGTGGACCTTCCCCAGGTGGCGGCCCACTACGCGGTCTCCGCGCTGTTCGAGGACTATCCGAGCGCGGCGCAGGTCTACTGCTTCTCCGTGGAGCGGGAGAACGGCCGTACCTTCCGCTCCGGGCGCACCCGCCTGTCGATCGGCAGGGCCCGGGTCACCTCGGGGCTGACGGGCAAAACGGGGACGTTCGCTTTCGGGGTCCTCCATTTCGGGGATCACAACCTCAACGCCGGCGTGATCCCGTGGACGGAGGAGCTGGAGGAGTACCACATCCTGGTCCTGGAGGCGGGAGCGGCCTTCGAGCACGGCGACCTGCCGCAGGTGGTGCGGCTCCTCGACCGTTATTTCGGCGGCATGCCCTACTCCCTGCGCTCGCTCTTCCGCGACGAGCAGCGGCGCGTCCTGGACCGCATCCTCGGCTCCACCCTGGCCGAGGTGGAGGACGAGCTCCGTCATATCTACGATGCCCACGCGCCGCTGATGCGCTTCCTGAGGACCCTGGGCACGCCGCTGCCCAGGGCCTTCGCCGCCGCCGCCGAGCTCATCCTGAACGCGGATCTGCGGCGCGCCGTCTCCCATCCGGCGGCCGATCCCGAGGAGGTGCAGCGCCTGCTCGCCGAGACCGCCGCCCTGGGGGCCGATCTCGACCGCAAGGAGCTCTCCTACGCCCTGGAGCAGGCCCTGGGGACCCTGGTGGACAACCTCCGCGAGCGCCCCGAGGACCCGGAGCTCCTCCGCCGCGTCCACGAGGCGGTCACCCTCGCCCGCTCGGCCCCCTTCCAGGTCGATCTCTGGCGGGCCCAGAACCGGTGCTATGAGCTGCTCCAGACGGTGTATCCGGAACAGCTCGAGAAGGCGGGGAAGGGGGATGAGGCGGCGGCGGAGTGGGTGAGCCGGTTCAGGAAGCTGGGGGAGGGGTTGGCGGTGCGGGTTCAGTAGGACCGTGCCCTTTGGCCCTCCTGCCCTTCGAGGCCTCACCCCCTGGCCCCCTCTCCACGAAGTGGAGAGGGACCGAGGGTGAGGCTTCGGAGGGCTGGACGAACCAGGAGCACGGGCATCTGTACCTGCAGTGGCCCACCCCTTGCACCCCTTCCCTAGACCGTGCCGAAGACCCCCCTCTCCACCTACCGCGTCCAGCTCCGCCCTGAATTCGGCTTCGACGACGCCGCGGCGATCGCCGGGTATCTCGCGGACCTCGGGATCAGCCATCTCTACAGCTCGCCGTACCTCCAGGCGGCGCGGGGGAGCGCGCATGGGTATGACGTGGTCGATCCCACGCGGGTCAACGAGGAGCTGGGGGGCGAGGAGGCGCACGCGCGGCTCTGCCGGACGCTGGGGGAGACGGGGCTCGGGCAGGTGCTCGACGTCGTCCCCAATCACATGGCGATCACCGAGCGCGACAACACCTGGTGGTGGGACGTGCTGGAGAACGGCTCCTCCAGCCGCTACGCCGCCTATTTCGACGTCGACTGGAACCCGCCCCAGGCTCGGCTGCGCGACACGGTGCTCCTCCCCATCCTGGGCGACCACTACGGCCGGGTGCTGGAGAACGGCGAGCTGGAGCTGGTGCGCCGGGGGGGCAAATTCGAGATCCACTACCACGAGCACCGGATGCCGGTCGCACCCAGCTCGCTCGACACCCTGATCGCCGAGGCGGCCCGGCGGTGCGGCTCGCCGGATCTCGCCTTCATCGCCGACGCGCTCGGCCAGCTCCCCCTCGCCACCGCCACCGACCGCGAGAGCGTCTTCCGCCGGCACCGCGACAAGGAGGTGCTCGCCGGCCAGCTCGCCCGCCTGGCCGAGGAGAAGCCCGAGGTCGCCAGAGCCCTGGAGGAGATGGTGGCGGAGGTCAACGCTGATCCCGACAAGCTCGACGAGCTGCTCCAGCGCCAGAGCTACCGCGTGGCCTTCTGGCGCACCGCCGGCCAGGAGCTCGACTACCGGCGCTTCTTCGACGTCCACACCCTGGTCGGCCTGCGCATGGAAGACGAGCGCGTGTTCGCGGACACCCATGCCCTCGTGCTCCGCTGGTTGCGCGAGGGGGTGCTCGACGGCTTCCGCATCGATCATCCGGACGGCCTGCTCGATCCCGAGGAGTATCTCGAGCGGCTCCGCGACGAAGCCCTGGAGGCCTGGATCGTGATCGAGAAGATCCTCGAGCCGGGCGAGCCGCTCCGCGAATCGTGGCCGGTCGAGGGGACCACCGGCTACGACTTCCTCAACCGGGTGGGCGGCATGCTCGTCGATCCCGCGGGAGAGGGTCCGCTGACGGAGCTCTATACGGAGCTGACGGGCCAGGGCGCCGGCTGGGCCGATCTGGCGCGGGAGAAGAAGCTGCTCGTGCTCTCGGAGCTGCTGGCGAGCGACGTCAACCGCCTGGCCGAGGTCTTCCTCAAGGTCTGCGAGCGCCACCGCCGCCACCGGGACTACACCCGTTTCGAGCTGCGCCAGGCCATCCGCGAGGTGGTGGCCGGCTTCCCGGTCTACCGCACCTACGTGCGCGCCGAGCTCGGCGAGGTCACGGACCTGGACCGGCGCTCCGTGGACGAGGCGATCGCGGCGGCCAAGGCCCGGCGCTCCGATCTTCCCGCCGATCTGTTCGATTTTTTCCGTGACCTGTTGTTGCTGGAAATCCGCGGCCCAGGGGGGAGTCAAGCAGAGAGCGAGCTGGTGATGCGCTTCCAGCAGCTCACGGGGCCGGCGATGGCCAAGGGGGTGGAGGACACCGCCTTCTACAACTTCCACCGCCTGATCGCGCTCAACGAGGTCGGAGGGAGCCCCGGAGACTTCGGCCTCTCCGTCGAGGCCTTCCACAGTCTCTCCGTTGAGTCCCAGCGGCTCTGGCCCCGGGCCCTGCTCGCCACCTCGACGCACGACACCAAGCGCAGCGAGGACGTGCGGGCGCGGATCAGCCTGCTCTCCGAGATCCCCGAGGAATGGGGTCGAGCGGCGCGCCGCTGGTTTGATCGAAATACCAAATACCGCCGGGGGGATCTCCCGGACCGCAACGCCGAATATCTCTTCTATCAGACCCTGGTGGGCGCCTGGCCGATCTCGGCCGAGCGGGCGGCGGCCTACATGGAGAAGGCCGCCCGCGAGGCGAAGGCCCACACCTCGTGGACGCGCCAGAATCCCGAGTACGAGGAGGCCCTGCGCGCCTTCGTCACCAGCGCGCTGGACGACGGGGATTTCGTGGCCGATCTCGAGGCCTTCGTGGCTCCGCTGGTCGCGCCGGGGCGGATCAATTCCCTCACCCAGACGCTGCTCAAGATCGCCGCTCCCGGCGTGCCCGACTTCTATCAGGGATCGGAGATCTGGGACCTCTCGCTGGTCGATCCCGACAACCGGCGGCCGGTCGATTACGAGCTGCTGCGGCGGCTTCTGGACGATCTGAAGCGGAGGATGATTCCGGAGGAGATCCTCGCCCGCATGGACGACGGGCTGCCGAAGCTCTGGCTGATCCACCAGGGGCTGCGGCTCCGCCGCCGATCCCCCGAGGCTTTCGGGCCGGCCGGCGCCTACGAGCCGCTCCGGGCCGTGGGACCGCGCGCCGAGCACGTGGTGGCGTTCGCGCGCGGCGGCGCGGTGGCGGCCGTCGCTCCCCGGTTGCCTCTGCGCCTCCAGGGGGACTGGCGGGGCACCGCCCTGGAGCTGCCGCCGGGCTCCTGGCGCGATGAGCTCACAGGGGAGGAGATCGCAGGGGGACGGCGTCCGGTGGCGGACCTGCTGGCGCGGTTCCCGGTGGCGCTCCTGGCGCGATCTACGTAAAATGCAGCGCGCGATGAGAGACGACGAGATCGAGGATCAGGATCGAGAGCCGGCGGACGACCCGGTGACCACCATGCTGGACCGGCTCGACTCCGGGGAGGACCTCGGGGCTCCTGACGAGGCGCCGCCTCTCAGCCCGGCGCGGAGCCGCCGGGAGCTGGACCGTCTGGTCGATCAGATCCTCGACGAAGAGCTGAAGCGGCTCAACGAGCGGAAAGGGTAGCCAGCACCGCCGCGGCGAGGTCCTGGGTGTCGAGCGGGTCCTTCGGACCGGGCTCCGTCACGCCGGCGTCCTCCTGGAGCAGCGCCCTCACCTCCATGCCCGCGCTCGTCTGGCGCTCCAGCAGCTCGACCGCCGGACCGAGCGGCAGGTAGCCCATCCGTTGGGCGATGTCCACGTAGTAGCCGACCTCGCGCAGGCGGCGGCTGGCCTCGTCGATCTGCCCCATGATCTGCTCACCCGGCACCGCGCACGCCCGTGCCATGGCCGCCGCCGCCGCGTGGGCCGCCGCCTCCATGCGGGCTCCGAGCCCGGCGGCCTCTCCTCCCTGCAGCTGTTGAACGGTGTCGTGAACCGCCGTGACCAGCTCGTGAGTGTGCTGATAGGCGGGAAGTGTCCGATGGTCTCTCATGGGTCTCCTCTGCCGCGCCTGCTGGTTGTTTTCCCTCTCCACGGGAGGTGTAGTTGCAAGACGCGAACCTGCCCTCGATCGACCCCTTCCCTGCCTCGCCGTCATATTGCCCGTGAAAGGTTCCGCTGACCGTCGCGGGGGCCCCCCCCTCGATCGGATTCTGCTGCTGGACCTCCACCCGGACCTCCCCCGGCGAGGTCACCAGGCCGCCGCTGGGCGAGCGGCCGGTCACGAACAGGCGGGCCTGATAGGGGCCGCTCCCCCGGTAGTCCTCGATCCGCACCGCCACGGCCGGCATCTCCGAGCTGCCGGTACGGAAGTCGACCTGCAGCCCCCCTTCGCCGTGGGGCACGCAGAAGTAGGAGCTGGCGCCGCGGAAGCCGACCTGCCCGGTGGACGTCAGCTCTCCGGGGGCCGCCGCGATCGCCGCTTCCTCCTCGTGGGAGGGCGGCGCCGGAGCCGCGGCGGCCGGGCGTGCTCCATCCTTGTCGCGGCAGGCGAGGAGGGAGATCGCGAGCAGGAGGAGGGCCAGGCGAGTCGGCATGCGCGCGCGGAAAATTTGCAGGAAGGATGCCACCGGCGCGAGAGGATACCCGAACGAAGGACCTTTTCAAGTCTTCGTCAGCGCCCCCCACAAAAACGCCAGCGCCCCGGCCGCGATCAGCGCCCACCCCCACGGCGCGCCGGGCATGCTGGTGCGGAGCATCACCCCCGCGATCACCAGGCCCGCGGCCAGGATGGTCCAGGAGAGGCGGTGGATCGAGCGCTCCAGGCGGCGGATGATCTTCCGCTCCTCGGGCGTGAGGGTCGCCTGGATGGTGAGCGTCCCCCGCTCGGCGCGGGCGAGCACGGCGTCCGCCCTGCGCGGCAGGCCGAGCAGGACCTGGAGCTGGGCCAGCCCTTCTCCGAGGATCTCCCGCCAGTCGCGCCGCAGCTCCTGGGCCGCCAGGCGCTGGGCGAAGGGGAGGGTCTCGGCCCAGGGATCGAACTCCGGATCGAGCTGCGTCGAGAGCCCCGCCAGCAGCCCCACGGCCCGCGAGGCGAAGAGCAGGTCGACCTGCATCTGGAAGGGGAGCTCGTAGAGCACGTCCCGGTACTGCCGGAAGAAATACTCCGCCTCCGAGAACGCCGTGGCCCGCAGATCGCCGAGCCGCACCCCCCAGAAGCGCTGGAACAGCTCCTCGTGGATCTCCTCCAGCCGGCGCAGGTCCGCCCCGGGGAGCAGCACCCCGGCCGCGACGTAGGAGCGCACGATCCGCTCGGCGTCGCGGGTCCCGAGGGCGATGGCGTACTCGCGCAGCGCGCCCCGCAGCCGCTCGGGGATCACCGCCACCATGCCGAAGTCCACGAAGACGATCTGGAACGGCCGCTCGATCTCCGCCGGGGCCGCCGGGGCCGGCGGCCCCGGAGCGCCGGGGGGGAAGGGAGCCTCCCCTTCGACCGGCAGGGGGCGCACGAAGAGGTTCCCCGGATGGGGATCGGCGTGCACGAACGAGTGCTCGAAGATCTGTTGCAGGTAGATCCGGTAGAGCGTGCGCGCCACCTCGGAGCGGCGGATGCCCGCGCGGTCGAGCGCCGCCAGGTCGGCGATCTTGATCCAGCCCACGTTCTCCAGGGTCAACGTCCGGCGGGCGGTCCAGTCCCAGAAGACTTTCGGCAGATAGACCCTGGCGTCGTTGGCAAAGTTTTCCGCGAAGCGCTCGGCGTTGTGCCCCTCGGCGATCAGGTCGAGCTCGGCTAGCGTGGTGTTGGTGATCTCGGTCCCCAGACGGCCGAGGTCGACGCGCCGCCGGATGGTCTTCGAGAAGCGCAGCAGCCGGGCCGCCAGCCGGACGGCCGCGAGGTCGGTCTCGACCAGCACGTCGATCCCCGGCCGCAGCACCTTCACCACCACCTCCTCGCCCGAGGGCAGGCGGGCGGGGTGGACCTGGGCGAGCGACGCGGCGCCGACCGCGTCGGGTCCGATCCAGGCGAAGATGGCGGCGGCCGGACGCCCGAAATCCTCCTCGATCTGGCGCACGATGTCGGTGAACCGTTCGGGTGGCACCTCGTCCTGGAGCCCGGCGAGCTCGCTGGTGATCTCCGGCGGCAGGATGTCCACCCGGGTGGAGAGGAACTGCCCGAGCTTGATCAGCACGCCCCCCATCTCGGTGGCCAGGGCGCGGTACCGCCGGGCGATCCCCTGGTACCGCACGAGCGGAGGCCGCCGGAACCGCCGCAGCCCCGGGACGTTCAGGATCACGTCCCACCAGAAGACCTGGACGAAGGTGCGGGCGACGAAACGGCGCACCTTGCGATAGCGCCGGAAATCGATCCCCGCGGGCATGGGGGAACTATATCCACCTATGACAAGATCCGCCCGTGCACCGAACCGACCCCGACGGCCTCACCTTCCGGTCCTTCTCCTCCACCGCCGACTATCAGGCCTGCGTCGAGCTCCAGAAGGACACCTGGGGGCGCAATTTCTCCGACGTGGTCCCCCTGAGCATCCTCAAGGTCACGCAGAAGGCCGGGGGGATCACCGCGGGCGCGTTCTCCCCGGCGGGGGACCTGCTCGGCTTCGTCTACGGCCTCGCGGGCTGGGACGGCGGCCGCCCCTTCCACTGGTCGCACATGCTGGCGGTGGCCCGCCAGGCGCGGGACCTCGGGCTCGGCACCCGCCTGAAGCTCTTCCAGCGGGACCTGCTCCTGCCCGCGGGCGTCGAGGAGGTGCGGTGGACCTTCGATCCGCTGGAGGCGCGCAACGCCCACCTCAACTTCAACCACCTCGGGGCCGAGGTCGCCGCGTACGTCGAGGACTTCTACGAGGGGGAGGAGGGGAGCGAGCTGTTCGCCGGGATCGGCACCGACCGCTTCATCCTCTCCTGGAAGATCGCGAGCGAGCGGGTGGAGCGCGCCCTCGCGGACCGGCGGACCGGCGCCGCGGAGCCGTTCCGCGGCGCGCCCGCGGCCAACCCCGGCGCGGCGACCGGCGACCTTCCGGGCGCCCCCCGCGTGCGGATCGAGATCCCGGAGAGCATCCAGGACCTCAAGGGGGAGCGCCCGGACTCAGGGGTGGCCTGGCGGCAGTCCACGCGCCGCGCCTTCGAGCACTATCTGGGGCTCGGCTACCGGGTCGAGGCGTTCTACCGTGACACCGGCGAGCGCCGCTGCTGGTATGGATTGGAAAAAGAATCGGGACTGGAGAGGGACTGACCCATGCTACGAATCGAAAGCCTCACCCTGCGCGAGATCTCGCTGACTCTCAGGGAGCCGTTCCAGATCTCCTCCGGCACCACGACCCAGCGGCGCATCCTGCTGGTGGAGATCGAGGGCGCCGACGGCACCCGCGCCTGGGGGGAGTGCACGGCGGGGGAGATCCCCAACTACGGGCCCGAGACGATCGATACCGCCTGGCTCGCCATCCGCGACTGGGTGGCCCCGCGGGTGCTGGGGCACGCCTGGGGCGGCCCGGAGGAGATCCAGCCGGCCCTGGAGATCAACTTCCGCGGCCATCACATGGCGAAGGCGGCGATCGAGATGGCCGCCTGGGCGCTCGCCGCCGAGATGGAGGGGATCTCGCTCTCCGCGAAGCTCGGCGGCACGCGCGACCGCATCCGGGTGGGGATCTCGCTGGGCATCCAGAAGAGCCCCGCGGCCCTGGTGGAGAAGGCCCGGGCGGCGTTCGACCGCGGCTATCGCAAGGTCAAGATCAAGATCAAGCCGGGCGCGGACGTCGAGTACGTGCGCGCCGTGCGGAAGGCCCTGGGGCCCGACGCGCCCCTGATGGCGGACGCCAACAACGCCTACACCCTGGAGACCGCGGAGAGCCTGGAGGAGCTCGACGATCTCGGGCTGATGATGATCGAGCAGCCGCTCGCCTGGGACGACCTGCTCCGCCACGCCGAGCTCCAGAAGCGGCTCCAGACGCCGATCTGCCTCGACGAATCGATCACCAGCGTCGACCGCGCGGAGGACATGATCGCCCTCGGCGCGGGCAAGATCATCAACATCAAGCCCGGCCGGGTGGGCGGCTTCCTGCAATCGATCGCCATCCACGACGTCTGCGCGGCGCACGGCATCCCGGTCTGGTGCGGCGGCATGCTGGAGAGCGGCGTGGGGCGGGCCCACAACGTGGCCCTGGCCTCGCTGCCCAACTTCACCGTCCCCGGCGACGTCTCCCCCAGCGAGCGCTACTGGGACGAGGACATCGTCGACCCGGAGTGGACCATGGACCGCGAGGGGTGGATCGAGGTGCCGGTCGAGAAGCCCGGCCTGGGAGTGACGGTGGACCTGGAGCACGTCGAGGACGTGACGGTGCGGCGGGAGATCATCCGGATTCAGTGAGGGGCTATCCATGCCCTACCGCCTCCTCGCCGGCCTCCTCGTCCTCTTCCACCTCGGCTTCGTCCTCTTCGTGGTCCTGGGCGGGCTGCTCGTCCTGCGCTGGCCGCGGCTGGCCTGGGCCCACCTGCCGGCGGCGGCGTGGGGGGCCTGGGTCGAATTCTCCTCCACCGTCTGCCCGCTGACCCCGCTGGAGAACCACCTCCGCCACCTGGGCGGGGAGGCCGGCTACTCGGGCGGGTTCATCGCGCACTACATCACGCCGGTGCTCTACCCGGCGGGGCTGAATCCGCGGGTCCAGGTTGTCTTGGGGGTTTTCGTCGTGCTGCTGAACGTTGGCGCCTACCTGCTCGTCTTGAGGAGGAGATCCGACGGATCAGACCGATCGGACGGATCTGCGGGCGCGCCGGGCCGCGAAGAGGCCTAGAATCCCCAGAATCACCGCGCCCCCCGCGAGCCACGCCCACAGCGGCACGTACCACCCCTTCCGCCCTCCCGGCAGCGGCACCAGGTCGCCGTCGCCGAGGACCACGAGGCCGGCCCAGGCGGCGGCCGGCGCGCCGGCCTTGATCATGTCGCGCTGGGCGGCCTGGAGGGCGGCGGCCACGCCGCGGCCCTTCCCGAGATGGCGGTAGAAGCGGTCGAAGAAGTCGGCGGCCTCGTCGTCGCGCAGCCGCCAGAGGCTGGCGACCACGGTGTGCGCGCCGGCCTGGAAGAAGGCGCGGGCGAGGCTCATCACCCCTTCCCCCCGCAGCATGGCGCCGGTGTTGCTGCTGCACGCCGAAAGCACGATCACCCTTCCCTGGAGGTCGAGGTCGACGATCTCGCGGATCTGGAGCAGGCCGTCCTGGTTGGCGGCCCCGGGGGCGAGCAGCACGCCCGAGCGATCGGGATTGGCCTCGTCGGTCACCGCGTGGGTGGCGAAGTGCAGCACCCCGAACTGTTTCAGCGGCGTGGTCTTGAGGTAGACCTCGGAGGCGTCCACCCCCAGGCGCTGGACGCTGCCGCCGCCGAGAGCGCGCACCACGGCGCGGCTCTCGGCGCGGGCGTAGGGGAGAGGCCCCAGGCGGATGCCGGAGGCGAAGACGGCCACCGCGGCGCGCTCCCGGGCCGCGGCGCGCTCGACGCCGTCCCCTCCCGGCAGGGGGGGATCGGCCAGGGCGAGCGCCGGGATGGGGGCCGCCGCGGGCCGCCGCTCCTTCCAACTCAGCCAGAGCGTGGCCGAGGGGACCTCCGTCAACTGATAGCGCGCGGCGAGGGGAGGATCTTTGGGACTGGAGCGCAGGGCGGCGAACGGGAGCTGGTGGAGGGCGTCGTCCGGCACCAGGATCAGCCGCCGGACGCCCGGAGGGAGCTCGCGCAGGGGAGCCTCCAGCAGGCGCCGGTAGAGGCCGGCGGCGGGCAGGGCGTCGGAGCCATCCCTCTGGTCGAAAGTGCCGTTGAAGAGGCGCACCGCCGGCCGCAATTCGCCGCGCGCCGGGAGACGGTAGACCCGGGTGCCTCCCCGGGTGGTCACCAAGAGCCAGGAGCCGCCGGCGAAGTCCCCCCGCTCGTCCTCCCAGGAGGAGACCTGGAAGGAGAGGAGGGCCTCGTCCGCGGCGAGCGCCTGCCGCACCCGCGCCAGAGTGGCGAAGCCCGGGCGGCGGCTGAGAGCGGGAGCGGCGCGGGCGAGCTGATTGCGCAGGTCCGCCTCCTCGACCTCCAGCCTTTCGAGCTCCTTCGTGGCGGCCTCGCGCTCGGCGGCCGGGAGAGCGGGATCGAGGAGCCGGCGCTGCACGGTGGAGATCCGCTCCAGCGCCGCGCCCCGCTTCTGGCGGATGGGAGCCGCCGCGGCCGGCACGGCGTGGGCGGCCTCCAGGGTATCCATCAAAGTGCGGGCGCGCAGGCGCTCGGCTATCTGGAAGGCCTGATCGAGATCCGCCGGCCGGCTCTCCGTCTGGGTCGCGGTGATGAGCCGGCCGGAGAGCCAGTAATAGTCCTCGGACCAGGTGGAGAAGGCCTGGGCCTGGCCGGAGGATCCGGCCTGCTGGTCGCGAAGGGCCTCGATCACGTCGAGCGCCGCGCGAGAATCCTGGACGGCCCGGTCTCCAGCCCCTGCGGCCCAGCTCACCCGCATGCGCCCGCGCCAGGCGAAGGCCGTCGACCAGGGGTCCTGCGCCTGACGGGCCAGCTCGAGGGAACGGTCGATCGTTTTCTGTGCCGCTTGTGGATCTGTCCTGGAGAGCAAACGGGCCAGACCGTAGAGACAGACGCTCTGATCCCGTGGCGTCGTCGCGGTGGACAGGCAGGCCTCGAAGTGGCTCCGTGCCACCTCGCCCTTGGTCAGGATTCCGAGTAACAGGTGGATTTCGGAGAGAGTGGCTCCCGCCTGGGCCCGGGTCGCCGTGTCGAGCGCCCTCTGGGCCAGACGGATGGTCTCCTGCCGCCTCTCTTCACTGGGGAGCTCGCCGGTCTGCTCCAGCATCGCGCGCGCCATGCCACAGCGTGCATTGGCCTCCGTGTAGAGGTCTTTTTTCGTCTCGGCCAGATCCGCCAGACGCTGGGAGGCTTCAAAGCCTTCCTGATAGCGGCCGAGCTCCAGGTCCACGTTCGCCAGCGCGAGCAGGCACTCTCTCTGGGGAACATAAGCGCCGTTGGGGAACAGCGCGGGCTCCGCCTGGCGGAGCAGGACGTAGGCCCCTTCCAGATCCTGGCCGGTGGCCCAGAGATACCGGGCCTTGAGCACCCGCGCCCGGGCGATCAGCTCGGGATCTCCCGACGCCTGAGCGGCCCGGACCGTGCGCTCCACCTGCTCGTTGGCCTCATCCAACCGTCTCGCGTTGAAGAGCAGACGATAGAGATTGACCCGGGCGGTGACCTCCCCCTTGGCATCTTTCCGCACGGCAAAGCTGTCCGCGACCCGGGGGAGATCCCCTCCGGCGCTCGGGTCCCGGTAGACGAGGTAGAACCATGGCCAGGGGCTCCCGGGATGACGCCGCAACAGCTCCTGGAGCCTCGCCTTCGCGGCGTCCGTCCGCTGGAGAGCCACGCCGGCCTGGTCGTAACAGTTGGACGTCTCCTCGCTCTCCGGCTCTCTGGCCGCGAGTCGGTCGCAAGCGTCGAAGCTGGGAGGAGTCTGAGGAGTCGTTCCGATGGCGGCGGGGGCTGACAGCGCCACGAGGGCCAGCAGGACATGGAGCATCCCGCGGAGTCTACCGCATCGCGGCGAGCTTCGTGGAGCCCTGAAAACGGAACGAGCGGCTCCTGGGAGCCGCTCGTTCGAGGAAGCCTGAGAGCTCACGACCTTAGGGGGTCGGGCCGCCCGGGCCGGGGTCGCCGCTGCCGCCGCCCGGAGGCGTCACGCAGCAGTCACCCGGGAGCGGATCGCCGTCCGCAGACTTCGTGGTGGCGTTATTGGTGTGGGCCGGGGTGACCTGCTTCAGCTTCAGCTTATCGCTCATGGACATCTCCTTATAAATTAGCGTTGGTGTTGGGTTCGGGTTATGTCTCGTTTCATCCCTACAGCTCGTAGAACGAACCAGACCGCCCGATCCCCTCACCTCGCCGATCCATACGTCTTAGTCCCCCGAAAGTTGCCATTGGTTTCCATGTAAGTCGTTGTTTAGATTAGATCTGTAGCCGATCCATTCTCGGTGAGAATCCTGTAGGGGCGGCCCTGCGTGGCCGCCCTGGATCTGGATGGGGGAAATTCCGGCCTGCATAACGCATCAGGGCGGCCACACAGGGCCGCCCCTACAGCAAATCCGTTTTGGACGCGCTATTTGAGAGGAGTACTGAACGTCGGCGAATTCTCATGCGTGCCGTCGGGGCGGACGGCGTCCACCTGCCAGAGAATCCTGGCGCCGGCGGGAACCCCGGAGAGCGCGCTCTGCGGGATGCGGTACGCGGTGGCGGTCTGGCCCTTGGCCGTGGCGACGGGGCGCAGGTCCTCGGTGCTCACCTGCACGTCATAGGAGACGGCCCCCGCCAGCGGCGACCAGCGGAGCACGGCGGCCTCGCGCGGGAGCGCCTGCCCCTGCGGGAGGAGCGAGCGGATGCCGGCGTGCTGGGCCTCGCGATAGGTGGGCTCCGGCGGCGGCTGCTGCGCGCGGTAGACGCCCACCGCGATCAGCAGACCGGCGGCCAGGGCGGCCGCCGCGGCGAGCGGGCGCCACTGCCCGAAGCGGCCCGGGATCACCTTACCAGGGACCGCGGCGGCTCTCTCTTCCTGCCGGTTGATCTCGGCCGCCAGCCGCCAGTCCTCGGCGCAGGCGGCGCAGGTGGCGACGTGGTCCAACACCTCGCCCATCTGCTGCGCGGGGAGCTCGCTCCGCACGGCCGACCAGAGCGTCTCCGGGGTGGGACAGATCGCCGGGTCGGGGGCGGCGTCCGGCTCCGCGAAGGCGGCTCGCCATCGGGAGATCTGCTGGGCCTCGTTGGTCATGCATGCACCTCTCTTCCGTTCCTCTTCGCAACTTCATGGTAATTCAAGAAAATCAGTCTCCGGTTCGGGGAGGCCTCCTCCTGCAAGGCCGCCTGGTAGAGAAACGAGCCGGGGCCTGGGAATCCCTCACGACCCAGCTCGGTGAGGGGATCTCACCTCCCGCTTCGTTCCCCACCGCGGGCCGGCCTCATCCGGTCTCTTCGGCGGCCCGGACGGCGCCGAAGGCATCCTCACACAGCACAGCGAGAATTCTGCCGTGTATGGCCGTCCGGGATCCCGGGCGGCCCTTTTTTCAGCTCTGGATCCCCTTCCCGTCCAGGCAGCCGCGCAGGTCGGACATCCCCCGGTAGACCAGGTTCTCCGCCTTCTTGGCGGTCCACCCCAGGAGCCGGCTGATCTCGGGGACGCTGTGCCCCTGGAGATTGAGGGTCACGGCGTGGCGGCGCGGGGGCACCATGCGGCCCAGGCAGTCGCGGATGGCGCGGCCGACCTGACGGCCGGCGGAGGCGCGCTCCGGGTCGGGAGCGGGAGCGGCGGGATCGTAGACGCCCGACCCCGACCCCGACTCCTCCTCGTCGCCGCCGCCGTCGAGCGAGACCTCCTGCCGCCGCCGCAGCCGGCGGATCTCGTCGATCATGGCGCTGTAGGCCACCTTCTTGAGATAGAAGCCGGAGAGCTCGGCGGTCCCCTCCTTCTTGCGCTGGATCTCCATCACCCGCATCAGAGCCACCTGCACGAGGTCGTCCGCCCGGTCCGCCATCCAGCGGGGGCAGACGCGGTCCACGGCGCGCACGAGGTCGCGGTGGAGCTGCGCGTAATCCATCGGTGCTTTGGGGCTTTTCGGCGGCATATCCGTGATCAAGTCTTCCCTCCGGGCCGGGCGCATAGCCTAACACCACGGCGGGGGGCCTCATCACCCCGTCCCTCGTCTCCCATCCCCCCCACCCCGCGCGCCGGGAGGAGTGATACAGGGCAAGTTGGGCATTTTCGAATAGATCTCTCATGGAGATCTTTGCTTGCGGAAGAAACAATTCACCGCCGGATTCGCCTGTATAATGAAGCAAAGGCTGCCAAGCCATGGCCAAGATCATCGTCCTGCTGGATTTGGAGCGCCCCCCTTGCCAGAATCCGGGGTGTGACCGGCTGGCCGGGCTGTTGCGGAGCGCTCTCTCCCCTGGCGAGCTGGTGGTGAAGCCGGCCGTGGGGCTGCTGCCGCCCTGGGCCGGCGACAGACCCGACCTGCTGGTGGTCCGCTCCCCCTCGGTCGCGGGCTGGGAGCGCTGGGCCGAGTCTGACGCGTCTGACGCCCGCGGCTGGGAGGCGGTCCCGACGCTCGGCATCCTGTGTGGTCCGGTGCGGGCGCTTCCCGAATCGCTCCTCGCCAGGTTGGACGACTTCCTCTGCTGCCCGCCGCGGGAGGTGGATCTGGCGCTGCGGGTGCGGCGGCTGCTCGGCCCCCCCAGGACGCCGGAGCCGTGGCCGGCGGGGAGCCGCTCCGGCCTGGAGGCGCTGATCGGCGAGAGCCCTGCCTTCCTGCGGGTGATCGACCGCATCCCCCTGCTGGCGGGCGCCGACGCGGCGGTGATGATCACCGGCGAGACCGGCACCGGCAAGGAGCTGGTGGCGCGCGCCCTGCACTACCGGAGCCCCCGCCGGGGCCGGCCGTTCGTGCCCCTGAACTGCGGCGCCATGCCCGAGACGCTGGTGGAGAACGAGCTGTTCGGCCACGTCCGGGGAGCGTTCACCGACGCCGCCTCCAACGAGGCCGGCCTGCTGGCGGAGGCGGACGGGGGGACGCTCTTCCTCGATGAGGTGGACGCGCTGGGAGCCGCCGCCCAGGTGAAGCTGTTGCGCTTCCTGCAGACCTGGGAGTACCGGCCGCTCGGCTCGCCGCGGACCCGCCGGGCCGACCTGCGCGTGATCGCGGCCACCAACGCCGACCTCCCCGGCCTGGTGGCGGAGCGCCGGTTCCGCCAGGATCTCTTCTATCGCCTGGACGTCCTGCGCCTCCACCTGCCTCCCTTGCGGGAGCGGCCCGGGGACGTGGCCCTCCTGGCGCGGCGCTTCGTGGAGAGATACGCGGCGCGGCACGGCCGTCCCCACCTCCACCTCTCTCCGCTCTCCCTGGCCAGGCTGTCGCAGCACGCCTGGCCGGGCAATGTCCGCGAGCTCGAGGCCGTGGTGCAGCGGGCCGTGCTGCTGAGCCCGGGACCGGTGCTGCGGCCGGAGGATCTCGACCTCCCCGCCGGCGGCTCCGTCTCCGGCGCCACGGCCGCCGGAGGGAGCCTCCGGCAGATGCGCGACCGCGCCGTGGAGCTCGCCGAGCGCACCTGTCTGATCGGCGCCCTCGCCGCCAACGGCGGCAACGTCAGCCGCGCCGCCCGCAGCGTCGGCAAGGAGCGCCGCGCTTTCCAACGCCTCATGCGCAAACACGCCATCGAGCGCGCGGCGTTCCTCTAACCCCGCCTTCCGGTGCGGGTTTTCCGCCGCACCCCCCCGCGCACCCCGCGCACCTCCCGTCCCGGCCTTGTGCGGCGCGGCTTTGCCCGCGCTCCCGGCCGCCGGGGGGTGCGGCGGCGCCGCCGCATCCCGCGCTCCCAGGAAAATCATAAGCCATTGATTCCAGGCCTCTTGTGCTTCACCGTTGAGGTGGCACCCGGTTTGAACAGTGGGGTCCGGCGTGACGACTGGGCAGCGCTCCCCGGACGCCATTGGGGAGGTGGTCGCGGAGATCGTCCGGTATGCCGTCGAGCATCCGGAGGCGAAGGACGCGATCGAAGGGATCCACCGCTGGTGGCTGCCCGGGGGCGGCGAGCGCTGGCGGCCGGAGGAGGTGGAGGCCGCGTTGCAGCGGCTCGCGGCCCGGGGTTGGATCGAGGAGCGGCGGCTGGCCGGACGGCGGATCTGGGCCGTCCAGACGGATCGCCGCTCCGAAATGGTGAGCTGGAAGCGAGATCAGGAACCGGAAGAGCGGCATGGCTGATTTCCAGGCGATTCATTCGGTGGGAAGCTCGGTGCTCAAATATCTGCGCAACGCGTATCCGCAAGACCTCCCCGCCTGCGAGATGGCGCTGATCTCGAGCGGCGAGCTGGCGGAGGACAAGGACCTGCCGACCACGCTGTCGCTATATCTCTACCGGATCGGGATCAACGAGCACCTGCGCAACCGCGGCCCGGTCCACGGGCCCCCCGAAGCGCGCGGCCCCCTCTCCCTCGACCTGCACTACCTGCTGAGCATCTGGGCGAAGAGCGCCGCGGACGAGCAGATCATCCTCGGCTGGGCCCTGCGCCAGCTCCACACGATTCCGGTGCTGGACGTCTCCTCCCTGTCGCCGGAGGGGGGGTGGGACCCGGGGGACGTCGTCCACCTCATCCCGGCCGAGATCTCCAACGAGGACATGATGCGGATCTGGGACGCGGTGACCCCCTCCTACCGGCTGAGCTTCCCCTACATCGCCCGGGTGGTGCGCATCGATCCCGAGCCGACCGAGGAGGGGCGGCCGGTGGTGGCCACGCGGCTCGCCTTCACCGACCGGGAGGCCCGGCCGTGAGGCTCGAGCTGGTGGAACGGCGCGTGCTGGCCGCCGTCCGCTTCTTGGACGCGGCGACCCTGCTGCCCGTGCGCTCCCCCCTGGCGGTGGCGGGCGACGGTCTCCGCTTCGTGCGCAACGGCCAGGGGCTGTACGTGCTGACCGCGGCGCCCGGGCTGGAGGAGCACACCGCGGCCTTTCTCGCGCCGCCCGCGAGCCCCGCCGTGGGCGGGCTGCGGGTGGAGCTGGGGGTGAGCGACCCCGGCGGCCGCTATCTCCCCCGCCGCCTGGCCCTGAAGCTGCCGCGGGACCCCGATCCGGCCCACGCGGACCAGGAGGGCTCCCTCTTCCGCCCCGTGGACGCCCTCCTCTATCCGGCGCCGGCGGCCTCGGTGGCTCCGGGCTGGGCGGTGATCCGCGCCACGGTGGCGCGCGCCGGCACGGGCGAGCCCCTGCCCGGCGCCCTGCTGCGGGTGGTGCGCAAGCCCGACGGCGCGGTGCTGGCGCGCGCCCTCGGCGAATGGCGGGCGCCGATCCGGGGGGAGGCGCTGGTGGCGGTGCCGGGCGTGCCGATCACCACCTGGGGGGACGGCAAGCCCGACCAGCCGGTGCTGGTCAACGAGGTGCCGGTCACCCTCGAGGCCTTCTTCGATCCCGCCTTCGATCCCGCCGGGGGCCGGGCCCCGGACCCCGACCGGCTGGAGCTGCTGCGGCCCGGCCTGCCGTCGGTCCAGGAGGAGATGAAGCTGGCGTCCGGCCGGACCGAGAGGAAGATCCTCGCCGTGGTGGTGCCGTGAACGAGAACCGTCTTTGTCGCGATTGCCGCGAAAGGAGCAGCGACCGTGCCTGAATACCTGGCCCCAGGCGTCTATGTGGAAGAGACGAGCTTCCGGGCGAAGTCCATCGAAGGGGTGAGCACCAGCACCACCGGCTTCGTGGGCCCCACCCGCAAAGGTCCGATCGAGGGGACCCCCGAGCTGATCACCAGCTTCGGCGACTTCGAGCGCGTCTACGGCGGCTTCGCCGACCTGTCGCTCGGCCCCAACTATCTGGCGCACGCCGTCCGCGCCTACTTCGACAACGGCGGCTCGCGGCTCTACGTGGCGCGCGTCTATGCCGCCGGCACCGGGACGGGCAACGCCGCCTCGGCGTGGACGGGGGACGGCGGGGACGACAAGAACAAGGTCCGCTTCGTGGCCCGCTATCCCGGCCAGGCGGGCAACGGCCAGGTCGCGGTGAAGCTGGTGAAGACCCTCGCCACCGGCCGCGGGATGGCGGCGGCGCCGGAAGGCTCCGTGCTGCGGATCAAGAAGGTCGAGCCGGGTCCGGCCCGGCTGACCGGGGGCAAGCCGCCGTTCTCGCTCCAGAACAACACCACGCTGAAGCTGGCCGGTCTCACGGGGATCACCTTCCTGGGCCGGCCGGCCGAGGTCACCGGCACCAAGACCCTCGACAACACAGTGACCATCAGCGCCAACAGCCATCTGAAGGTCGACTTCGGGCAGGGCCCGCAGACCATCCCGCTGCCCGCGGGGCCGATCGCCGACGCCGCGGCTGCCGCGGCGCTGGCGGAGCTGGTCGACCAGGCGCTCGTCGGCGGCTCCGCGGGGCTGGTGGGCGGCAAGCTGGTGATCCGCAGCGAGGTGCGGGGAATCGACTCGCGCGTCCGGATCCTGGAGGACAACCCCGACCTCGGCTTCACCGCCGGGGAGACCAAGAACGTCAGGGACGCGAACAACACGGTGGGCGACCTGTTCCGGGTGACCGCGGGGGACGTCCAGGCGCTCCTTCAGGCGGCGAACGCCGACGCCGTCTCGGCCGGGCTCTCCCCGGGGGGGAACCTGCTGCTGGCGACCAAGGCCACCGGGGACGCCGCCACCCTGCAGGTGGAGGACGCGGGGAGCTCGGCGCGCGCGGCGCTGGGGCTGGGCACCGGCCAGGAGAAGGGTACCGCGGAGCTGAGCGACGCCGCGTTCGTCAAGACGGGCGGGGCCTGGAAGCGGGACGGCGGCCAGGATCTCGACGTTTCCGGCCTCGATCCCGCCGCGTCGCCCGGCCAGGAGGCCTACTTCATCACGGCCAACGTCCTGACCGTGGACGCCGACGGCGAGCAGAAGTCCTTCGAGGGCCTGGGGCTCGCTTTAGGCCATCCGCGCTGGATCGGCAGCGTCCTGGGGACCACTCCAAGCCGCCGCATCGACGCCCTGGAGAACCTCTTCGCCCTCGAGCTCGGGGAGAGCGTCAAGCCGCTCCGGCTGCTCGCGATCCTCACTCCCCCCGGCAGCGGGGATCTCCCTCCCTTCGCCCTGACGGGGGGCGACGACGGCGGCGCGCCCAGCGGTGCCGACTACGGCAACGCCCTGGACGCGTTGAGCCGCATCGAGGACATCTCCATCGTGGCCGCCCCGGGCCATTCCGCCTATGCCGAATTCCAGGCCATCCAGGGGCAGCTCATCGAGCATGTCGAGCGCCGGCGGGCCTACCGCGTCGCCGTCCTCGACACGCCTCCCGACCAGACCCTGGGCGACGCGCAGCAGACGCGCAGCCGCGTCGATTCGACCCGCGCCGCCCTCTACTACCCCTGGGTGGTGACCGACAACCCGCTGGCCGGGCCGAAAGACGAGACCGTTCCCCGCGAGATCCTGGTGCCGCCGTCGGGCTTCGTCTGCGGCATCTACGCGCGCAACGACGTCGAGCGCAGCGTGGCCAAGGCGCCGGCCAACGAGGTCGTCCGCGGCGCCCTGCGCTTCGAGACCGACATCAACTTCGCCGAGCAGGAGGTGCTCAACCCGGCCGGGATCAACTGCCTGCGCTTCTTCCCCGGGCGCAGCTACCGCGTCTGGGGGGCGCGCACCGCCAGCTCGGACCCCGAGTGGAAGTACGTCAACGTCCGCCGCTACTTCCTCTACCTGGAGCACTCGATCGATCGCGGCACCCAGTGGGCGGTGTTCGAGAACAACGGCGAGCGGCTGTGGGCCAACGTGCGCGAGACCATCGAGAGCTTCCTCTACAACGAGTGGCGCTCCGGCAACCTGCTCGGCGGCAGCCCGGCGGAGGCCTATTTCGTCCGCTGCGACAGAAGCACCATGACCCAGAACGACCTGGACAACGGCCGTCTGATCTGCCTGATCGGCGTCGCCGTCCTCAAGCCGGCCGAGTTCGTGATCTTCCGCATCGGCCAGAAGACCGCGGACGCGCGGACCTAACGGAAAGGAACAGGGACCATGCCGGAGCGCACGACCCCGTACGGAGCTTTCAACTTCCTCGTCAACCTGAACGGGCCGATGGGTCCGCAGGAGCCTCTGGGCGGCTTCTCGGACGTCTCGGGGCTCGGCACCGAGATCACCGTGGCCGAGTACCGCAACGGCAACGAGCCGGAGAACCACGTTCGCAAGGTGCCCGGCGTCCACAAGGTCTCGGACGTGACCCTCAAGCGGGGGATCGTCAACTCGTCGGACCTGTGGGCGTGGATCGAAGACGTCCGCCGCTACGGACGCGGCAAGCAGCGGGACGTGGTGATCACGCTGCGCGACGAAGCCGGCAAGGACGTGGAGTCCTGGACCCTGCGCGGCGTCATCCCCATGAAGTGGACCGGCCCCACCCTGGCGGCCAAGGGGGGCGGCGACGTGGCGATGGAGGAGCTGGTCCTCTCCTCCGAGGCGCTGGAATTCAAGTTCCTCGGCTGAGCCGGAGGCGCGCCATGGGAAGGATCCGCTTCGAGCGCCAGGCGCCGGTGATGGCGAGCGACCCGCAACGGGCCGACGTGGCCTGCTTCGTGGGCCTGGTCGGCCGGCGCCCCGGCGCCGTGCCGGACGCGGTGAGGATCTGGCTCGTCGAGCGTGGCTGGCTCGCCTCTCCCTACGAGCGGCCGCCGCAGGACGCGCTGCTGGATCTGCCGGTGCCGATCGACACCTGGGACGCCTTCGACCAGATGTTCGCCTGGGACCGGCGCCCGCTCGACGACCAGGGGCAGGTCGGCGCCACCTACCTGGGGGCGGCGGTGCGCTCGTTCTTCGCCCAGGGGGGCCGCAAGTGCTACGTGGTGCGGGTGGCCGCCCCCCTGCCCTACGGCGCCTCCCCGGCGGAGCGGCAGGAGCGGCTGGGGCGGCTGGTCCCCCGGCTGGGAGACCGGGTGGACGTGAGCCCGGGCGACCGCCGGACCTGGCGCGGGGTGGGCCACCTCTTCGGCCTGCCCGACGTCTCGTTCCTCTGCCTGCCCGACCTGCCGGACCTGGTGCGGGACCTGGCGCCGCCGCCGGCCGTGGAGATCGCGCGGACCGAGCCGCCGGAGCGGTTCGTGGAGTGCTCGGCGCCCGAGCCGCCGCCGCCCGTGGACGGTTGGGCCCGCCGGCTGGCGGCTCCGCGCTGCGATGAGCAGGGGTACGGCCGGTGGGCGCGAACGGTGCGCGCCGTCGCCCAGCTCCTCGCCGAACGGCTGCGCGAGGTCCATCTCGTGACCGCCGTGCCGCTCCCCCGCGAGGAGGCGGAGATCGACCCGGACGTGCTGAGCTTCCGCACCGCCTTCGTACAGCTGGCCTACCCCTGGCTCCGCACGCCGGGGTCGCAGGGCCTCCCCGAGGAGCTGGAGAGCCCGGACGGCGCGCTGGCCGGCCTGCTCGCCCGCAGCGCCCTGGCCCGCGGCGCGTTCCGCAGCGCCGCCGGCCTCGCCCTGGTGGAGGCCAGCGCCCTCGCCCCGGAGCTGCGGCGCGATCAGACCGAGCGGATCGGAGACGACGGGCTCGCCCTGATCGACCGCGTCTCCCTCTTCGGCCCCACGCCGTCGGGGCTGCGGCTGCTGTCGGACGTGACCGCCAGCGCCGATCCCAGCTACCGGCAGGCCGGGGTGAGCCGGCTGGTCTCCACCCTGGTGCGGGCGGCGCGGCGGCTGGGGGAGGACTCGACCTTCGAGCCCTCCGGCGAGGCGCTGTGGGCCCGCCTCCAGGACCGCGCGTCCACCCTGCTGCGCGCCCTCTGGGACCGGGGCGCCCTGCGCGGCGCCACCCCGGAGGAGGCGTTCGAGGTCCGCTGCGACCGCAGCACCATGAGCCAGCAGGACATCGACCAGGGGCGGGTGATCGCCCGCGTCCGCTTCGAGGCGGCGGCGCCGGTGGAGGCGATCACCGTGGTGCTGGCCCGGGATGAAGGGGGCCAGGTCTCCCTGGAGAGCCCGGAGGCGGCATGAGCAGCGACAACGACAAGACGCCGCTCCACGTCTTCCGCTTCCAGGTGAGCTTCGTGGACGACTCGCTGTCCTCGGGGGCGCATGGGAACGAGGTGGAGCTGTGCAGCGGCGCCTTCGCGGAGTGCACCGGCCTCGAGGCCACCATGGAGCCCAAGGTGATCAAAGAGGGCGGGCGCAATGACGGCGCCATCCAGCGGGCCGGGCAGGTGACCCACGCCACGGTGGTGCTCAAGCGGGGGATGACCTCCACGCAGCATCTCTGGCAGTGGTTCGCGCTGGTCTCCGGCGGCGCCTACAGCCACCGCCTGTCGGCCACCATCCAGATCTCCGACAACGCCGGCACGCCGGTGCTCTCCTGGAAGCTGCGGCGCGCCCTGCCCATCAAGCTCAAGGCGGCGGACCTGAACGCCCGCGGCACCGAGGTGGGGATCGAGGAGCTCCACCTGGCGCACGAGGGGCTCTCCCAGGTGAAGCCGTGAGGAGCCACCGCTCGTGAGCGACCCTGTCGACGGCGTCGAGCGGGCGCAACTGGTGCGCAAGACCGGCCAGGCGACGACCCTCGTCGTCCATTTCAATCCGGCCTCCCTGCAGTACACGATCACCAACACCCTGGAGAACACGGGGAGCGGCAACAGCAAGAAGCAGCACGTCACGCAGAGCTCGGGCAAGCTGACCTTCGACCTGGTGTTCGACACCACCAACACCGGCGCCGACGTGCGCGCCGTCACCGAGCGGGTGACGAAGCTGATGGAGCCGGAGAACAAAGTGCCGCCGGTGGTCTCCTTCGAGTGGGGGGTGTACAAGTTCCAGGGGATCGTCGAATCCTACAAGGAGACGATCGATTTCTTCGCCGCCAACGGGGTGCCCCTGCGGTCGACGGTCAACCTCACCCTCGCCAAGCAGGACAAGGTCTTCGAGCCCACCGACCACACGCGGTCGGCCACGACAACGGGGTCTCTGTCGCCGGCGGGATCGCTGTCGCCGGACGTGATCAAAGTCCCCTCGTCCGGCGGCGCCGCCGGGGTGGGCGCCCAGGGGGGGGACCCGCGGGCGGCCCGCGGCATCGCGGCGGCCAACGGCGAGGAGAGCCTGCGCTTCTCCACGAGCGACTCGTTCGCCATCGGCGACGCGGTCCCGCTCGCGCCGCCCGTCGCCTTTGCTACCGGCAACATCACCGGCGGCCTCTCGGTGGGGATCTCGGGTGGCTTCGGAGTTTCCGGCGGCGCGGGGATCGGGATCTCCGGCGGTCTGTCCGGGGGCATTTCAGGTGGAGCTTCGGGCGGCGCCGCCTTCGGCGGCAAAGCCTCGGCGCGGGTGACCGCCGCGGGCGGCGCGTTCGCCGGGCTGCGCGCGTCCGCGCCGGAGCGCCGCCTCGACCGCCTGCGCGTCGACCTCCTGCAGCCGCGGCCCGAGTCGAGCTCCCTGGGGACCGACGAGGAGGCCAGCTTCCAACTGGGCGGGCAGGCGAGCGTCGAGGGGTCGGTCAGCCTGCGGGCGGACGTGACCGGATCAGCCCGCATCCGTTTCGATTGAGGTCCAGCTCATGAGCATAGTCATCGACCAGGTGGTGGGGCGGATCGAGCCCGAGGCGGGGCCGGCGGCGGACCAGGGCCGGAGCGTCGAGGCCGCGCCCCCGCGGGAGGCGCCGGGGAAATCCCTGCGGCGCCAGTTGGAGAC
>DASXJP010000183.1:0-7603 GCA_036497345.1 Thermoanaerobaculia bacterium
CTGCAGCGCGGTTCTCGGCGCTCTAAACGACACGGCCTTCGATGTGCGCGCGGCGGCGATCCGGGTCCTTCTCTCAGGCTTGGACGAGCCACAGCACTTCTCGGAGCTTTTCCCGCGGGTAAGGTCCTGGATTGGTTGTGATTCTAACTACTCCAGCATCCCCTCGAAAATCCGAGAAAGCTGGGGGACCGCCTTGGGGCCTCATCTTCCCGAGGATCCAACGCTGAGAGACTGGGTCCTGGAACGCTTGGGTGACGTTCGCTGGTCGTCCCGGCTTGGAGCTGTGCTGACCCTTCTCGCTTGGCCGGGCGGTCCGCCCCGAGAGATTGTCGAGCGGATCTTCCTGGCACTGAAAGACCGCCGAGGGCTGGAGAGCTATCCGGCCCGCCTCACGGCGGCGTCGTTCCTGATCAACCGCAATGAGGACCGGGGTTCCTCCGTCGATCTCTGTCTGGAAACGCTCGACTATGGTATCGAATCGTGGGAATGGCTGTCGCGAGCCGGCCAAATCCGGAAGCAAGCGGCCCTGGTTCTCGGCAAGCTTGAGCCCCTGGAGCACAACGAGCGGGTGTACAGCCGATTGCTCCGCGTCATGAAGGAAGATGAAAATGCCGGGGTCCGCGACGCCGCCTACAATGCCCTGGTCCGCCTGGCGGGTGCGCGGGACCGGAATAGAACAGGCGCCAGCCTATTCGAGGTGGAGGAGTCTCGATAAGAGGCCGCATGGCATTGACGCGAATACGTTTCAGCGGTAGTCTATGACCAAGTTGCGCCAGAAGAATGAGATAGGAGATGTCGTCGCCGCTCGCCGTGATGTCGCCATGAGACAAAGCTCTAAGACGTCGCGAACCGAGGAGCTTGCCCATCGGAGCCGTTGGCTTCTGATCCAGGGCATCTGCATGGGGAGCTTCCTCTTGTTCTGGCTGGTCGGGAGTTTGATCGGCGGCTCGGCCATGTTCGGCGCTTCTCAGGATCATCACTACTTCGTCGGCCAATTTGGGCGTTTGACGGAGGTGCCCTTCGGCCTCTGGCTATACAGTTGGGCACACACGCTGTCTCAGGTAGTGACCTTCCCTCTCGCCATCGTCGCGGCATTCCGTTCCAGGGCCCCCGAAAAACCTTGGAGCCATCGGGGTGGAGGCGCCGTGTAACTGCGAAAACCGCGATCGCTGGGTTGCCCGACGCCTTTCGAGAGCTCCCCGGCGCCTGTTTTGTCTTCCGGCCGGTTCTCACGATTGCCTTCCCATCCCAGGGCATCGGCCTGCGGCCTCAGCCCTGGGCTATGTTCTCCCGGCCCGTTGGGCCGGTTGGTGGCATTTGGCCGTGGTGTGGTATGAAAACCATCTCACGGCCGAGTCCCGGCCTCCCACTCCGCAGGATAGGGTGGGAATCTTCGCGCCGGCCGGCCTGGAGGGCACGTTCTGGGACCTCGCGGCCGATCCGTGGGCCGGGGCTTCCTGACCGGCTGGATTTGGCTTGGCCTTTTCAGCGGAGTGGCTGGTCCGTTCCGCGGAAAAGTCGGGAGATTCCGCGGAAAAGTTGATCCGCTCCACGGAATGGTTGGCAGATTTCGCGGAATAGTTGAGCCGCTCCGCGGAATCGCCGGACTTTTCCGCTTTGGGGAAGGCAGATTCCGCGGAATGGAAGGACCGCCGGGCGGAATGGGCCATCCGTTCCGGTCCCGCCGTCGTGCTAGAGTCACGGCCCGTGAGCCGCGCCGTCGAGGAGAGAAACCGCCGGCTGCTCCGCGCGCGCGACGCCATGGACCGCGGCTACGCCGAGCCGCTCGACGTCGCCGCGCTGGCCCGCATCGCCGGCGTCTCCGAGGCGCACTTCATCCGCACCTTCCGGGCGACGTTCGGCGAGACGCCCCACCGCTACCTCCAGCGCCGCCGGGTCGAGCGCTCGATGTTCCTGCTGCGGGAGAGCGACCGCAGCATCACCGACATCTGCCTCGACGTCGGCTTCAACAGCCTGGGTACGTTCAGCCGCACGTTCCGCGAGATCGTCGGCCAGTCGCCGCTGGCGTACCGCCGCGGCAGCGCGCCGGTGGGGGGCGCGGTCCCCACCTGCTTCACGATGGCGTGGACGCGACCGAGCAGTTTCGGAGAAGACGACCGGTGAGCGCCCCTGGTAGAGTCGGCGCCATGAGAAACTTCAACGCGATCACCCACGCGCACGTCTGGGTCCTCGATCACCAGGAGGCGCTCGACTTCTACGTCGGGAAGCTCGGGCTGGAGGTCAGGGCCGATTACACCCGCGGCGGCTTCCGCTGGCTGACCGTCGGCGTCGCCGGCGAAACGCTCCCCGAGATCGTGCTCGACGTCCCCGGTCCGCCGGTGATGGACGAGAAGACCGCCGAGCAGGTCCGGGAGCTCGTCACCAAGGGCGCCACCGGGGTCGTCATGGTGCTCCGCACCGACGACTGCTTCGGCCTCTACGAGCGGCTCCGCGCCAAGGGCGTCGAATTCACGCAGGAGGCGACCGATCACGGCTACGGGGTCGACTGCGGCCTGCGCGACCCGTTCGGCAACCAGATCCGCATCCTGCAGCCGAAAGGCCAGCGATCATGAGCCCAGGCACCCAACGGACGATTTTTCGCTGGATTCACATCGTCTTCGGCATCCCGATCGTGGGTTATCTTTATAGCCCATTCGAAAACCTTCCACAGTACGCCCCCGCGACTCGGTTCGTCTTCTTTCCCATCCTTCTCCTTGCGGGGCTCTGGATGTGGAAAGGCCACGTCGTGCGGCGGCTTTTTGCGAAAAGATCGGTCTGACAAGGAGAAACGGGCATGATGAAGAAGAGCGGGGCGCAGAGCGGCAAGTCTCCTTCTGAGCTGATCAACGCGAGAATCGAGGAGCTGGGCGACTGGCGGGGCCAGATGCTCGGCCGGCTCCGTACCTTGATCAAGGAAGCCGATCCCGAGGTCGTCGAGGAGTGGAAGTGGAACGTTCCGGTGTGGTCGCACGACGGGATCATCTCCACCGGCGAGACGTACAAGAAGGCCGTGAAGCTGACCTTCGCCAAAGGGGCGGCGCTGCCGGATCCCGCGGGCCTCTTCAACTCCAGCCTCGAGGGGAGCACCAGGCGTGCCATCGACTTCCACGAGGGCGAGGCGATCGACGAGGAGGCCTTGAAGGCTCTCGTGCGCGCCGCCGTGGCCCTGAACAGGTCCACGGCCTGAAGTGGGGGCCGCAGCCAGCCCCCGAGTCTGTAGGACCTTGGTCCAATTTCCCCGCGAGCGACTCGCTGGCATCGTCTTCAGGGGAAGACCCATGTGTAGATGCCAAGTCATCGCGCTCGTGCTCACCCTGGCGGCAACCCCGGCCCTGGGCGACGTGCTGTTCCTCAAGGGCGGCGGCAGGGTCACGGGCGAGATCGTCAGCGAGACGGCGGAGTCGGTGACCGTCGACATCGGCGCGGGGAAGATGACCGTCCCGAAGTCGTCCGTGGTGCGGGTCGAGACGAGCGCCTCGCCGCTGCAGAGCTACCGCGCGAAGGCCGCGAGCCTCGCGCCTGGGGACGTCGAGGGCTGGAGGGCGCTGGGCCGCTGGGCGGCGGCCCAGGGGCTCTCGTTGCAGGCTCGCGAGGCCTTCACCAAGGTGAAGGCCGTCGTGCCCAACGACCCGGAGGCGAATCAAGCGCTCGGTCTGGTTCTGCTCGACGGCCACTGGGTCACCGAGAAGGAGAGCTTCATCGCCCACGGTTTCGTGCAGCTCGAGGGCGAATGGATGATGCCGGCCGAAAGGCAGGCGATCCTGGGGGAGCGGCAGGCCGGCGAGGAGGCGGACCGTAAGGCGCTGGACGCCCAGATCCAGGCCGAGCAGGCGGAGCGGGCTGAGCAGAAGGCGCGCGAAGCCGAGGAAAGCAACATCTGGAACGGGCCCCTGGATCAGAACCGGGCCGACTGGGACAATGGAATCTATGGCTACGGGCCGACGTACTGGCCCGCACAGCCGTTGACTCAACCAGCCTCGCCGAGGCCGGCAGCCAGGAGGCGGCAATGAGCGGCCTCGCCGCGGCGGGCCGGCCGCTCTGGGCGCTCGCCCTCCTCGGCGCCCTCGTCACGGCATGCTCGTCGCCTGCGCCGTCCTCGCCGCCTTCGGTGGACGAGATCGTCGCCGCGCATCTCGCGGCCCGCGGGGGCAAGGAGCGGCTCCAGGCGCTGCGCTCGATCCGCGAGACCGGAACGCTGACCGCGAGCGACGGGCGGGTCGCCCGCGTCGTCCGCGAGATCCAGCGTCCGGGGCTCTTCCGGCTCGAGTTTACCTACCAGGGAACGACGAGCGTCTTCGCGAACGATGGCAAGGACGGCTGGCAGATCGCGCCCTTGCAGGGGCAGTTCGAGCCCCGGGCGATGCCGCCCGAGGCCGACGCGGCGGGAGGAGTCGACCAACGTGACATCGAGGGGCCGCTCGTCGACTGGCGGAAGAAGGGGCATGTCGTCGAGCTCGTCGGCCGCGAAGCGGTCGCCGGCGCGAAGGCCGACAAGCTCAAGGTGGTGCTCCGGGGCGGTGCGGTGCGCTACGACTACGTGGACGTCGCGTCGCACATGGTCGTGCGTTCCGACGTCCCGCGGGCGGTCCGGGGGCATCGCGTGGAGCTGCAGAGCACCTTCTCGGACTTCCGCAAGGTCTCCGGAATCGTCTTCCCGCACCACATCGAAATCCGCATCAAGGACCGGCCGGAGATCCTGAAGGTCGTCGTCGAGCGGATCGAGCTCAACCCGGAGCTCGACCCGGCGAGCTTCCAAATGCCGCGCTAGAGCTCGCGGCGCGGCCCACGGCATCGATTTCCATTCCCGGTAGAGTAGAATGGTCGCCTCCAGCGCGGGGCCGGACAGGTGAGCCTGGGCGTTGGGCGTAGAGACAGGCGATGGGGATTTATATGGCACAGGCTGATATTTCCGGCATCTCCCCCTTTTTCATCGTGCAGGACATTGTAGCAGCGCTCTCGTTCTATCGCGACCAGCTTGGATTTGAGATTACCTTTCAGGGACCGGCTGACGACACCTTTTTCGGTATCGTGTGCCGGGGCAGCGCGATGATCATGCTCAAGGACGTTGGTGTAGCTCCACTGCCGAACTACAAGAGAGAGCCTGCCGCTCGCTGGGACGCTTACCTCAACGTTCCTGATCCCGACGCATTGGCGGCGGAGTTTGCGTCACGCAATGTTGAGCTTTCTGAGCCGCTGAAGGACACGGACGACGGTCTGCGGGGGTTTGAGCTCAAGGATGCCGATGGATATGTCTTGTTTTTCGGCCGTCCGCGGCCGTGAGGCCGCCGCAACAGGTGTCAACCAAGTCGGGAGGAAGGGCCATTCGCATCGTAAGCGTGGGGCATGCGGTCTTTGCCGCGGTCATGATCGGCCTCGGCATCCTGGGCCTGATCAAGGGCGATTTCGCCCCGATATGGCAGCCGGCGCCGCCCCAAGGTGTGCCCGCGCGCGAGGCGCTGGCCTATCTCTGCGCCTTCATCTCTCTGGCCTCCGGCATCGGCCTGCTCTGGCAGCGCACGGCCGCCGTCGCCGCCCGAGTGCTGCTTGCCTATCTCCTGGTCTGGCTACTGTTGCTCAGAGTGCCTCCCATCTTCCTCGCCCCCACCGCGCAGGATACCTGGTCAGGCTTGGGTGAGACCGCGGTGATCGTGGCGGGCGCCTGGGTGCTGTACGCCTGGCTCGCCGCCGACTGGGACCGGCGGCGCCTCGGCTTCGCCACCGGCGATCAGGGGCTGCGCATCGCGAGGGTGCTCTACGGCCTGTCCTTGATCCCCTTCGGCGTGGCTCATTTCCACTATCTCAAAGAGACCGCCGCGCTGGTGCCTGGCTGGCTGCCATGGCACCTGGGCTGGGCGTCTCTCACCGGCAGTGCCTTCCTCGCGGCGGGCGTGGCGGTGCTCCTCGGTATCTATGCACGGCTGGCGGCCGTGCTCTCGGCGTGGCAGATGGGCCTGTTCACGCTGCTGGTGTGGGTACCCATCGTGGCGGCGGGCCCCAACGCCTTCCAATGGAGCGAATTCGTCATCTCTGTGACGGTGACGGCCGGCGCTTGGGTGGTGGCGGATTCCTACCGCGGCAGGCCCTGGCTCGCCGTGGGCAAGCGCTAGCGCACCGCACCCACCCGGCACCCCGGGGGCGGGGCCCGGTCCTCGGCGAAACCGGTTGACACCCTCCTGAAAGGCTCCCACAATGGAAGCCTAGTCTCTCGTAATGAGATGCTGTGCCGTTGGCATGGCAGAACAGGTCTCTCCCTGGTTGAGAGAGGGGCGATCTTGTCGATGTACGCTTCCGCGCGGCGCCGCGCGGCCCTGGGCCGGATCTCTCTCCGCCTGCTGGCGCGGGCGGCCCTGGCCCTGCTCGCCGCGGCTCCCGCTCTCGCCGGCATCTCCACGGTCCCCGGGATCCCCGCGGGCCGTCCGTCCTTCCGCTTCTTCGGCTCCGAGCAGGGTCTGCCCCAGAACACCCCTCAGGCCTTCGCCCTCGACGCGCGAGGCTTCCTCTGGGCCGGCACCCAGGACGGCGCGGCGGTCTACAACGGCCGCTTCTGGAAGACGGTCGACATGCCGAACCGGGAGGAGTCGAACAGCATCCACGACATCCTGGCCGGCGCGGACGGCTCGATGTGGTTCGCGACCAGCATCGGTCTCGCCCGTCTGCACGACGGCCAGTGGACCCTGTTTCGCCAGGGCGCGGGTCTGCCCTCCAGCCGGATCTCCAGCCTGGCGGAGGAGAGGGACGGCGCGCGGACGGTGCTCTGGGCGGGGACGGACAAGGGCCTCGCGCAATGGAACGGCAGGGCGTGGACGGCGCTGGGCTCCCGGGCCGCCGGCCTGCCCGACGAACGGATCCGATCTCTCCTCGCTCTCCAGACGGACCAGGGGCCGGTCCTCTGGGTGGGGACCGCCCGCGGGCTCGCGCGCCGGATGGGCGGCCGCTGGACGGCGTTTCCCGCCAATGTCTCCGGCAGCGCCGGCGGCAATGGCCCGCCGGAGGCCGAGGTGACCGCTCTGCTGGCGGGGCGGGAGGGCGGCCGCCCGGTGCTGTGGGTCGCCACCGACGGCGGCGGTCTGGTGCGGTACGACGGCGAGCGCTGGCGCCCGGAGGAGGGGCTCCCCAGCGACCATGTGCTGAGCCTCAGTCTCCTGGACAGCGGCACGGGAGACGAGCTGTGGGCCGGCACGTCCCGGGGGCTGGCCCACCGGACCGGTGGGACCTGGGGCGTCTACAACACCGAGAACGCCGGCCTGCCGTCGGATCAGATCGTGCGCCTTTTCGCCAGCCGCAGCGGCGGCAGGCCTCTGCTGTGGATCGGCATGAGCACGGGGGGAATGGCCGTCCTCAATCCAATCGGGTGGAGGAGCCTCGACTACCGCAATTCCGGCCTGCCGCAGACCTGGATCTACGGCCTGGCCGAGAGCGGTCCCCCCGACCGGCCGGTCTACTGGTTCGCCGCGTATGGCCGCGGGCTCGCCCGCTGGGAGGCGGGGACCTGGGAGGTCTTTTCGGCCGGCACTCCGCTGGAGAACGTGGAGGTCAACCTCGTCCTGCCGACGTCGGGGCCGCACGGAGAGGCTCTGTGGGTCGGGACCACCCACGGTCTGTT
>DASXJP010000184.1:0-3234 GCA_036497345.1 Thermoanaerobaculia bacterium
TCCCCGTCCCTCCAGGGTTCACGATCACGACCGAAGTCTGCACGTTTTACCAGGAACATGACGGCTCCTATCCCGAGAGCCTGGAGAGCGAGGTCGCGGAGCAGCTCGCGCGGCTGGAGGCGCAGGCCGGCCAGCGCTTCGGCGATCCCGGCAATCCGCTGCTGGTCTCCGTGCGCTCCAGCGCGCCGCGGTCGATGCCCGGGATGATGGACACCATCCTCAACCTCGGCCTCTCCGAGGAGGTCGCGGCCGCCTGGATCGGCCGCGGCACGGACGCCCGCTTCGTGCTCGACGCCTACCGCCGCCTGCTCACCATGTACGGCGACGTGGTGATGGGCGTGCCCCACTCCGAATTCGAGAAGATCCTCGGCAACGCCCGCCGGAGCCAAGGCGCCGCCAACGACGCCGAGCTCACCGCCGAGTCGCTGCGCAAGGTGGCGGACGGCTTCAAGGAGCTGATCGAGCGGCGCTGCGGCAAGCCGTTCCCCCAGAAGCCGCACGAGCAGCTTTGGGGGGCCATCGGCGCCGTGTTCGCGAGTTGGAACAACCCGCGCGCCCGCGAGTACCGTAAGATCGAGAAGATCTCCGATTCGATCGGCACCGCCGTCAACGTGCAGTGCATGGTGTTCGGCAACCGGGGCGGCGACTGCGCCACCGGCGTCGCCTTCACCCGCAACCCGGCCACCGGCGAGAAGAAGGTCTTCGGCGAATATCTGATCAACGCCCAGGGCGAGGACGTGGTGGCCGGCATCCGCACCCCGAAGCCCATCGTCGGGAGCGACGGCCCAAAGGGGGAACCATCGGGGCTCGCCGCCGACTTCCCCGAGGCCAATCGCCAGCTCCAGGAGATCTGCGACAAGCTGGAGCATCACTACCGCGACATGCAGGACGTCGAATTCACCATCCAACACGGCAAGCTCTACATGCTGCAGACCCGGTCCGGCAAGCGCACCGGCCCCGCCGCCGTGCGCGTCGCCGTCGAGATGGTGGAGGAGGGGGTGCTCGACCAGCGCGAGGCGATCGACCGCGTCCAGCCCGAGCAGCTCGCGCAGCTCCTGGCGCCTGAATTCGACGCCGATCAGAAGCAGAAGGCGATCGCCGGCGGCGCGCTGCTCGCCCACGGCCTCCCCGCCGGCCCGGGAGCCGCCTCGGGGAAGATCGTCCTTACCGCCGAGCGGGCCGCCGAGATGGCCGCCGCCGGCCCCGTGCTCCTGGTGCGCGCCGAGACCTCCCCCGAGGACATCGTGGGCATGCACGCCGCGGCCGGCATCCTGACCTCCCGCGGCGGCATGACCTCGCACGCCGCCGTGGTCGCCCGTGGCCTCGGCAAGCCCTGCGTGGTGGGCGCCGGCGACCTCGACGTCGACGAGGAGGAGGGGACCGTCAAGGTGGGCGGCCGCACCTTCCGCGAGGGGGAGGAGATGTCGATCGACGGCTCCACCGGCGAGGTGATCGCCGGCGCGCTCGCCACCCGCGACTCCGAGGTCCTGCGCGTGCTGCTCGACGGCGGCGAGCCCTCGCAGCCCTCGCCGGCGGCCCGCGGCTTCTCCCGGCTCCTCGACTGGGCCGACGCCGAGCGCCGGCTGCGCATCCGCGCCAACGCCGACACCCCGCACGACGCCCGCGTGGCCGCCGCCCTCGGCGCCCAGGGGATCGGCCTCTGCCGCACCGAGCACATGTTCTTCGCCGACGACCGCATCCCCTGGGTGCGGCAGATGATCCTGGCCGAGGATCAGGAGACCCGCGCCGCCGCGCTGGCGAAGCTCCTCCCCATGCAGCAGCAGGATTTCGAGGGGATCTTCGCGGCGCTCGGCGGCCTGCCGGTCACCATCCGCCTGCTCGATCCGCCGCTCCACGAGTTCCTGCCGCACGAGGACAAGGCCCTGCGCATCCTCGCCGAGCAGATGGGGATCGATCCCGCCGCCGTCAAGGCGCGGGCCGAGGCGCTGGCCGAGGCCAATCCCATGCTCGGCCTGCGCGGCTGCCGCCTGGGGATCACCGCGCCCGAGATCTACGAGATGCAGGTGAAGGCGATCGTCCGCGCCGCCGCCGTCCGCGCCAAGGCGGGGGAGCCGGTGCGGCCGGAGATCATGGTCCCCCTGGTCGGCACCGAGGCCGAGATCGTCCAACTGCGCCAGATGATCGCGACCACCGTCGACCGCGTCCTCCAGGAGGAGGGGGTGCGGCTGGAGATCCTCATCGGCACCATGATCGAGGTGCCGCGCGCCGCCCTGGTGGCGGGCGACATCGCCAGGCACGCCGACTTCTTCTCCTTCGGCACCAACGACCTGACGCAGATGACCTACGGCTACTCGCGCGACGACGCCGGCCGCTTCCTGCCGCAGTACATCAGCTCCAAGGTGCTGCCGTACGACCCCTTCCAGCACATCGACGAGGACGGGGTGGGGCAGCTCGTCCGCCTGGCCTGCGAGCGCGGTCGCGAGACGCGGCCGGATCTCCATCTGGGCGTTTGCGGCGAGCACGGCGGCGATCCGCAGTCGATCGATTTCTTCGAGCGGACCGGCCTCGATTACGTCTCCTGCTCCCCCTACCGGGTGCCGATCGCCCGTCTGGCCGCGGCGCGGTCGAGCCTCGCCCGCAAGGCCAGAGGGGAGGAGGCGCAGAAATCGCCGAAGCCCGCATCGCAACCCGTCACCCCGCGGCCCGCCCCGATCTCCGCGGTCGCGGCGGCTCCCGCCCAGGAATGACGGCCTCGGCCCGCTCTTTGCACCAAGAGCTGAAGGGAGGTACCGCGATGGACGATTCCGAACGGAGCTACGGATACAGTGAGGACATCTACCACGGTCAGCACGACCGCGAGGATGAGAAGAGCTACGAGTACGGCGCGGAAGACCCCGAGGAGACCCAGGCCGAGGAGCTGAGCCCCGAGGAGCAGGCGATCCACATCGAAGGCTCCCACAAGGGCGAGGAGACCGTCGCCTCGGGCGATACCGGCTCCTACGACTACGGCCGCGAGGGATCCGGCGACTCGGAGTCCTTCACCTGGGACATCCCGGGCACCGACGTCGAGCGGGAGCGGGCGGCCGCGAAGGCGAAGGTGCGGGTGGACGAACGGGAAGGGCGCCTGGCCGAAGAGCGTCTGGAGCCGGCGAAGCGGCAGCCGTAGAGGGGCGGTTTCCACGGTCGTGCCCTGGGGGGCGTCCTGCCCTTCGAGGCCTCACCCTCGGTCCCTCTCCACTTCGTGGAGAGGGGGAACCTGTCTTCAATATCCTG
>DASXJP010000185.1:0-22961 GCA_036497345.1 Thermoanaerobaculia bacterium
CGGCAGAGTTTCCGCTTTCAGCGTGGTCCGCTTCAGAGCGACGATAGCGGCGCCCCTCGTATGTTTCGTTGCGAGTACTTCAGTCCTCAATCCCCAGATACACCCGCACCGCCCGCCGGATGATCTCCGACTTCGACGTCCGCTCCTTCTTCGCTCGCTTGTCGAGCGCCTCCGCCTCGTCCTCGTGCATGTAGGAGACCTCGCGGACGAGGTTCGTGCCCGCAAAGCGCCTGCGCTCCTTCGGGGTGTCGTCTTTCTTCATCCTCAGGTAAGGATACCTCATCCGCGTGTCTGTGCTGGATACAAACTAGACACAAGCTAGGTATCAGGCGTAGAATCTGGCTCCGAAGAGGAGAGCGTTGCTCCTCGCCTACATACGGAAGCGGCCCCGAGCGCAGCTCACGACTGCACCCGGAGCCTAGCCAAGCATGAAGGAGGACCTCCATGCCTGACCGCGACGAGTCTACCCCAGCCCCCATCCCCAGCATCGACCCCGCCCTCTGGGAGGAGGGAGAAGGGTTCCGCGAAACGCTCCTCCTGCACTACACCGCCCCCGAGGCGAACGAGACGCTCCGGCGCTTCGGAAGCCTCCTCTTCAACCAAGCGCTTGAAAGGGCAGAGTCGTGGCCCCATCATCCCGAGGGAGCCACTCGCTCTGAATTGCGGGCCGCCTTGGCCGACCTCCGACACTTGGAAGGCTTCCTCGGCTCGGTTGGAAGGGAGCATGTGCTCTCGTCTCTGAGTCCCTCCGATGAGGCGCTTTCCCGGTTCGCCGAGAGCCAAGCTATCGAGGTTGGAAGGATGGCAGACCGGATCGAGGAAGAGTTGGCCTAAGGACAGGTGACGGGTGCCTCTCGGCCAGAGCCCGTCATCCGGCCGGGGTCGGTAGTGGCCGTCCCCTTCAGCTTCAAGAAAGAGAGCCACCCTCCGGGGTGGCTCCTTGCACTGCATTCAAAGGAACACTGCCTCATCCTTCCGCGAGGAACTCCTCGAACCGCCTCAGAACCTTCCGGACGGGCCGACGCACCCGATCCAGCTCCCATTCGGTCACGGTTGAGTCATCGAGGCCGAGCCGTTCGGCCAAGGCTTTCTGCGTGAGTCCCTGCCGCTCCCGGAGCATCCGTATCCGCTCGCCGCGCGTGCCGGCCTCTTCCCGTGGGTCGTAGCCAAGGAAGGCCACCACCTTGGGGAGAGAGCGGGTCGAAACGTTCGCGTGGCCCGTCTCCCAGGTACAGACGGTCGTGACCGAGACGCCGAGCGCCGCCGCCACCTCCTCCTGCCGGAGGCCCCGGTCCATGCGAGCCTTCTTCAGATGCTCGCCCAAGGTCCCGGGGGTTCCTTGGTAGGATCGCCGACGCCGGGAAGGATTCAGGGCCTTCAGGGCCAAGCCGCAAAATGGCCATGCAGGGAGCGGACTTCATGCGAGACCTTCAGTCCAAGCTGGCCCGCGAGGTCAACCTGCTGACCGGCTGGAAAGGACCGGTCTTCGAGCACCGTTACGGGATGATCGTCGTCACCGGCGAAGAATCCGCCCAGGTCGAGCGCCTGAAATACGTCCTGGCGAACGGAGTCAAGGAGAACCTGGTGGAGCGGGTCTGTCAGTGGCCCGGCGTACACTCCGCGGAGGCTCTGATGCATGGCACGCCTCTCCAGGGGCATTGGCTCGAACGCACCCGACAGCACGCGGCCAGGAATCAGGGCGAAGAGCTCCGCCGGGACCAGTACGTCTTCGCCGAATCCGTGGTGCTCTCGCCGATCCCATGCTGGGCACATCTGCCCGCCGACCGCTACCGCGAGCGGATCAAGACCCTGGTGGAGGAGGTCGACGCGGAGGCCGCCAGGGCGAGGCGGCAATCAGGAGCCAGTGTTCTCGGCGCGAAGGCGATCCTGGCCCAGGATCCGCAGACCCGGCCCGATTCGGTGGCGTGCTCCCCCGCTCCGCTCGTCCACGCGGCGACGAAAGCCGCTCGCAAGATGTTCTATGCGATCTACGCGGAATTCGTGAGCGCCTTCCGGGCGGCGGCCGAGGCCCTCCGCCAAGGCCGCCGGGACGTGCCCTTCCCCGCCGGCTGCTTCCCGCCCGCGCCGCCGTTCGTGCCAAGCTGATCGCACAGGCGGGTTCCTTGACAGCCTCAGCGTCCGCCGGAGGGCGATTCCGACGAACGCAGAGCCTCGCCCGGCCGGAGGTGTATCTGAAAAACCTCCCAAGCTCGTTCTGAGGCCTGGATTCCGGTCAAGGGGGGCAGGATCGCGGCGGGCAGAGCCAATGTGAGGGTGTGGTTTCCTAAATTCCCTGGCACCTATTCCCCCAGGCCGGGAGTCTCTAGGGTCCAGCCCAGCGGACCTGCCAGGCGAGGCCGGCGGCGTCCCAGTCCCCGCCGAAGCGCGTCGAGACGCCCGTGCTCGCGTTGAGCTTGAGGGACTGGCGGGCGCTGAGCGGCATCGCGAAGGTCACTCCGGCGCGCGTGTTGCGCTGCAGGTCGTCGTTGCGAATGTCGCCGACGCGCGTGCGTCCGCCGAGGTAGTAGGTGCCGTCGAGCGCCACCCAGAGCGCGCGGCGGAAGCTGTAGACGAGATGCGCCTGAAACGCGTAGAGCGGATCCTGCTCGCGCGTCTGGCCGAGAAAGTCGCGGTTGTCCTGGAAGAACGTCACCGCCGAGGCGAGCTCGAGGGAGACCGGCCCCCAGGCCTTCGACATCCCGAGCTCCGGCTTCACCGCCCAGCGGTTCGATCCGAGATTCACGACGCGACTGTCGTCGTACTGGCCCGCGGGACCCGTGACCTGCACGCTGGCGCCGACCACCAGGTCCCCGGGCCTCCGCTCCGCGGACGAGGGCACGGGCGCTCCGTGGAAGATCCAGGTCAGGCGCAGGCGAGGATCTCCGAGCCCCGAGATGTGGCGCTCGATCTCCTCGCCAGCGACCCGCGCGCTGCCCGAGAGCGACGAGCAGGGCACGATGACGTCGACCTTGGCGACGCGTCCCCACAGGCCGAACGAGCGCGCCCAGGCCAGCACCGAGGTCGACTGGGCGAGCTTCGCGTCCTCGATCGGCAGGGCCGGATCGGTCGAGACCGAGCCCTTGGCGTAGCCATAGCCCACGACCAGGAAGTCCATCCCAGGTGGGACGTACGAGTAGGCGCGTGGCTCGAGGTCCTGGGCGCTCGCCGTCGCGGCGGCGAGCAGCGCACACACCAGGAAAGCGCGCAGGGTGCACCCGCCGACGCCCAGGATCACCGCCGCGCCGCGCGCCGCCACGCCCCCCGTCGCATCAGTTTCATGGCGCTCATCGTACCCGAAAAAGTGCCACCCCAAGATTACCGGCGCCACGGCGGCGATCTGGAGCTCTGTCGGATCGGGTGGCACCTGTTTCTGCGGGTAGGGTGTAGCATACAGCCTTCGATGCCAGTAAATTTCACGACCGGGGAGGAGGGCGCATGAGCTTCATCTGGTTCATCCTGATCGGCTTGGTGGCGGGATGGTTGGCAGGACAGGTGATGAAGGGCGGGGGCTATGGCGTGCTCGGCGACATCATCGTCGGCATCATCGGCGCCCTCCTGGGCGGCTGGCTCTTCGGCCTGCTGGGAATCGGGCTCGGAGGCGGGTTGATCGGCAGCCTGATCATGGCCTTCATCGGGGCCTGCATTTTGATCTGGCTGTTGCGGCTCATCAAGCGAGCCTGAAGGCCGAGCCAGCACGCCGGTGATCTTGGGCTTTTCCGGCAAGCCGAGGCCGTGAGGGACTCCTTACGTCCAGGAAGGGCTCCGCCCGGCAAGAGGCCTCGCTCCTCCGCTATGATCCCCGGCAATGGACGAGAATCGCAGCTTCCAGGACGCCGCTCCGCCCACGCCGGACCCGGGCTCCTCCGCCCCGTCCCCCGAGCGCCTTCAAGAGGTCATCGCCCTCGTGCGGGCGCACATCGAGCAGCGCTACCGGATTCCGGTCCGATTCATCGACGTCCCCGCGCCCTTCGTCGGCGATCTGGACGGCGAGGAGATCTGGGTCGATTACGAGCAGAGCCCCGAGATCATCGCTTTCAATCTGGCTCATCTCTTCGGCCACACTGTGCAATGGAACCTCCTGGGACAGGCGCCGGAGATCGGCGACAAGGCGCCGGGCAGCTACAGCGAGGCTGATCTCGATGAGGTTCACCGCTATGAGCGGGATGCCTCCCGCTATGGCCTGGAGTTGCTGCACGAGCTCGGCATCCGGGACCTCGACGCGTGGCTTTCGGAGTTTTCCGCGAGCGACATCGCCTATCTCGTCCACTTTTACAGGACCGGGGAGAAGGTGGATCATCGCGGCTTCTGGCACAGCGGCCTGCCTGGGCTCGAGCCTCTACCCATTCCGCCGTTCACCCCCAAGCGGCTCAAGCTCCGTTCGAGCGGAGTGGTGATTTAGCCTCCTTCAGGCAAGCCTGACGCCGGAGGGCTGAGCCAGCGGCGGCCGGGTGCGGTAGGCCCGCGGGAGCTTTAGGCCGCTTTCGGGCCGCCAAGCAGGCGGGCCGGCAGGAAGAGCAGCGCCTTCAGGAAAGAGAAGACCGCCTCGAGGGTGATCCCCAGCAGCCGGAACGGCAGCGACAGGAGCCAGACCAGGGGATAGAGGATCAGCGCCAGCAGGGCCAGAGGCCAGCAGACGACGAAGAGGAGCAGCCATAGGAGCAGCTTAAGCATGCGGCGAGAGCCTCCCTCGCTCTCTGGATCTACTACGCGTCCGGTGGATCGAAGGTTGCGCGAAGGTCCCGGAGAGCCTGTCTACCCCCTCGCAAACCCAAGCTATCATCCGAGCCCCTCTGCCGCTTCACTTCCGCCATCTTCCCGCGCCCGGCAGATTCGCATGGCACCTATTCCCCGGGGGCTTTCGCCAAGGACGCCGGGACGTGCACTTTACGGGCGAGGGGGCAAGCCTGCTATCCCAAAAAGTGAGATACTCCTCGGCAAGACAACCCAAGTGGAGAGTCTCCGATGTTGGAACACCTCAGCGATGGCGTGAGGATGCCCCTGCTGCTTGCCGTGGCCGCGGCTCCTGTCCATGCGGCGGAGAAAGCTGCCCCGTTTTTCAAAGACCTGCTCAAGATCTATGCTCCCCAGCAGATCGGGGAGGGCTCGGTCATCCGGCTCCACGCGGTATCGGACCTGCTGATCGGGTTGGCCTGTTGCGGCATTGCGGTCGCGCTGGCCCTGCTGGCGCGCATGCGCCGCGATCGCCCGTTCCGCGGCATGTTCTGGATGTTCGCGGCCTTCGTCCTTGGCTTTGGCGCCACACATTTTTTCAGCCTCGCGGCTCTCTGGGCGCCGCTCTACCGGTTGGAGGGCCTGGTCAAGCTGGCGACCGCTCTGCTGTCGGTCCTGACCGCCGCCGTCCTTTGGCGCTCTCTGCCCCAGATTCTGGCGCTCCCCACCCCCCAACAGGTGCTCCGCGCCAGCGAAGTCGCCTGGCAGGAGACGTTCGACAGCGCGGCGGTCGGCATTGCCCACACGGCACCGGACGGACGCTGGCTGCGCTTCAACGACTCCTTGTGCCGGATCACCGGCTACTCGCGCGCGGAGCTCGAAACTTCCACCTTCCAGGCGATCACCCATCCCGATGACCTGGCGCCGGGAGCCGCCTTGAAGGCGCAGCTCGTTGCCGGCGAGATCCCGGCCTTCTCCCTCGAGAAGCGCTATCTCCGCAAAGACGGCACGATCGTCTGGGTCAACCTCACCGTCTCCGTCCACCGGATCCGCCTGCCACGCGCAGAGTCCTACTTCATCGCCATGGTCCAGGACATCACGGCGAGAAAAAAGGCCGAGGAGGGGAGGCGCGAGGCCGAGGCGCTGTTCCGCACGCTGACCGAGGGGATGACCAGCATGGCGTGGGTGAGGCGTCACGACCGCCTTTATGAGTATCTCAATCCGCAATGGCACGCCTATACCGGCTGGACGGAGGAGGATCTCGCGACGCGCGGCCACTTCGAGCTGATCCATCCGGAGGACCTCCCGAAGATGATCGAGGTGCACGAGGCCTCGGTCCGCCACGGCGAGGGGCACTTCATCGAGTTCCGCCACCGCCGGCACGACGGCGCCTGGCGCTGGACCGAGAGCCGCGTGGCGCCCGTCCGGGATGCGCAGGGAAATGTCCTGCGCTGGGTGGGCACCCTGACCGACGTTCACGACCAGCGGCAGGAGCGCGAGCGCCTGCTCGAAAACGAGCGCGCGGCCCGCAACGAAGCCGAGGAGGCCAGCCGGCTCAAAGACGAGTTCCTGGCCATCGTCTCGCACGAGCTGCGGACGCCGTTGAGCTCCATCCTCGGCTGGAGCCAGCTCCTGCTCGTCCCCAAGATCGCGCAGGCGGAGCTGCAGAGAGGATTGGAGACGATCCGCCGCAACGCCCGCTCGCAGGCGCAGATCATCGACGACCTGCTCGACATGAGCCGGATCATCACGGGCAAGATCCGGCTGGACATCCAGACCGTCGACCTGCCCCAGGTCCTGGAGAAGGCTCTCGATTCCGTGCGTCCTGCCGCCATGGCCAAGGGGGTGCGGATCGAAGCGCTGATCCCTCCTTCCCTCCCGCCTGCCAAGGGCGACCCCGGCCGCTTGCAGCAGATCCTCTGGAATCTCTTCAGCAACGCGATCCGGTTCACCCCCCAAGGCGGCAAGGTGCAGGTGGCGTCGGAGCGTGTGGGCTCGCATCTGGAGATCACGGTGAGCGACACCGGCGAGGGGATCGATCCCGACTTCCTCCCGTACGTCTTCGATCGCTTCCGCCAGCAGGACGGCTCGACGACCCGCACGCACCGCGGTCTCGGCCTCGGCCTCTCGATCGTGAAGCACCTGGTCGAGCTGCACGGCGCCGAGGTCCGCGCGTCGAGCGCCGGGCCGGGGAAAGGCTCGACGTTCATCTTTCAGCTTCCCCTCAGTCTCGCCGGCCTGGCCGAGGCACCGGAGAGCCCGGGGGGCGTCGACGCCCCCCTGTTCGAGGAGCCGGGCGATCCATCGCTCGAAGGCCTCAAGATCCTCGTCGTGGACGACGAGCCCGATACCCGCGAGATCCTGCAGAGGCTCCTCGAGTCGGGCGGGGCGCGGGTTCTGCTCGCGGCCTCGGCGCGCGAAGCGCTGGCGCTCTTGCGGCAGGAAGAGCCGCACCTCCTGATCAGCGACATCGGAATGCCGCAGGAGGACGGCTATTGGTTGATCCAACAGGTGCGCGCCCTCGCTCCCGAGGACGGAGGAGCCATCCCGGCGGTGGCCCTCACGGCTCTGGCCCGCGCCGAGGACCGCCTCCGCGCCCTCCGCGCCGGCTTCCAGGCGCACACCGCCAAACCGGTCGAGACCGCGGAGCTGATCTATGTCGCGGCGGGCCTGGCCGGCCGTACGGCGAGACCACACCGGGTATAGCTGCCAGCCGTTGAGCGGCTCGGCGCGGGGACGATATGCTAATGTCTTTCTTGGCATGGACCTACACCGACTCGCAGAGGAAAGGAGCATCGCATACCACGGCGCCATCGCCGAGCGCCTGCGGGAACATCCGGAAATTCTCGAAATGGCCCGCCAGCGCGTTGAGGGATGGTTGGCGTCCCGTGAAGGCGCGCGGTTCTATGCCCAGAAGTGGGCGGAGGTCCTGAAGGGTGACGCCGCCTCTGTCGCGGCTTTCCTGGTCGAACGCAGCGAGCTGGCGACAGAGCTCCGCCAGTCGAGTCCTTTCGCCGGGGCGCTGCGGCCCCAGGAGCGTTGGAAGATCTGGCGCGAGACGCGGGAGCGCTTCCTGCAAGGGCCATGACCCGAGACCAGCTCGAGCATCTCATCCGCGCTGCCGCGGTCATCGCCGACGACGATACGATCGTGGTCATCGGTAGCCAGGCAGTCTTGGGGCAATTCCCGGACGCTCCGGAGCCCATGCGTGTCTCCCAGGAGGCCGACCTCTTTCCACTGCATCATCCCGAGCGCGCCGATCTCATCGAGGGCAGCATCGGCGAGCTGTCCCCATTCCATCAGACGTTCGGCTATTACGCTCAAGGAGTCGCGGAGGAAACCGCGGTCTTGCCGGAAGGATGGAAGGATCGGCTCGTCGAGATCCGGAACGAGAACACGCGGGGCGCGAAGGGTCTGTGCCTCGAAATCCATGATTTGCTCATCGCCAAGCTCATTGCCGGACGCGAAAAGGACCTGGCTTTCCTTCAGGAGGCGGCGAGGAATCGGATGGCGGATCCGGAAGAGCTGCTCCGGCGTCTGGGAACTGTGGCAGTCGCCCCGGCGGTTCGTGAGAAAGCCCACGCTACGATTGAGAGGGTCTTCCGGGGAGGCAGGTCATGAGGTTTTTTGAGCTGCGATTGGTGAGGCGGCCGCCCCGGAAGGCGCATGCCCAGTGCCATTCCCCAACGAGCACCTATTCGCGGCAAGATCGCTCACCCTCCGGCCAGCCGACGCCGCCCTTCCGCCTTGATACGCTCGGAGTCGAGAAGGACCGATTCGCCACGGTCCAGTTGATCCAGGCCTTTCTGGACCTCTCGCCGGAGATCCTCGAGGGCGAGCAGCCGAAGCTCGTCCCGGTCCTTGAGCAACCGGAGAGCTTCCCGAATCACCTCATCTTCCGAAGTGTAGAGACCACTGGCGACCTTGTCGTGGATCAGGCGCTCGAGCTCAGGGGTCAACGTGACGTCCATTGCGAATTCCTCTGCTGGTTCATCGTAGGTCATAGTGTATCTCCCGTCGGCCCGAGCAATGCCCAGCGCCGCCCTCAACCCGCCATCAGCCCCTTGATCTCCCCGTCCACGAAATCGACCCGCTGCCAAAGTCCCTGGCGCCTATCCGGCAGTCCCGTTCCTATTTCTCGGTTCCTTTTGAGCGGTGCGTTTCGGCAGCTACCAACAGTTGTCGCAGGTTGACCTCTTCGGTGATGTCCTCTTGTGAGTACTCCTGTGTTGGCAATACCCATGGGTAATGGCGAAAATGTTCAAACATCGAGTACGTCTCTGCTCCTTTTTCAATAATTGGCTGAATGGGAACGGACGGTAGGTCCGGGACAATGCGTTGCAATTCTTGAGGAATACTCTTGGCGTCAGTTATGTCAGCAATCACGAAACGTGCTAAGTGGGCAAGAAGCGAGATGGTTTCCGTCAGATCTCGATTCTCAGATGCCTGAAAATCAAAGAGAACAGGGAGATAGTTTGCATTTCGAATAGCAGCTCGAATAGAATCGAGCACAATCTTGCGCTCGGGCGTGAAACGACCAAGAATTAAGACAACCTTAGTGGTTAATGTGTCTATCGCGGACCGAATGGCCTTATTGTTTAGGATGAGGTAAATAAACTGCGCCATCTCAAGGTCGTCAATGGTTACCTGTGGCTGCCCGCGCTGCGTGATAATGAGATTACGCTGCGTTGCGCTTCCTATCTTTAAGTCCCAAACGGCCAAGCCATAGACACTAGCACCTGTGAGGTCGGCTCCATCGATGTTCGTATTTACAAAGGTGGCTCCTTCAAGGTTAGAACCGCGAAGGTCAGATCCTTGGAGGTTAGCGCCACTAAAGTTGCAGCGCGCCAAGTTAGCGCTAGCGAGGCAAGCTCTGTCGAGATTGGCGCCTGAAAGGTTTGCTCCAGGTAGCCAAGCGCCATTCATTGAGGCGTTAGAAAGATTGGCTCCGCGCAGGTCCGCATCCGCGAGATTCGCGCCAATGATGTTTGCTTGTGCCAAATCTGCCTGAAAGAGGCGAGCCCGCGAGAGTGTGAGGTGCGACAAGTTGGAGTGCGATAGGAGGGCGAAAGAAAAATCGACGTTAGTCAGATACTTCCAACCGTAAGGAACCAAATCAGGGCTGAGCGTTCCGTCTGCGAATGCTTCGTAAAGTTCGCGCAGTTCCGAGGGGTGGGGTACATATTGGGAAAGAAAGCGTCCGTGGAAGTCGAATTCGCGGAGGAAGGCGCCATCCCACCCACGCAGGTCTGGGTCAGTTCTATCGGTGTAATGGCGAGGGTTGCCATGCGAGTCAAATGCACGCCAACGATTCCAATGCTCGACACCACGCTGCAGGATCTCGAGATGCGCTTGTTTCGCCATCGCCTGAGCCAGAAGTTAGTGGGTATGTGACGCCTAACACTTTGACGCTTCACCTTGTGCTTTGGCTAGAAGGCCGGCGGGACGCCGGCGGTCCCAGGGGATTCGACCCTACATCGCCCCCAGATACCGCTCCCGGATGCTCCCCTGCCCCAGCAACCCCTCGATCGAGGTAACCAGCGCCGGGACGAGCTCGATCTTCAGGTTGTCCGGCGTGGCGATGCGGACGGTGCGATCCTCGACCTGCATCTCCAGGGTGACGGGGACGTCGCCGGGGTGCTCGGTCAGCAGGTCGCGCAGCTTGAGCATCTGGGTGGTGGAGAGCCTGGGGTTGAGCTTCAGATCGACCCCGGCGAGCGGACGGCCGGCGATCTGCTTGAGCGGCAGGATCTCCTCGACCGTGAGCTCCGAGTCGGTCCCCCGCTCGCGCACCTGACCCTTCACCAGCACCACCGCTTCGTCCGCCAGGAGGTGCCCGAACTGCTGGAGTTGGTTGGCGAAGAGGGTCACGGGCATGCTCCCCTCGAGATCCTCCAGCACGAAGCGGCCCATGAAGCGGCCGGCGTTGGCGCCGCTCTTGATCTTCACCCGGTTGAAGGCGGTGACCATGCCGCCCAGGGTGACCGTCCCCTCGGGAGCCCCCTCCTTCAGGGCGGTGGTGGTGTGGCTGGCCGAGCGCTCCAGGGCCTCCTGGTATTCGGAGAGCGGGTTGCCGGTGAGGAAGAAGCCGAGCGCCTCTTTCTCGTTGCGCATCCGCTCGCGCTCGGGCCAGGGCTTGACCGAGGCGTCCGGCACCGGCTCCATGGACTCGCCCGCGCTCACCATGGCGCCGAACAGGCTGTGCTGCCCCTCCTCGCGCTCGCGGCGGCGGCGCTGGGCATAGTCGAGCTGGCCGTCCAGGGCGTCCAGGAGGGCGGCGCGGTGGACGCCGTGGCTGTCGAAGGCGCCGGCCTTGAGCAGCGACTCGAAGACCTTGCGGTTGGCCGTCCGCAGGTCGATCTCGGTGGCGAGGTGGGCGAGGCTGCGGAAGCGCCCCACCCGGCGGCGGGCGGCGAGCACCTCTTCGATCGCCCCCTCCCCTACCCCCTTGACCGCGCCCAGGCCGTAGCGGACCTCGTCGCCCACCACGGTGAAGTACCAGCCGCTCTCGTTGATGTCCGGCGGCAGCAGGCGGATGCCCATGTTGCGGCACTCGGCCGCGTATTTGGCGATGGCGTCGGTGGAATTGAGCTCGGAGTTGAGCATCGCCGCCATGAAGGCCACCGGGTAGTGGGCCTTGAGGTAGGCCGTCTTGTAGGCCAGGTTGGCGTAGGCGACGCTGTGGCTCTTGTTGAAGCCGTAGCCGGCGAAGGGCTCGATGTTGTCCCAGAGCCCCGCGGCCTTCTCGCGCGGCATGCCGCGGCCGGCCGCGCCATCGACGAACTTCGCCTTCATCTTGGCCATGACGTCGGCCTTCTTCTTGCCCATGGCCTTGCGCAGGGTGTCCGCCTCGCCCATGGTGAAGCCCGCGACTTCCACGCCGATCAGCATCACCTGTTCCTGGTAGACCATGATGCCGTACGTCTCTTCCAGGATCGGCTTCATCTCGGGAATGAGATAGGAGAATTTCTTGCCCTGCTTGCGCTGGATGTACTCGTCGATCAGGGTCATGGCGCCCGGCCGGTAGAGGGCGTTCAGGGCCGCCAGCTCCTCGAAGCGGTCCGGCTTGACCCGCCGCAGCAGGTCGGTCATGCCGCGCGATTCAAACTGGAAGACGCCGCTCGTGCGCCCTTCACAGAAGATGCGGAAGGTCTCGGGATCGTCGAGCGGAATCTCGTCCAGATCGAGGGGGATGCCCTGCTGGCGGACGATCTTCACCGCGTCGTCGAGGACGGTGAGGGTGCGCAGGCCCAGGAAGTCCATCTTCAGGAGCCCGAGGCTCTCGATGACGTTCATGTCCCACTGGGTCATCACCTGCTCTTCGTCCCCCTTGGTGACCTTGTAGAGGGGGACGAGGTCGTCGAGCGGCCGCGGGGTGATCACCACGCCGGCCGCGTGGACCGAGGCGTGGCGGGTGAGCCCCTCCAGGCGGCTCCCCACGTCGACGATCTGCTTGACCTCGGGGTCTTTCGCGATCTCGGAGACCAGCGGCTCTTCCTTGGCCACCGCGGCGAGCGACTTGGTCATGTCCGGGATCAGCTTGGCGATGCGGTCGACCTTGGCGTAGGGGACGCCCATCACCCGGCCCACGTCGCGGATCACCGCCTTGGCCGCCAGGGTCCCGAAGGTGATGATCTGGGCCACCCGGTCGCGGCCGTACTTCTCTCCGACGTAATGAATGACCTCGCCGCGGCGGCGCATGCAGAAGTCGATGTCGATGTCCGGCATGCTGATCCGCTCGGGGTTCAGGAACCGCTCGAAGAGCAGGTCGTACTGCAGCGGATCGATGTCGGTGATGCGCAGCGAGTAGGCGACCACCGACCCGGCCGCCGAGCCGCGGCCCGGCCCCACCGGGATGTCGTGCTCGCGGGCGTGGCGGATGAAGTCCCAGACCACCAGGAAGTAGCCGGGGAAGCCCATCTTGTTGATGACCTGGATCTCGTAGTCGAGCCGCTGGCGGTAGGCCTCGTCCTCGTGGCGGACCAAACCCTGGGCGCGGCGGCGGCGGAGCTCGCTCAGCCGCTCTTCCAGCCCCTCGCGGGCCACCTTCTCGAAGTAGCTCTGGAGGGAGTACCCCTCCGGCACCGGAAATTCGGGCAGGTGGTAGGTCCCGGTCGGGATGACCAGATTGCACTTCTCGGCGATCGCCAGGGTGTTCTCGATCGCCTGGTGGTCGTTGGGGAAGATCTTGTGCATCTCCTCGGCCGACTTCATGTAGAAGTTGTCCGAGGCGTATTTCAGGCGGTCGGGGTCGGAGAAGGTCTTCTGGGTGCCGATGCAGAGCAGCACGTCGTGGGCGAAGGCGTCGTCCCGCCGCAGGTAGTGGCAGTCGTTGGTGACTACCAGCGGGATGTCGTTGCGCTGGGCGATGCGGCGCAGGACCTCGTTGGCGAGCCGTTGCTCGGGGATCCCGTGGTCCTGCATTTCCAGGTAGAAATTCCCTTCGCCGAAGATCTCCAGGAATTCCTTGGCGGCGGCCTCGGCCTCCTTCTCACGGCTGGCCACGATGTGCTCGTTGATCTCCCCCTTGAGGCAGGCGGAGAGGCAGATCAGCCCCTCGCTGTGCTTCCAGAGGAGCTCCTTGTCGACGCGGGGTTTGTAGTAGAACCCCTCGAGGAAGGCGGACGAGGTGAGCTTCAGGAGGTTCCTGTAGCCGGTCTCGTCCTTGGCCAGGAGGACCAGGTGGTTGCTGCTGCCGCGCCCCGGCGTGCGGTCTTTGCGGCTCCCCTGGGCCACGTAGGCTTCCATGCCCACGATCGGCTTGATGCCGGCGGCGCGCGCCTTGTTGTAGACCTCGATGGCCCCGAACATGTTGCCGTGGTCGGTCAGCGCCACGGCGGGCATGCCGGCCTCGCCGGCGGCCTTGATCACGTCGTCGAGGCGGTTGGCCCCGTCGAGCAGGCTGAACTGGCTGTGGAGATGGAGGTGGACGAAGTCGGACATCGTGGGCTCAGATCCCTCCCCACGATGTTATCAGAATCGGGTATCGGTGGAAGCCTCTCCCCGCAGCTCCTCCCGGACCTTCCGGTGGCTGTAGAGGTAGATGTAGTGGAGCCCGGAGGCGACGGTGAGGCCGGCCACCAGGTAGAGGGTGGTGTCGGCCGCCAGCTCGATCGAGCGGAGGTCCGGGAAGGACCCCGCGACGAGGACCAGCACCACGGCCGCCACCTGGAGGATGGTGTTGACCTTGCTCAGGACCGACGGCGGGAACCGCTTGACCCCCGCCGCCAGGTAGAGCACCAGGGCCACCGAGACCATCAGCACGTCGCGGGCGATCACCAGGATGGTGATCCAGGCGGGGATCACCGTGCCGTGGTTGAGGCTGGGGATCGACAGCATCACGTAGGCGGTGGTCAGCAGGAGCTTGTCGGCGATCGGATCGAGATAGGCGCCGAGCGGCGACTGCTGGTGCCAGAAGCGGGCGATGAAGCCGTCCAGGGCGTCCGTCACTCCCGCCACCACGAAGACCAGCAGCGCCTTGCGGAGGTCCCCGTTCACCACCAGGATGACGAACAGGGGGATCAGCCCCATGCGGAACAGGGAGAGGAGGTTCGGGATCGTGAAGGTCATGAGCCGCCCAGGAGCTTGAGGCTGCGGCGGAGGATCTCCACCCCCCCGGCGCCGGAGAGCGGCGAGGCCGCCTCGCAGTCCTCACCCGCGACCAGCAGACCGCAGGCCAGGGAGACGTCGCAGACGTCCCCCCCTTCCGGGTTCTGGTTGGCGCAGGCGGCGGCGCCGAAGCGGGCCAGCGTGCGCAAGACCACCCGCAGGGCCTGACCGCGCCGCACGGGCGAGCCGGGGTAGAAGCGGTGCTGCGTGGAGTCGACGTCCATCAAACCGAGATTGACCACGCGGACGATCTCCTCCCGGTGGGGGTTGTCGAGCACGTCGGTGGCGATGCGTCCGGCCGTGGGGAGGCTGTTGCGCACCTGCGGTACCAGCCAGTAGAGGAGGATGGCGAGGTCCCCCCGGTTGAGCTCCGGCCTGGCGGCGATCTCCTGGATGTCACGGGGGAGCTGCGAGAGGCGCCAGCGGAACTTGGCGGATTCGAGCTTCCGCGCCATGGCCGGATCCTGGGGGTTGCGCGCGGCGAGGTCCTGGACGATCTTCAGCCCGGCGCTCGGGTCCCCTACCTCCAGCTCCAGCTCGGCGCGGCGCTCGAGCAGCGTGCGGTCTCCGGGGCTGCGGGCGGCGATCTCCTGGACCGCGGCGAGCTCGGCGGCGCGGTCGCCGCGCGCCAGGGCCACCTTGCGGGCCCCCTCCAGGGTGATGGTCTCCGACGGCCCCCAGGCCTGGAGCAGGGAGAGTTGCTTCTGGGCCTCGTCGACCTTCTGGGCCTTCAGGGACTCGTCCAGCCGGTGGGAGACGATCTCCATGGCGCGGGGGTGGAGCTCGCCGGCCCGCTTCAGGGCGAGAGAGCTGCGCGCGGCCACGGCGCGATAGGCCGAGTAGGCGAGGGCCACGTCGCCCAGACGCTCGGCGGCGCGGCCGATCAGCATCTGGCTCGCCGTGTAGGTGGGCAGCGTGTCGCCCACCGGCAGCAGGCGGGTGACCACGTGCGTATTCTCGCCGGCCGCGAAGTCGACCTGGGCCGCCAGGACCTGGGCGGGCAGGAAATCCGGGCTCGCCTGCAGCATCTCCGCGGACGCCCGCAGGGCCCCCTCGGTGTCGCCGGCGTCGACGAGGTCGTGCCAGACCCCCTCCAGCCGGTCGCGGAGCTGGGCGTCGACCTCCCGCGTGTACCCCTCCAGGGGGTCGAGCACGTAGGGCCGGTCGGCCGCGTCCAGGGCGAGCGGCACCGGAGCCTGTGGGACAGGCTGGCGGACGGGCGGTGGAGGCGGGGCCGAAGTACAGGCGAGGGTCGCCGCCAGCAGGACGCCGAGGGCCGCGGCCGCGGCGGTCCGGCGCCCTGGGCGGCGCCGGACCTCAGGGTGCGGGAGGCGCCGCGGAAATGGTGGCGATGGCATGCTTGTAGATGAGAATTTCCTTGCCTTCACTCTCGAGAACCACGGCGAAGCGATCGAACCTCTTCAGACGCCCGAGCAGGTGCCGGCCGGTGACCAGCTCGAGGTACATCGTCTGCCCCTCCTTGAGGCTCTGGAAGAGATACCCATCCTGAATGTTGATGTTGTGCTTAGCCATACGCCCTCCCGAGACCCCTGTGCTTGGCATGTTCTAATACCCCCGGAATCTGCCGTTTTAGTTCCTGGGCCGAGAACCAGGTGACATCCGGCTCTTTCCGAAACCAGGTCTCCTGACGCTTGGCGAACCGCCGAGTCTCCTTGAGGATCTCGGCGATCGCCTGCTCGAGAGACCCACTCCCCTCAAGGTAACGGACGAGCTGACGATACCCTATAGCCTGAAATGCCGGAAGCCGGGGAGACAAACCTAGCCGGAGGAGCCCTGCGACCTCCTCCAGCCACCCCGCTTCCAGCATACGGGCCACACGGCCTGCGATTTGATCGTATAAGATGGCACGCGGGAGCGTCAATCCAACGCGGACCGCCGCAATGGCTTGAGTCCCAAAGGGTTGCTTGGAAATCCAGGCGGAGAGCGGCCGGCCCGTGACCCGCGCGACCTCGAGGGCCCGCAGGATTCGCTGCGTGTCTCCGGCCGGAAGCCGCGCCGCCGTCGGGGGGTCGAGCCGGGCCAGCTCCTCCCGCAGGCCCGCCAGCCCTTCGGCCGCCAACCGCTCGCGCAGCTCCTGACGCACCGCCAAGTCGCCGGGGGGGATCGGGCTGATCCCCGCGAAGAGCGCCCGCAGGTAGAGACCGCTCCCCCCCACCACGATCGGCACCCTCCCCCGGCCCTGGATGTCCGCGATCGCCTCTTGGGCCCGGCGGGCGAATTCCCCCGCCGAGTAGACCTCGTGCGGCTCCAGGATGTCGATCAGGTGATGCGGCACCCGCTCCCGGTCGGCGGGAGAAGGCTTCGCCGTGCCGATGTCGAGCCCCCGGTAGGCCTGGAGGGCATCGGCGTTGACGATCTCCCCCCCGAGCTCCTCGGCCAGGGCCATCCCCAGCTCGCTCTTGCCGGTGGCGGTAGGGCCGACGATGGCGAGGATGGGGAGCATGGCAGGGATAGGGTACCTCGCCGGGGGCGCACCTGTGCTAGCCTGAAGGTGGAGAAGAGGATGGAATCCACGAAACAGTCACCTAGCGACCATCTCACGTCCCCGTACCCCTACGTCGAGCTCGACGCCGGCATTCCTATCCTGGCGGGAACGACAATGAAGGTCGCCGAGCTCGTGATGGCGCAACGCGCCCATGGATGGAGCCCAGAAGAGATCCATTTCCAACATCCCCATCTCTCGTTGAGTCAGATTCACTCCGCATTAGCCTATTACTGGGATCACCGGGGCGAGATTGACCGCGACATCGAGCGACGCTCCGCCCTCGCTGAGCAGGCGAGACGGGACGCCGGCCCTTCCCCTCTCGCTGAGAAGCTCCGTGCGCTCCGGCCTTGAGCCTCGCTCTCTACATGGACGAGAACGTCCCCCGGGCGATCACGGGTGGGCTGCGCCTGCGTGGGGTCGACGTCCTCACTGTCCATGAGGACGGCCGCCTTGGATTTGCGGACCCGGAGATCCTCGACCGAGCCACTGAGTTGGGGCGCCCTCTCTTCTCCCAGGATGACGACCTCCTGGTGGAAGCGCAACGCCGGCAGATCGCGGGAATCCCGTTTGCCGGCGTCATCTATGCCCACCAACTGCATGTCACCATCGGCGACTGTGTTCGGGATTTGGAGCTGATCGCCAAGGCTGCCTATCCATCCGATCTGGCAGATCGGGTCGAATTCCTCCCCCTATAGCTGGCAGGAGACCGGATCCCTGTCCGGCGACCCTCATTTCGGCGCCCCCGGCATCTCGATCCGCAGCCGCCTGTCCGCCCCGAACCGCACCACGATCTCCCCGGCCCGGTCGGTCCGCAGCACCCGGGCGTGGTGATCCCGGAGCCGCTCGACGATCTCGGGCGAGGGGTGGTGATAGACGTTGCCGACTCCCACCGAGATCAGGGCGAGCCGCGGCTTGACGGCGTCCAGGAAGTCTGCGGTCGAGGAGGTGCGGCTGCCGTGGTGGGCGACTTTGAGGAGGTCGGCCCGTAAGTCTTGGGCGCAGCAGTCGACGAGATCGCGCTCGCCCCCCTTCTCGACGTCGCCGGTGAGGAGCGCCCGCCGGCCGTGGGCCTCGGCGAGCAGGACCAGCGAGCGCTCGTTGACCGGCTGGTGGTCGTCCGGCGTGGGATGGAGGACCGTGAGGCGCCAGCGGCCCAGGGTGAGCCGCTGCCCCCGCGAGAGGAAGCGAGCGCGCACGCCGGGCAGATCGAGGAGCCTCCCGGCACAGCCGGCGCGGTCCCAGCCCGGGGCCATCCAGACCTCGCGCACGGGGAGGTAGGCGGAAATATCCACCAGCCCTCCACAGTGATCGTTGTCGGGGTGCGTCATCACGAGGGCGTCGAGGTGCTTCACCCCCTCCCCCAACAGGGCCGGCAGGAGAGCCCGGCCGCCGATGTCCCCGCCCCGCGAGCCGCCGCCGTCCACCAGGATCGCCCGGTCGCCGTCGCGCAGCAGGATCGCGTCCCCCTGGCCGACGTCGAGCATGGCCAGCTCCGGATCGGGGTGGTTACGAGCACCAAGGACGAAAGGGACTGCGAGGACTGCAAGGACGAAAAGGACGGCGCGGCGGCGGAGCGGGAGGAGCAGGAGAGCCGCAACCGCCACCGCGACGATCCAGGCCCAGCCGGTCGAAAGGGCGAGCGGCACGGGGAGCCAGACCTCCGGCGGCGTTTTCGAAGGCCAGGAGAAGGGCGCCGCCAGCAGGTCGAGCATCGGGAGCAGGTGGCCCGCGAGCCCGGGGGAGAGCAGCGCGGCCGCCGTCCAGAGGAGGGAGGCGATCAGCGCGAGGCCGGTCCAGGGCACCGCGGGCAGGTTCAGCAGGGGTGCCATCGGCGAGAGCATGTGGAACCGGGGGAGGGCCCAGGGGAGGGTCGCGACATGGGCTCCCACGCTGGCGGCGATCGATTCCGTGACGCGGGCCGGGAGCCAGCGCCCCTGCCAGCGCCGGGCGAGAGGGGGCGCGAGCAGCAGGAGGCCGGCCGTGGCGGACACCGTGAGCTGGAAGGCGGGCGAGAGCGCCAGGTCCGGCTGATCGAGCAGCAGCAGGATCACCGCCCAACCCAGGGCGTTGGCGGCGGACGGCGGGCGCTCGGCCAGGAGGGCCAGCGCCGCGAGAGCGCCCATCACCGCCGATCGCACGAGCGCGGGGAGCGGCCCCACCAGCAGCAGATAGAGGAGGATCGCCGCCAGCATCAGGAGCAGCCGCAACGGCCGGGGAAGCCAGCCGGCGAGCAGCCAGACCAGCCCCGCCACCAGGGCCACGTGCACGCCGGAGACTGACATCAGGTGGTAGATCCCGGTCACCCGCAGCCCCCGCTTCCAGGCCAGGGGGAGCTCCGACACGTCCCCCAGCACCAGCGCCCGGGCGAGCGCCTTCCCCTCACCCTTCCCCGGACCGGCGGCGCGGTAGGCCTCCTCCACCCGCAGCCGGATCGCGCCCGAGAGCCGCGCCAGAGGGCCCGGCGGGCTCTCGATCTCCAGGAGCTGCCGGCTCTTGACGCGCAACCGCCAGGGGCCGGAGAGTGACGGGATGCGGTTGCTTAAGGCCGGTGAGCGCGCGAGATAACCTTTGACGCGGAGGGTGGAGCCGAACGGCGGCGGGAGCTCCTCGGGATCGGGCAGGTGGAGAAGGATCTCGATCGGCGGCGCCGTCAGCCGGTCCTCCTGGATCAGGCGGACGACCCGCGCCGGAGCGGACCACCCTTCGTCGTCCGGGGTCCAGTGCCCGGCCACCTGGAGGACCGCCTCCACCGGATGGTCCCGCCGCAGGGACGCGGCCGGATCGCCCGGCAGGCCGAGCCGGACCGCCGCGACGAGGAGCCCGCAGGCGAGGAAGGCCAGGCAGACCCCGGCGCGCCGGCCGAGAGCCAGGCCGGCGAGCGCCAGCGCCGCGAGCAGAGGGATGGACAGGTATGAGACTTGAAACGCCAACAGGGTGCCGGCCGCGAACGCCGCGGCCGGAAGGAGCATGGGCTTGTTCCGCAGGTCGATTTTGGGGAAATTGAGGGGCCTCATACCCCTCTGAAGACGTAAAAAATGGGCTCTTCTGACAAACCCTTACGAGTCAGACACTTAGGAGGCCAAAAATGCCCGAGCTGATCTACGAGCACAGCGCGCGGGTCGAGGATGACGAGGGGACGGTCTACGTGCCGCGGACCTACGGTCAGGCGCGAGGGGACGGCACCTGGATCGGCTGGATCGAGTTTCACCCCCTGGACGGCGGAGGGGTGTTCCTGCGCACCGACCAGGAGACCAGCCAGCCCAACCGTGTCGCCCTGGACTACTGGGCGTCGGGGCTGGAGCCGGTCTACTTCGAGGGCGCCTTCGCCCGCGCGGCGGAGCTCACGAAACGGTAGGCCGTCACGCCCCCTGGGCCTCCGGCGAGAACAGCGACAGCACGGGCAACCCCAGCTTGCGGCGGAGGGTCTGGCGGACCAGGCGCTCGCGGGAGCTGGCGAGCTCGCCCGCGGGGAGCCGGCCGGCGAGCGCGGCCAGGGTCTTCTCCACCGCCGCCTCGACCTCGGACCGCGCCTCGCCGTCCAGCCCTTCCCAGGCCTGATCGAGCATCTCCCGGTCGAGAGCGGCGAGATGCTCCTCCACCTCCTGGGGATCGCCGGAGAGGCTCGTGATGCGAGCGGCGAGGGCCTGGCCCGACAGGCTCGCGGCGAGAGCGGCGAGAGCGGCGAGACGTGGGGCGACCTCGAAAGCGGAGGCCTCGGCGCGGCGGGCGGGCGCGGTGAGCTCGCGCAGATCGGCCCAGGCGGCCTCGACGGCGGGCGCGCAGTAGCGGAGGCTGGAGATCCTGCCCTTCGCGCCCCGCTCCTTGCGCTTGGCGAAGACCTCCTCCAGCGTGCTCCGCACCAGATCGAGAGGAACCCCCTCCCGGTGCCACCGCCGCGCCACCTGCCAGTCGGCGGGCGAGAGCAGCAGCGGCGCCCCCCGCAGCGCCACGAAGATCTCCTCGATAGCCTGGAAGTAGGCGTGATCCGAATCCTCAGCTTCGGTTCCGCTCATAGATCAGCTTCAGGCCGGTCAGCGTGAGGTCCGGGTCCACCTCGCGGATGTGCTTCGAGCCGGAGGCGATCAGGGGGGCCTGGCCGCCGGTGGCGACGATCCCCTTGACGTTGGGGATCTCGGCCAGCAGGCGCTCCAGGATGCCGTCCACCAGGCCGATGTAGCCGTAGTAGATGCCGGCCTGCATGGCGGCGGCGGTGTTGCGGCCCACCAGCTCCGTGGGCTTGCGCACGTCCACCCGGTAGAGGCGCGAGGCGTGCGCGAACAGCGCCTCGGCCGAGATGCCGATCCCCGGGGTGATGATCCCCCCCGCGTACTCCCCCGCCGCGTTGACCACGTCGAAGGTGGTCGCCGTGCCGAAGTCGACCACGATCACCGGTGAGCCGTAGCGCTCCCGCGCCGCCACCGCGTTGACGATGCGGTCCGCCCCCACCTCGGCCGGGTTGTCGTAGCGGATCGGCATGCCCGTGCGCACCCCCGGCTCGATGAACAGCGGCTTCTTGCCGAAATAGCGCCGGGCCATGCGGTCGAGCGTCAGGTGGAGCGGCGGCACCACCGAGGAGATCACCACCGCCTCGGCGCTGGCGGGATCGATCCCCTGCAAGGTGAAGAGCGGCAGGAGGAGCGCCCCGTACTCGTCCGCCGTGCGCTCGGTGTCGGTCGAGAGGCGGAAGCTCTCCACCAGCTCGTCCCCCCGGTAGATGCCGAAGACCGTGTTCGTGTTGCCCACGTCCACCAGGACGAGCAGCCCGCCGCCGTTCTCTTTCCCCTTCTTCATGGATCAATCATCCCTCGATCACCTCTCCGGCGGCCACCGGAATCCGCCGCCCTTCACTGTCCAGCAGCAGGCGGCCGGCCTCGTCGAAGCCCGCGAACGCCCCCTCGATCACCGTGTCCCCGAGGCGGCAGACGATCCGCTCACCGGGCTGGTGGACCGACAGCGGCCGATAGCTCTCCACGGCGTACGCGGGGTCTCCCAGGTGGGCGATCTCGGCCTCCACCCCCTCGATCAGGTCCCAGGTCAGATCCGCCAGGCTCGCACTGGTTTTTCCTCCTGGAAGCGCTCCCAGCAGGCGCAGCGAGGTCCCGGTCTCCGGCAGGTCCTCCGCCTCGTGGAAGAGGTTGACGCCGAAGCCGATGAGCCCCAGGGCGCTCTCGCCCGGCCGCACCAGCGCCTCGATGAGGATACCGCCGATCTTCTTGCGCTCTCCCGCCACCTCGACCAGCAGGTCGTTCGGCCACTTGAGACGGCAGGGAACGGGTAAGTGCGGAGAGAGCGCCCGGCAGAGCCCGACGCCGACCAGCAGGGGGAGGGCCTGGAGGAGGGCCGGATCGGCCGCCTCGATCACCCGCGTGACGTAGGCCCCCTTGCCGGCCGGGCTCGACCAGCTCCGCCCCTGGCGGCCGCGCCCGCCCGTCTGCGCGAAGGCGAGCAGGGCCAGCGGACGGAGCTTCTCGTCCTCGTTCTGGTAATGGGTGGCGATGGCGCGGGCGAGCGCGTTGGTCGATCCCACCTCGGACAGGATCACGACGTTCTCCGGACCGCCCTCCTGCCGATGCCGTTCCAGCAGCTCCCTGACGTAGAGATCGTAGCGATCGTCGCCCACGGTCCTCCTCCCTCTCTTCAGCCGAGCCCGAGGCTGGAGCGCAGGGCCGCCTGCCGCTCGCGCATCTCGGCCAGCTTGGCCCGCCCCCCTTCCACCACGTGGGCCGGGGCCTTGCCCAGAAATTCCGGATTGGCCAGCCGCTCCTCGGCGCGGCCGATCTCGACGGTGAGCTTGTCGAGCTCCTTCTCCAGCCTACTTCGCTCCTCGGCGCTCATCGCGGTCTTCTCCACCCTCTCCATCGTGACGCCGATCTCGACTCCAGCCACCAGGTCGCGCCGGGCGCCCACGGGCACCGGGCCCAGGGCCACCGTCTCGACCCGGGCGAGGAACCTGCTCAGCGGCGCCTGCTCCTGGAGCACCTGGCCCACCGACGGGTCCACCGGGTTGATGTGGAGGTCGAGCTTCGCCTTGGGCGCCAACCCCATCTCGGTCCGCAGGGCGCGCACGCGGGTGACCACCTGGGTGAGGGCCTCCATGCCGGCCTCCGCCGCGTCATCCTCCCATGCTTCCTCGCGCCGCGGATACGGAGCCAGGCAGATGGTCTCCGGATGGATC
>DASXJP010000186.1:0-9593 GCA_036497345.1 Thermoanaerobaculia bacterium
GCTGCGGTCGTTGGTCGCGGTGAGGAAGGCGCTATGAGCCCTCACCCCCCGGCCCCCTCTCCCGGCCCCTCCCCCCTCCCGCCCCGGGAGAGGGGGAGAACGTCTCAGGAGGTCGCCGCCGAGGTCCTGGAGACCGAGGCCGCGGCGATCCGCGGGCTGGTGGGCCAGCTCGACGAGCAGCTCGACCGCGCGGTCGAGCTGCTGCGCTCCTGCGCCGGACGGGTGGTCTGCACGGGGATGGGCAAGAGCGGCATCGTGATGAAGAAGGTCGCGGCCACCCTCGCCTCGACCGGCACCCCGGCCTTCTTCCTCCATCCCGCCGAGGCCGTACACGGCGATCTCGGCATGATCGTGCCCGGCGACGTGGTGCTCGCCGCCTCCTATTCCGGCACCACCGAGGAGCTCCTGCGGCTGGTCGAGACCCTCAAGCGCTCAGGGATCCCCCTGGTGGCGATGACCGCCAACGCCTCCTCGCCCGTGGCCCGCCACGCGGACATCCACCTGTCGGTGGCGATCGACCGCGAGGCCTGCCCGCTGGGGCTGGCGCCCACGGCCTCCACCACGGCCACCCTCGCCATGGGGGACGCCCTCGCCATGGCGCTCGTGGAGGCGCGGGGGTTCACCCGCGAGGACTTCGCCCGCCTCCACCCCGCCGGCCAGCTCGGCAAGCGGCTGCTCAAGGTCGAGCAGCTCATGCACGCCGGGGACGCGCTCCCCAGGGTCTTCCTCGATACGCCCATGCGCGAGGCGATCTACGAGATGTCCAAGAAGGGGCTGGGGATCACCGCCGTGGTCGACCCCGAGGGGCGGCTCGCCGGCTGCATCTCGGACGGCGACCTCCGCCGGCTCCTGCAGGCGGACGACGGCACCATCCTCAACCACACCGCGGGCGAGCGCATGACCCTCCATCCGCGCACCATCTTCGGCGGCGAGCTGGCGGCGGCGGCCCTCAAGGTCATGGAGGACCGCCGCATCACCTCCCTCTTCGTCTGCGACGAGGCCGGACGGCTGGAAGGGGTGGTCCACGTGCACGACCTATGGGGCCTGGAGCTGTTTTAGAGACCCAAGGGACGACAGGGACAACAGGGACTCCAGGGACAACAGAGACATGAAAACAGAAGACGCCGATTTTGAGTTTTTTTCGCCCCTGATGTCCCTGGTGTCCCTGCCGTCCCTGACCAACCTTTCGTTCGAGCAGGCTCTTCGCCCATGAAGATCTCCGAGGAGGATCTGGCCCGGCGCGCCCGCGAGCTCGACTGGCTGCTGTTCGACTGCGACGGCGTGCTGACCGACGGCGGGCTGGTCTACGGGCCTGAGGGGGAGCTGTGGAAGGTCTTCCACGTCCGCGACGGCGTGGGGCTGAAGCTGGCCAAGGAGGCGGGACTCAAGATCGGCATCCTCTCCGGACGCGGCAACGCCGCCCTGGAGGCGCGGGCGCGCGAGGTGGGCTTCGACGCCCTGATCCAGAACCATCATGACAAGGACGCCGCCTTCACCGCCTTCCTGGAGGAGCACGGCGCCGCGCCCGAGCGCGTGGCCTACGCGGGGGACGACCTGCTCGACCTGCCGGTGATCCGCCGCTGCGGCCTCTCCTTCGCGCCGGCCGACGCCGTGCCCGAGGTGCGGCACCGGGTGCATCGGGTGCTGTCCAGCCCCGGCGGCCGGGGGGCGGTGCGCGAGATGTGCGAGCTGGTCCTCCACGCCCGCGGCCACTGGGACCAGCTCGTCGCCCATCTCCTCGCCGACTGGCGGTGATCCCTCCCATGCCCCGCCGCAAGAAGAGCCGTCTGCGGGCTCGGCTCGAGCCGGCCCTGCTCAACGCCGCCCTCTGGCTGCTCGCCTCCACCCTGGGGCGCCTCTCCTGGAGCGCCTCGCAGCGGGTGGGGAGGGCGATCGGCTCGCTCGCCTGGACTCTCTCGCGCCGCGACCGCCGCCGCGCCCTCGACCACCTCGCCCTCGCCTATCCGGAGATGCCGGAGACGGAGCGCCGCCGGCTCGCCCGCGACTGCTTCCGCCATCTCGGCACGGTCCTGGGCGAGTGCCTCCACCTCTTCCACCGCGACTGCGCCTTCGTGGGCTCGGTGGTCGAGATCCTCGGCTTCGAGGAGGTCGAGACGGTGCGGCGCGAGGGGCGCCCCCTGGTCCTCTTCACCGGCCACTGCGGCAACTGGGAGCTCCTGGGCGCCGCCGTCAACTGCCGCGGCGTGGAGATGACGGTGGTGGCCCGTTCACTCGACGAGCCGGAGCAGCAGGAGATGCTCGCCGGTCTGCGGGCGCGCTTCGGCACCCCCACGATCGAGCGTGGCAGCGAGGGGGCGGTCCGCCAGCTCCTCGGCACCCTGCGCCGGGGAGGGGCGCTCGGCATGCTGATCGATCAGGACAGCGGCAAGATGGAGGGCGTCTGGGTCCCCTTCTTCGGCCGTCCGGCCTTCACCCCCGTCGGCGCGGCCAAGATCGCCCTGAAGCAGAAGGCGGCGGTGGTCCCCGTCTTCATCGAGCGCTTGGCGGACGGCCGGCACCGCGTCCGCTTCCAGCCGCCGCTCGATCTTCCGGACGATCCGGAAGCGGCCACGGCCCTGATGACCGCGAAGATCGAGGAGCAGGTGCGCCGGCTGCCCGAGCAGTGGGTGTGGATGCATAGGCGGTGGCGGCGACAGCCCAATCCCCTTTCATAGCCCGTTGCCCTGGGGGGCGTCCTGCCCTTCGAAGCCTCACCCTCGGTCCCTCTCCACTTCGTGGAGAGGGGGAACCTGTCTTCAAGATCCTGCCGAGCTCGACAACACCTTCCTACGCGGGCCCTCCCTCTCCACGAAGTGGAGAGGGACCGAGGGTGAGGCTTCGGAGGGCAGGACGCCCCAGAGGGCAAGGGCGCCCTACACGCTGTCGAACACCCCGCCCTGGCGCACCACGATCCGCTCGCCGTCGAAGCCGCGGAAGATGTAGTAGGGGTTGGCCTCGTTGTGGATCTTCGACTGCTCTTGCAGGATGCTGATCGCCACCTTCTGGCCCAGCCGCAGGGACTCGTAGGCGTCGCTGCGCCAGTGGACGCCGGCGATGTTGCGGCCGGTCGCGATGTTGGAGGCCAGCTTGTTCAGCTCGCCCTCGATGGTGAGCGCCGGGCCGGTGTACGGCACCAGGGCCGAGCCGTCGGCGGTCGGGACCACCGGGTGCGGGATGGGACGGTTCTCGGTGTCGAAGAGCGCCTTGAGAATGGTGACGCAGGCGCCCGCCACCGTGGCGTGGCCGGCCGTGTAGGACGGATGGGTCGGCGACCCCTCGGGGAACGCCATCGGCAGCAGGACGCTCCCCTGGTTGTGGGAGTCGATCCGGTCGAGCACCGTGGCGTCGAAGAGGCTCGGGTGCAGGGCGCCGTCGTAGCGCCCCTTGTCCTGGTTGAGCTGCACCTCGACGAGGCCGCCGAACGCCTCGGGCCGCAGGCGGCGATGGACCTGCCACTTCTTGTGCCAGGTGGCCTTGAGGGCGCGCGTCGCGACCTCGCACATCAGGGTCTTGGCGGCGGGAGGGCCGAACGTGCAGAAGCCGTCCTGCGTCGGATTGCCGAGATAGGGATTGCCGGGGTTGAACGGACAGCCGAGGCCGCCACCGACGTCCGAGCTGTCCGGCGGGCTGATCAGGATCAGGCAGGCGTTGAAGTAGGCCTGGAAGAGGACGTCGATGTGCACCCAGGCCGAGAGATCGCGGCCGTTGACCAGGTAGCGCCGCTGGCCGGCGAGCTGCTGCGTCCCGGGCACCGTGCCGTTCTGGACCGCCAGCCACTCGCCGAAATTCTGCATGTGGTCCGAGCCCGCGGCCAGGGTCCACATCTTGCGTTCGACGTATTCGACGCCGAACGGGGTGTTGAGCCACATGAATTGCGAGATGTAGGGGCCGACTCCGGTGCCGGGAGCGATGTCCCGGAACAGGGTCTGGACCGTGACCTTGCCGTTCCGCTTGGGGCCCTTGAAATCGGCGCCGTAGGCGTTGAGGTCGGCGATGGCCTCCGCCGCGGCCGGCGAGGAGGCGTAGTCGAGGAAGTTGGTGTCGCGCAGCAGCGACATCCAGTAGAGCTCGACCATCTCGCCGGCGATCTCCTTGCTGGCCAGGGCCGGGGGAGGGGGCGCCGCCATGCCCTGGCTGTCGACGCCCTCCATGTCGAAGGCGAGGCCGCACTGCGGGTTGGTCTGCTTGCGGGCGCCGGGAGCGAGGCTCATGGCGTCGTAATCCGCCGCCTTGCCGGACTCGACGGCCTTGAGCAGGCTGTCGTAATCATCCAGGTCGACCTCGCCGAACGCGTTGTGCCGCATGCTCTTGGAGTAGTTGCCGATCCTGCTGTCGTAGCGGGCCTCGTCGCCGTTGGTGGGGTGAGCGACGAGCCCCTGGTCGAACCAGTAGTCGGCCATGTTCTTGCGGATCCCCCAGCAGGCCTTGCGCCGCAGGTTGGCGGGGGAGGGCGGATGGGCCCCGCTCTCCAGGCCGGCCGCGGCCTGCGCGGCGGGCTCCAGGGCGGCGGCGCCGAGCACGCCGGACGCCATCGCCGCGGCGGCCGCGCCGCCGAGGCCGCCGAGGAATTTGCGGCGGCTGACGCCGGAAGAATCCACGTCCGGGGTTGGATCCGTACTCTGGGTGGGAAGGTCCCTCTGAGGGGTTGGCATAGGACAGATCTCCTCCTGATGGGTGAAGCCAGATCCACAACGCCGAGCGGTCTTTCTAGCCGGCTAGAAAAGCGCCGCCCATTCTACCCCATGGGTGCGGGAGGCGGGATTCACCGCCGCAACACCACCCGCAGCGTCTTCGTCTCGCCTCCCCGCTTCACCGCCAGCGCCGCCTCATCCCCCCATCGCTTGGCGGCCACGAGACGGTTCAGCGTCTCCTTGTCCGGCACCGCCGTGCCGTCGAGGGAGACGATCACGTCCCCCACCTGGGCGCCGGCCTTCTCGGCGGGGGTCCCCTCGGAGACGAGGATGACCTTCAGCGCCTTCGCCCCTTCCACGGGATTGGTGGAGAGGCCCAGAGAGGGGTAGAGCGAATCGGTCTGCGCCGGCAGGCCCCATACGAAATCGGCGTAGGACGCCTGGACGGTCTTGACCTCATGCCCCTCCTGGTCACGGACGTTGACCGGGACCACGGTCGCGATGTTCCCCTGGAAGTGGCGGGCGGCCTGCCGCTGGATGCCGAGCCCGTAGACCACATGGCCGGAGCCGACGAGCACGACCATCACCGCCTCCTGCCCGCCGTGCTCCTGGAGCGCCTTGACGGCGTGGAAGGCCATGGTGGCGTCCCAGGTGGCCTGGGCGGCGATCATCGCATCCCACTGCGCGTCGCTCATGCCGGAGTGCAGCGGATCGCCACCCTCCGAGAAGAAGGACTTGAACAGCGCGCGGTGCTCGGGGCTCGACGTGTCGATGTCGGCGGGGATGTGGGCCGCCTCTTCGGGAGTCAGGTTCTTGAACCCCTTTTTGCGCACCGCGGTGACGACGTCCCGGGGCGCGTTGAGGGCGAACATGCGCAGCTTGTGCTCGCGGGCGAAGAGGAAGATGTCGCGATAGTAGAGCCAGTTGTAACCCCAGTTTTCATACCAGCGCGAGGCTTGCAGGAACGCCTCCTCGGTGAGCTGGCCGTCCACCCAGCCGTCGAGGGACCGCTGCTCGGGATAGGGGTACATCTCCAGCCCCACGAGCACCGGCCGGCCGGCGCGCGCGAGCTCCTGGAGGACGCGGAGCTCGCAGCGGTGATAGTCCATGTCCGTATGGCTCTCTCCCACCAGCACCAGGCGCGCGCCCGCCAGCCGTTTCGGGAGCTCGGCGGGAGTGAGGACCTCGCCCGTCCGCGTATCCGTGACGCCGTCGAGCACCACCGGCGCCTCCTTGTCCTTGCGGGCGGGATCGCCGATCGCGAGGTGGAGGGACTTGTCCTGGCCCTGGAGGGCCGAGGCGAGGAGCAGCGGGAGGAGGCAGGGCAGGAGTCTCCGGGTGGTCATGGCGACGGGGATTGTACCCTCTGGATACTTCTCTTCCCAAGGTATGCTGAGCCCCGAGCGGAGGAGGATCATGGCGAAGAAATTCAAAGTCGGCGATCACGTGACCTGGAATTCAGAGGCCGGGCGTGTGAGCGGCAAGATCATCAAGGTGCACACGAAGGACTTCGACTACAAGGGGCATACACACCACGCGAGCAAGGACGAGCCGCAATACGAGATCAAGAGCGACAAGACGGACCACGTCGCGGCTCACAAGGGCTCGGCGCTGAAGAAGGTGAACGGCTGAGCCATGGCGGCGGTCCTTTGCATCGCCATTCTCTGGGTTGCATCGCTGCTCCCCGCGCGCCGAGCGCCCCTCTTGGGGATCGTACCGTCCCTCGCGGGGATCGTACCTTCCCCAAAAAGGGCGCTGAGCGCCCTCTTTTGGGCGCGAAGCATCCCCGAATTTTCCCGTCGCGCCCTCGCAGGGTACGGTTCCATCCCCGATGGGGATGATCGCGCCCTCGAGGGGGGAGGTAGCGTCCCTCCTTGGGGCCCGTCGCGCCCTCGAAGGCTACGGTCGCGTCCCCGAAAGGGACGGTCGCATCCCCGAGAGGGAAGGTACCTTCCCCACAGGGGATCGCACGCGCCCAAAAGAGGGCGCGAGCGCGCACTTCGAGGGCTCAGACGCGCACCTTGGTGATCCAACCAAAAATTTTGAGGGCGGCCGGCGCGAAAGAATGGACCCTTCCAGAGGAAATGAGGGCGCGAGCCGCGAAAAAGAGGGTCCAAGCGGCGGATTCGAGGGCCCAAAGAAAAAAGAAGAGGGCGCGGACGAGGGAAAGTGGGGTCCGCCGATGTCCCCGCTCCACCCGGAATTACGCCTCTACGGATAGGAGAAGCACGTCAATCCAGGAATCCGGAGTGGAGGTGTGTCATGAGAAGGATTCTCTTTCTATCCTTTGCGCTGGCTCTCGTCCCGTCGCTCGTGGCCGCCGCCGGGCCGTTCGAAAGACCCCTCAAGAAGGCCTGCGCCGAGCTCCAGAGCGACGGGTGGACGGCGCCGGTCAACCCGGAGACGAACAAGCCGGGGAAGGCGGAGATGAGCGTCGCCGGCGCCATGTATCTCTGCATGCTCACGCGCACGCTGAAGCCGGCGGGCCCTGGCCACGCGCCGGACATGCAGGCGCTGCTGAGCGAGGCCGGCAAAGAGCGCAGCATCGTCCTCTCGGCCAGCATCTGGTGCGCCGCGGACCGCGCCCCGACGTTCGACGCCCTCGCCAAGCAACTCGAGCGCGTCACCGGCAGCGTCCCGGAATCCATCGCCGCGGCCGTTCGCGCGGGAAAAGAGGCCAGGGCCACCGCGGGCGGGCTGACCTTCGAGGTCGTCCCCGTGGAGGTCGACTCCAAAGCCTGCGAGACCGTGTCCGTTGGAGAGCTCGGGCCGGTGCTGATGAAGGTGGATGTGGAGGTCAAGCCGGCGAGGTGACGCGAGAGCTGAGAGCGACGGATCAAGAGGATCACAGGCAATGCGAGCCGTGGATGCGGCAGATGGTACTGTTCGGGAGACACACCGAGGGTAAACAGCCCGTCTGACCTGTTCGGGCTCATGCCTTCGGGGAAAGGCCAAAAGCCTCAAGGTGGTGTCGTATGATGTGTTGGCCACAGAGACGGGCGCGGGTGATCGTCCACCAACGCCGCTGGTTCAGCAGGCCTAGCAGCAAGCCGTGCCCACCAGGGGCTCGAACCATGATCCGGCTCGCGGAGCTCCTGTTGGCTTCCTCCATCGCGATGCGCAGAAGGCGTGCGTCCACAGGAACGGGCTCCTGAGCGCGCGAGATGGCGAGAAAGAACCATGGCTGTTCCCAGAAGTTTGGTTGGCTCTTCGGCTCCTCGACAAGGACACTCTCTCCACAAACGTCGAAATAAGGCTCCAGCATCTCGCTGATCTCGTTGCAGAACGTCACCCGGTGCTCGCGACTCGTCTGCTGAAGCGCAACTTGGCCTTGTCGACGATACGCGGCGGCAGCAAAGAGCGTATCCTGCGCAACCTGCCTGGCATCCTCGTCCAAGCCATAAAGATGAAAAAGGTATGAGTCGATGTCGTTCCATGAATTCCGAAGATTACCCGCGAGCTTCCGAGCCAGCGTTCGTATCAGACGCTTTTGAGAGCCAGATAATGACGACACGTCAGGAAACGGAAGAGCATCCAGGTCCTGCTTCGTAAAAAGCATTCGATCAGCCCCTTGCGTGACGCTAATCATCAACACGAAATAACGGAGGAGGCTACTGTGAGCTATGATGAAAAGAAGCGCAGCCAAAGTGTTGGCATCAGGATGCTCCGCGCAAGAGTACCCATAATAACTCTGGGAAAACGCCACTGCCCGCGAGGCGATGAACGCCTTCGAAGCTCTGGGATTCTCACCGGGAGCCTTGGGGATGATCACCAGCGGAGGCTGGTAAAGAGTTTCTGTCTTTGGCCAGTAGGCCGTGGCGCGCTTCAGGCCATCTTTTTCAAGAATTCCATATTTGTCGACGTAGGTCGTTAGCTTGTCGAACTGAATCGAGAATCCTGATTCTGGGGGCTCAAAATCAAGCAGGCGTCCAAGAAAGTCGGCGCTTTTTTGCGCCAACCCTTGAGACCGATCGTAACCCTTACCCGTCTTATCGCCCTTCGGATCCCAGACCTTCCACCACTCCGCAAGCGTCTGAGGAAAGGCACACTGCACTCCCTCGATCACTTCCACGTCCCGCCATGTCCCAAGCGAGAGGGCCTTAAGCACCCAAGGCTGTTTTTCCACGCGCTCGATGCCGACAGACCGTGTGGTCTCATAGTCGATCCGGAAGCGGGCATAGCGATTCTGGGAGGGCTCGTAAAGAGGTGACGCATAATTGAACCGATGGCCTTCCGGCGGCACGGCGTTGCGCGCGAACAGTAGGCAGAAGGGTACATCCATGGATTCCCATACCGCCGTCTTACGCAGGTCAGAGCCGTTGATCAAGCCGGTTAGGTAGATACTGCGGAACACTGCACGCCACGCCTCATAGCCTTTGCCGGTCGTGCGACTGAAGATGCGTGCTGGCAGGGCTAAGGCTATAATTCCATCATTCTTCACCCATTCAGCGGCGCGCCAGATGAAGGGGAGATCAGGATTCTTATCAGGATTCGTGTAGCTTTCCGCCAGCCAAGCGAAGCCGCGGGCTCGCAGGCCCCGGCACCCAATCGCGGTGAATTCTTCGTTCAGCAAGTCCGTGTCAACCTTGGTCGCAGCCTTCGATCTAGCTTTTTCCTGAGTACTCTGAAGCTCCTCTTCGCGTAACCGTGTCCACGGGGGGTTGCCGATCACAATTTCAAAGAACTGATTAAAACTACTGGGAACTTTTGGCCCGAGGCTCCCGAGGGGAAACGAGGACTTCGCGTCATCACCAAAGTAGAACAGCACTTGACCCCGGAGGTCTTTGGGGAACTTCAGCGCCTTGGGAGGCCACGGAGAACCGTTGACCTCAATCGCTGTAATGTAGAGCGACAGCGCGGCAAGGCGCAGAGCGGATTCACTGACCTCAAAACCACGAATCTGATTGTACAGGATATTTTGAATCGTCCTGGTATCGGGCCTTTTCCCATCCGACCGCCAAC
>DASXJP010000187.1:0-3400 GCA_036497345.1 Thermoanaerobaculia bacterium
GCCGCCGAAGCGCACCGCCTCGGTCACCGACTGGCGGCTGGAGAGCATCTTCTTGCACTTCTCGGCCGCGTTGAGGAGCTCCTGATAGGTCTCCTGATCCTCCAGCAGACTGTCGGCGGGGGTGCCGGTGCTCTCTTCGAACTTCTGGGTGAAGTAGCTGACCACGGCGTCATCCCAATCCTTGCCGCCGAGCTGATGGTCGCCGCCGGTGCAGATCACGTTGATGGCGCCCGCTTTGATCTCGATCAGCGTGATGTCGAAGGTGCCGCCGCCCAGGTCGTAGACCAGGATGACCTGATCCTGATCCTGCTCGATGCCGTACGCCAGCGCCGCCGCCGTGGGCTCGGGAATGACGTAGAGGACGTTCAGCCCCGCCAGGACCCCGGCCTGCTTGGTGGCCTCCTTCTCGTTGACGCCGAAGTAGGCCGGGCAGGTGATGACCACGTCCTCGATCTTTTCCCCGATGATCTTTTCGGCGTCGCCCACGACCTTGCGCAGGATGAAGGAGGAGATGTCCTGCGGCTTGTAGACGTGGCCGTAGAATTCCCGCTCCCAATGCGGATCGCCCATGGCCCGCTTGACCGTGGAGACGCACAGGTCGGTGTGGATGGAGACGACCTCCTTGGCCGCCTGGCCCACCACGACGTTGTCCTTGCTCTCGAAGAAGACGACCGACGGCGTGGTCGACTCGCCTTCCGCGTTCTGCAGCACCACGGGCTTGCCGTGCTCGTCGACGTGCGCGATGCACGAGTAGGTGGTGCCCAGGTCGATTCCGTACACACGCTTTCCGCTCATCGAATCTCCCTCCTAGACTTTCGCGTTGGCGCCGTTCGCCGCGATGTAAACGGCCACGCGTTCTTTTTGAAGTAGCGTCTCGCCCTGTTGGAATCCCGGCCGTACCCGCTCGGCGACGCGCCCCACTCGCGTTTCATCGTCCACCGGGACGGTGCGCGCCGCGGTCTGCCGCCGTGGATCGAAATCCTCTCCGGGAACCTCGAACCGCTCGACGTCGTGCTGCCCCAGGAGGAGCTCGACGTCGTCCTGGAAGCCTGCGAGCTGTTGGAAGAAGCGCTCGGCCGTGAGCTCCTCGGCCGGCCGCTGACGCAGCGAGGCCGTCGTCCTGCCGAGGTCGTCGTGAAGCCGGATGAGCCCCTGGAGGATCTGGCGGGCCGTACGGGCGATCAGATCGTTCCGGTAGGCCTGGAGCTCCTCGTGAAGCCTCGTGATCTGGTCTTCCCGGAAGCGGTCGAGGGCGAGCTTGTCGCGGAATTCCTGCAGTACCTCGGCGAAGCCGGACAACAAGGAGGTTTCCAGCCGTTGGATCGCGCCATCGATCCCGCTCGCCGGCAGGTCGACCGCCGGAGGCGCGGTATCGCTCTGAGGGGGCGCCGTATCGATCGGCTCTTCCTCGCTGGATTCCGCGTCCCGCGGTGGGGGAGGAAGCAGCGGCGGGTAGGGCTCGGGGGGCCCGACATCGGGACTCATGGGGTCTTCCATCTCGCCTCCTTCGGATCGCTCCGGCGTCGCGGGAGGCGGTGATGGATGCGCCCGTCTCCCGCCTTTTGAAGACACGCCGGAAAACGGCTTGTTTAGGCGCGGGCCCTTAAACATTGAAGGGTGCGGACGTGTCTTTGCGGATATCCAACCAGCGGGAGAATTCCTATGGAAAAGAGAGTCCGGTCACGGTATTTCGTAGTCAGCGGAGGCCTGGGCGGAATCGTCGGGTTCATCCTGATGGAGATCGCCCTGTTTCAGGCGGGGGGGAGCCGCGTGGGCGAGATCCTCCGCGCGGCGATCGGCTTCGCCGGCTTCGGTCTGGCGGTCGGCGCGGCTCTCGGCATGACCGAAGGGTATGTGCGGAAGAACCGGAAGAGGATGATCTACGGCCTCACGATGGGGCTCATCCTGGGTGTCGTGGGAGGCTTCATCGGCGGCGCGGTGGGGCAGACGATCTATGGGCTGGCGCCGAGGACCCACGCCGCCTCGTCGAGCGCCGACGTCGCGATCGCCCTCGATTCGTCCGGCAGCATGGGCGCCAGCTTTTTCGGGTTTCCCTTGGGCAATGATCCAAACGGGGAGAGGAAGACTGCCGCGAAAGAGCTCATCGACCATCTCTCGGGCCAGGATCGGGTGGCGATCATTGATTTCGACGACAACGCCAAGCTCTTCTTCTCCCTGGCACCCGTCGACTCGAGCTCCGTGCGCGACACCGCCAAGCAGGCGGTCGACCAGGTGGACAGCTCCGGAGGGACCAATCTCAGCGCCGGGCTCGACCTCGCCATCGCAGAGCTCAGCCGCAACAAGATGGCGGGCCGGCGGCAGTTCGTGATCTTCCTTACGGATGGCGACGGATATTACGATGGGGCCGCCGAGCAGCGGGCGAAATCCGCGGGGATCATCATCTATACGATCGGCCTCGGCTCGGAGGCCAACGCCACCCAACTGACCAGCATCGCCCAGGCGACGGGAGGCAAGTATTATCCGGTCGCCAACGCCTCGCAGCTCTCGCTGCTCTTCCAGCAGATCTACGTCGAGAACACCAACATGGCGACCAGCGCCGGTGGGGCGCCCGCTCCCGGGGCCACCTCGAATCAGAGCTCGATCCTCTTCATCATTCTCCGGATCTTGAGCTGGGCGGTGATGGGGCTCGCCATCGGCGCCGGTCAGGGCGTGCGGGAAAACACGCGGGAGGACCTCCGGGCCTGCTCGCTCGGCGGCTTTCTCGGCGGCGCGATCGGTGGCGCGCTGTTCGATCCCGTGTCGACGGCGGTGAGCCTGGGCGCCGGGCTGGTCGGGCGTGGGCTTGCCGACGTGGTCGTCGGCGCCTGTATCGGCGGCTCCATGCGGCTCGCGCAGCAGCGCATGGTCGAGATGTCGGGCAAGGAGACGACCACCCTGATCTCGGTCCTGCCGCAGAAGGGAGGGCTGGTCGCGATCCCCGATCCCGAGCCCGGCGGGACGATGGAGAAGCCGGCTCCGGCTCCGGTCGCGCCCCCTCGCCCGGTGCCCCCTCCGCCGCAGGCGGTTCCAGTGCCCGTGCCGACGGCGGTCTCCCGTCCCTCTCTCGCCGCGTTCCAGGAGAAATACGCCGATCGCTCGCAGGCCATGGCGATGGCCTACAGGTCCGGCGACTTCACCCTGAAGGAGATCGCCGAGCACTTCGGCGTTCAGCCCCCGACCGTCAAACGGGCCGCGGAGCAGTACGCGGGGCGCTGACTGGTCAGATTTGGCGTCCCCGGTCCGTTGGCCCTCATCACCCCGGCCCTCTTCTCCCGGCCTCCCCCCCGTCCGCCGGGAGAAGAGGGAGAAGGCATCTCATTTCTAGGAATTCTTTGAGCCCCCCTGTTCTGAAAATAGGGAGGGGACCTGTAGGGGCGGCCCTATGTGGCCGCCCTGGGTG
>DASXJP010000188.1:0-43938 GCA_036497345.1 Thermoanaerobaculia bacterium
TCGGCTTCTTCGTCAACACCCTGGTGGCGCGCTCGCCGGTGGCGGACGATCCCCCCTTCGGCGTCCTGCTGCGGCGGGTGCGCGACACCGTGCTGGCCGCCCAGCAGCGGCAGGACGTCCCCTTCGACCGGCTGGTCGAGGAGCTGCAGCCGGAGCGGGCCCCCGGCCTCACGCCGCTCTTCCAGGCCGCCCTCACCTACCTGGCGAGCCCGCTGGCGGCGGCGCCCATGCCGGGCCTCGCCGTCGAGCTCCTGGACGTCGACGTAACGGTCGCCAAGTTCGATCTCACCCTCTCGGTCTACGAGAGCGACGGCCGGCTGAGCGGCTGGGTGGAATACCGCACCGGCCTCTTCGATCCCGCCACGGTCGAGCGCTGGATGGGGTCGCTGCGGACCCTGCTGGAGGCGGCGGCCGGCGATCCTTCGCTGCCCCTTTCGGAGCTGCCGCTCCTCTCCGCGGCCGAGCGCTGGCAACTGGTGGGGGAGCACAACGACACGGCGCTGCTGCTCCCCCTGGACCTCTGCGCGCACGAGCTCGTCGAGCGCCAAGCGGCGCTTGACGCCGACGCGCCGGCGGTGACCCATGAGGGTGAGAGCCTGAGCTATGGCGAGCTGAACCGGCGGGCGAACCGTCTGGCGCACCACCTCCGGCGGCTGGGCGTGGGGCCGGAATCCAGGGTCGGGCTCTGCCTCGACCGCTCGCCGGAGATGATCGAGGGGATGCTCGGCATCCTGAAGGCCGGCGCCGCCTACGTGCCGCTCGATCCGCGCTATCCCGCGCAGCGCCTGTCTTTCATCGCCGGAGACGCGGGCCTCGCGGCGCTGGTGACCACCGAGCCGTTGCGCGGGCTCCTTCCCGAGATGGCGGGAGAGTCGGTCGTCTGCCTCGACGCGGACCGCCCGCGGCTCGCGGCGGAGCCGGCGGACAACCCGCGCGGCGTCGCGTCGCCCGTGGCTCTCGCCTACGTGATCTACACCTCGGGCTCTACGGGCCGTCCCAAGGGGGTCGGCGTCACCCATGGCAACCTCGTCCCTTCGACCCTGGCGCGGGCCGCCTACTACGAACGGCCGGTGAAACGCTTCCTCCTGCTCTCCTCGTTCGCTTTCGACAGCTCGGTGGCGGGGATCTTCTGGTCGCTCTCCCAAGGTGGGACCCTGGTGTTGCCCGGCGGCGGGCCGCAGCTCGATCCGGAGCGCCTGAGCTCCCTGATCGCCGAGACCGGGATCAGCCACATGCTCTCCCTGCCGTCGCTTCACGGGCTCATGCTGGCCCAGGCCTCTCCGGGGCAGCTCGCCTCCCTGGAGACGGTCATCGTGGCCGGCGAGGCCTGCCCGGCGGAGCTCGTCGCGCGCCATCACGAGCGCTGCCCGGGGGCCCTCCTCTACAACGAGTACGGCCCGACCGAGGGGACGGTCTGGAGCAGCGTCGCCCCGCTCCCGCGCGAGCTCCCCGGCGGCCGCGTCACCATCGGCCGGCCGATCGCCAACACCCGGATCTACCTGCTGGACCCTGAGATGGAGCCTGTTCCGGCCGGCCTGGCCGGAGAGCTCTACATCGGCGGCCCGGGCCTCGCCCGGGGCTATCTCGGGCGGCCCGGGCTGACCGCGGAGCGCTTCCTGCCCGACCCCTTCGGCGGCGGAACGGGGGAACGCCTCTATCGCACCGGCGATCTGGCCCGGTTCCTGCCGGGCGGCGAGATCGAGCTCCTGGGGCGGATCGACCACCAGGTCAAGATCCGCGGCTTCCGGATCGAGCTGGGGGAGGTCGAGGCGGCCGTTCTTCGCTTCCCCGGCATCCAGGAGGCGGTGGTCGTGGCCCGGGAGGACGAGCCCGGGGACAAGCGCCTGGCGGCCTACGTCGTAGCCGCCGGGGGAGCGGCGCCCGATCTCCAAGCCCTGCGGGAGCTCCTCCGGCAGGCCCTGCCCGAATACATGGTGCCGGCCGCCTTCGTCGAGCTCGGCGAGATGCCCCGGACCCCCAACGGCAAGATCGACCGCGAGGCCCTACCGGCCCCCGGCTCGTCCAGGCCGCGGGCGCAGAGGGAGCTCGTCGCCCCCCGCACGCTGGTCGAGGAGCTGCTGGCGGCCATCTGGGCCGACGTCCTCCGCCTGGAGGCGATCGGCGTCCACGACAGCTTCTTCGATCTCGGCGGCCACTCCCTGCTCGCCGCCCAGGCGGCCTCGCGGGCGCGGGAGATCTTCGGCGTGGAGCTGACCCCCGCCGAGCTGTTCCTGGCGCCGACGCCGGCGGCTCTCGCGCGGCGGCTCGCGGAGCTCCGCGGCGAGGAGCGCGCGGCCCTGCCGCCGCCGCGCCCCCTGCCGCGCGACCCCCAGGGGGATCCGCTCTCCTTCTCCCAGGAGCGGCTCTGGTTCCTGCAGCGGCTGGAGCCCGGGAGCTCCGCCTACAACGTCTCCGGCGCCCTCCGCCTGCGCGGCCTCCTCCTCCCCGGCGTGCTGGCGCGCGCCCTGGGAGAGATCGCCCGCCGCCACGAGGCGCTCCGCACGGTGCTCCGCGAGGGGGCCGGAGGCGTCCCCGTCCAGGTCGTCCTGCCGCCGCCGGCCCCCCTGCTGCCGGTCGTCGACCTGCGCGCGCAGCCCGACCCCGAGGCGGCCGCGGCCCGGCTGCTGGCGGCCGAGGGGGCGCGGCCGTTCGACCTCGCGGCGGGGCCGCTGGTGCGCGCCCTGCTGCTGCGTCTGGGGGACGCGGAGCACCTGCTCGCGATCACCCTGCACCACGTGATCTCGGACGCCTGGTCGCTGCGCATCCTGACGCGGGAGCTGGCGGCGCTCTACGCGGCTTTCGCCGCGGGCGAGCCCTCGCCGCTCCCCGCGCTCCCCCTCCAGTACGCCGACTACGCGCGCTGGCAGCGGGAGCAGCTCGCGGGGGAGCGGCTGGAGAGCGAGCTGGCGCATTGGCGGCGGGCGCTCGACGGCGCCCCCGAGACCCTCGACCTGCCGGTGGACCGCCCGCGCCCGGCCGTCCCCACCTTCGCCGCCGGCCGGCAGCTGGTGGCGCTGCCGGCGGCGCTGGCCGCCGACCTGCGGGCCCTGGCCCGGCGCCAGGGGTGGACCCCGTTCATGGTCCTCCTCGCCGCCTTCGACGCCCTGCTCGCCCGCCTCACCGACCAGCACGACCTGGTGGTGGGCGTGCCGGTGGCCAACCGCAACCGCCTGGAGACCGAAGGGGTGATCGGCTTCTTCACCAACACCCTGGCGCTGCGGCTCGACCTCGCGGGGGACCCCTCGTTCCGCGCCCTGGCCCGGCGCGCCCGGGCCGCGGCCCTGGCGGCGTACGCCCACCAGGACCTCCCCCTGGAGCGGCTGGTGGAGGAGCTGGCGCCGCGGCGCCAGAGCGGTGTCCACCCGCTCTTCCAGGTCCTGCTGGCGCTCAACGACGTGGCGCCGGGAGGGCTGGAGCTGCCGGGGCTGGCCGTCGAGGAGGTGGAGATCCCGGCCAGGGACGCGAAATTCGATCTCACCCTCTTCCTGGCCGAGCGGGAGGGGGGCTATGCCGGCCACCTGGAATTCGACCGCGACCTCTTCGATGCGGCCACGGCGGAGCGGCTCGCCGGGCACCTGCCGACCTTGCTCGCCGGGGCGGTGGCCGCGCCCGAGACCCGGCTCTCCCGGCTCCCCCTGCTCAACGCAAGCGAGCGGGCGCAGATCGCCGCCTGGAGCCGCGCCCCGCGGCCCGATCACCGGCCGTGGTGCGTCCACGAGCGGGTGGCGGCGCGGGCGGCCCTTCACCGCCAAGCCGAGGCGGTGGTCGGCGCGGACGGCGAGGCGCTGACCTACGGCGAGCTGCTGCGCCGGGCTCGCCGGGTGGCCGGTCACCTGCGCGCGATGGGGGTGGGGCCGGACGTGCCGGTGGGGATCTTCCTCGACCGCTCCTCGTCCGACCTCGCGGCCGCCATCCTGGGCGTGCTGGAGGCCGGCGGCGCCTGTCTGCCGCTCGATCCCGGCTACCCCCGCGAGCGTCTGCGCCTGATGCTGGAGGACGCCCGGGTGCCCGTGGTGCTCACCGGGCCGGCCCTGCTGCCGGCGCTGCCCGCGCTGCCCGAGAGGACCGGCCGGCCGCTGCTGATCGCAGAGGCGCTCGCCGGGCCCGACCCGGAGGCGTGGACGCCGGCCGCCGTCGATCCGGCCAACCTGGTCTACCTGATCTTCACCTCCGGCTCCACCGGCCGGCCCAAGGGGATGGCGATGACCCACGGCGCCATCTCGGCCATGCTGGACTGGCAGCTCCGCACCTCGCGGGCGGGCGCCGGCCGCACGCTGCAATTCGCCCCCCTCTCCTTCGACGTCGCGTTCCAGGAGGTCTTCTCCGCCTGGTGCGCGGGCGGCTCGGTGGTGCTGGTGGACGAGGAGACGCGGCGCGATCCGCCGGCGCTGCTGCGGCTGCTGGCCGCCCGGCGGGTGGAGCGGCTGTTCCTCCCCTTCGTGGCCCTCCAGCAGCTCGCCCTGGCGGCGCGGCCCGGAGGGATCCCGGCCGGCCTGCGCGAGGTGATGAGCGCCGGCGAGCAGCTCTACGTCACGCCGCAGGTGGCGGCCCTCTTCGCGGCCCTGCCGGGGTCGGCGCTCCACAACCACTACGGCCCCTCGGAGACCCACGCCGCCACCTGGCTCCCCCTGGAGGGGGACCCGGCGGCCTGGCCGGGGCGGCCCACGGTGGGGCGGCCGGTGGACCACGCCCGCGTCTTCCTGCTCGATCACGACCTGGCGCCGGTGCCGGCCGGCGTCCCCGGCGAGCTGTACGTGGGGGGCGCGGGGCTGGCGCGCGGCTACCTCGGCCAGCCGGAGATGACGGCGGAGCGCTTCCTCCCCGACCCGTTCGACGAGGTGGACGGCTGGGAGCCCGGCTCCCGCCTCTACCGCTCCGGCGACCTCGCCCGCTGGCGGGCGGACGGCGAGATCGAGTACCTGGGCCGCGGCGACCACCAGGTCAAGATCCGCGGCCAGCGCATCGAGCTGGCCGAGGTCGAGGCCGTGCTAGCCGGCCACCCGGCGCTGCGCCAGGCGGCGGTGGCGGTGCGCGGCGAGAGCGCCGGCGCGCGCCGGCTGGTGGGCTATGCCGTCTTCCGCGCGGGCGTCGAGCCGCTGGAGCCCGCCGCGCTGCGCGCCTGGCTCGCCGAGCGGCTGCCCGACGCCATGATCCCCACGCTCTGGGTACGGCTCGACCATCTGCCGCTCACCCCCAGCGGCAAGGTGGACCGCCGGGCCCTGCCGGCGCCCGCGGCCGAGAGCGGTGAGACGGATACCCGGGAGCCGCGCGATCCCGCCGAGGAGCTGATGGCGGCGATCTGGAGCGAGGTGCTGGGCGTGCGGCGGGTGGGCATCCACGACGACTTCTTCGAGCTGGGGGGGCACTCGCTGCTGGCCACCCAGGTGACGTCGCGGGTGCGCGAGGCGTTCGGCGTCGAGGTCCCCCTGCGCCGCCTGTTCGAGGGGCCGACCGTGGCCGAGCTGGCGCGGGCCGTGGAGACCCTGCTCGCCGCCGGCGCGCCGGCCGCCGAGGGGCCCATCCCGCGGGCGCCGCGCACGGCGGGAGCGCTCCCCCTCTCCTTCGCCCAGGAGCGGCTCTGGCTCGTCGACCGTCTGGAGCCGGGGCAGACCCTCTACAACCTGCCGCTGATCCTGCGGCTGGAGGGGGATCTGGACGCCGCCGCCCTGGCCGCCGCCTTCGGCGAGATCGCCCGCCGGCACGAGGCGCTGCGCACCGTCTTCGCCGAGCGGGACGGCGAGCCCGTGCAGGTGGTGCTCCCCGCCGCGCCCTGGGAGCTGCCGGCGGCCGACCTCTCGGGGCTGCCCGCGGCGGCGCGGGAGCGGGAGGCGGCGCGGCTCGCCGCGGCCGAGGCGGCGCGTCCCTTCGACCTCTCCCGCGGGCCGCTGCTGCGCGCCGCGCTGCTGCGGCTGGCCCCCGGGCGGCACGAGCTGCTGCTGACCTTCCATCACGTCGTCTCCGACGGCTGGTCGATGGGGGTGCTGGTGCGGGAGATGGGGGCCCTCTACGCCGCCGCGCTGGCCGGCCGGCCGTCGCCGCTGCCGGAGCTGCCGGTGCAGTACGCCGACTTCGCCCTCTGGCAGCGCCGCTGGCTCACCGGCGACGTGCTGGAGCGCCACGTTGCCTATTGGCGGGAGCGGCTGCGGGGCCTGCCGGCGGAGACCGAGCTGCCCGCCGACCGCTCCCGTTCCGCCGCGCCGTCGCACCGCGGGGCGGAGCACCGCTTCACGCTCGACGCGGGACAAGTGGCCGCCCTGGAGGGGCTGGCGCGCCGCGAGGGGACGACGCCGTTCATGGTGCTGGCCGCGTCGGTGCTCGCCCTGCTCTCCCGCCTGAGCGGACGGGACGATCTCGCCATCGGCACGCCGATCGCCAACCGCAACCGGGCGGAGACCGAGGGGCTGATCGGCTTCTTCGTCAACACCCTGGTGCTGCGGGCCAGTATTGGGCCCAATACCGCCGCGGCCCCCGCCTTCCACGACCTGCTGCTCCAGGTGCGCGAGACCACCCTCGGGGCCTTCGCCCACCAGGACATGCCGTTCGAGAAGCTGATCGAGGAGCTGCAGCCGGAGCGCGACCCGGCGCGGACGCCGTTCTTCCAGGTCCTGCTCGCCCTCCAGAACGCGCCGCTGCCGGCCGCGGAGCTGCCGGGGCTCACCCTCGCCGCCACGGAGCCGCCGAGCCGCGAGGCCAAATTCGACCTCACGCTCTTCCTAATGCCGGCCGGCGGCGTGCTGGAGGCGTCGATCCAGTACGCGACCGAGCTCTTCGACCCGGCGACGATGGCGCGCTTCGCCGGCCAGTGGCAAGAGCTGCTCGCCGCGGCCGTGGCGGCGCCCCACGCGCCGCTCTCCTCGCTCCCCCTCCTGGCGGCGGCCCAGCGGCACCAGATCCTCCAGGAGTGGAACGACCGCGACCGGGATTGGCAAGAGGGCGATCCGGCCCTGCACCAGCTCTTCGAGCGCCAGGCCGACCTCCGGCCCGCGGCCGTGGCGGCGATCGGCCGGGAGGGGAGCGTCACCTTCGGCGAGCTGGAGGCGCGGGCGAACCGCCTGGCCCATCACCTGCGGTCCCTGGGGGTGCGCCGGGGCGGTCCGGTGGGGCTATGGATGGAGCGCTCGCTCGACCTGCCCGCCGCCGTGCTGGGCATCCTCAAGGCGGGAGCGCTCTACGTGCCGCTCGACGCCGCCTGGCCGGCCGAGCGGGTGGAGACCATCCTCGCCGGCACGGCGGCCCCGGCGCTGATCGCCGGCCCCGCGCTGCTGCCGGCCGTGGCCGGCTTCCGCGAGCGCCTGCCCGGGCTGCGCCACGTGGTGGGGATGGAGGACGCGGCGGAGGCGCCCGCCGAGCGGCCGGCGCCGGTGACCGACGCGGACGACGCCGCCTACCTGATCCACACCTCGGGCTCGACCGGCGAGCCCAAGGGGATCGTGGTCCGCCACCGCTCGGCGGTCAACACCCTGCGCTGGAACAACGAGACCATGGAGATCGGCCCCGGCGACCGCCACCTGTTCGTCAACTCGATCTGCTTCGACCTCTCGATCCAGGACCTGCTGGGGATGCTCGGCGCCGGCGCCACGCTGCGGGTGGCGGACGAAGAGGAGCTGCATGACCCCGAGCGGCTGGGCGCCATCCTGCGCGACGAGGGGATCACCACCTGGAATTCGGCCCCCGCGGCGCTCTTGCAGCTCGTCCCCTTCTTCCCGCCGCCGGGGGAGGGGAGGTCGCTGCGGCGCGTGCTGCTGGCCGGCGACTGGATCCCCCTGTCGCTGCCGGACCGCATCCGCGAGGCGTTCCCCAATGCCATCATCGGCAACTTCGGCGGCGCCACCGAGACCAGCGTCTGGTCGAGCTGGCAGCCGGTGGGCGAGGTCGATCCCTCCTGGGCTTCGATCCCCTACGGCCGGCCGCTCGCCAACACCCGCTTCTACGTGCTGGACGGCGATCTGGAGCCCTGCCCGCCCGGCGTGCCCGGCGACAACTACATCGGTGGCGGCTGCCCGGCCCTGGGCTACGTCGGCCAGCCGGCGCTCACCGCCGAGCGCTTCCTGCCCGACCCCTTCTCGCCCCTGCCCGGAGGGCGCATGTACGCCACCGGCGACCGCGTGCGCTTCCATCCGGACGGCGTGATGGAATTCCTCGGCCGCGTCGACTTCCAGGTCAAGGTGCGGGGCTACCGCATCGAGCTGGGGGAGATCGAGGCGGCCCTGCTCCGCCACCCGGGCGTGCGCGAGGCGGTGGCCCTGGCGCGCGAGGACGCCGGCGGGGAGAAGCGGCTGGTGGCCTACGTGGTACCCTCCGGGTTGTCTGGATCGTTGGCGGCGCCCGCCGCGGCCGAGCTGCGCGAGGCCTTGCAGCGCACCCTCCCGGAGTACATGGTCCCCTGGTCGTTCGTGACGCTCGACCGCCTGCCGGTCACCGCCAACGGCAAGCTCGACCGCCAGGCCCTGCCGGCTCCCGGCGAGGCGGCGGGGGGCGCGGCCTACGAGGCGCCCCGCAACGAGCTCGAGCGGTCGATCGCCGCGGTCTGGCGCGAGGTGCTGGGAGTCGAGCGGGTGGGGGTGCACGACAATTTCTTCGAGTCCGGCGGCAGCTCGCTGCTGATCGTCAAGCTCCACGGCCGCCTCAAGGAGGCGCTGGGGACCGACGTCCCCATCCTCGAGCTGTTCCGCCACACCACGATCGACGCCCTGGCCCGGAAGCTTTCCGAGGCGCCGCCGGTTGCAGAGGCGGCGCCGGCGGAGGCGCCGCAGGCGGAGCAGGCCCGCGAGCGGGCGCGCTCCCGCCAGGACTCGCTGCGCCAGCTCCGGGAGGCCCGCGTGAAGGGCGCGAAAGGAAGATCCAGATGACCGAGCCGACAGAGACCTATCCGGCCCAGGGCATCGCCGTCGTCGGCATGTCCGGCCGTTTTCCCGGCGCCCGCTCGCTCGACGAGCTGTGGCGCAACCTCCGCGACGGCGTGGAGTCGATCACCTTCTTCAGCGAGGAGGAGCTGATCGCCAGCGGCGTCGATCCGGCCCTCCTGCGCGATGCCGCCTACGTGCGGGCCAAGGGGGTGGCCGAGGGGGTGGAGATGTTCGAGCCCGCCTTTTTCGGCTTCACGCCGCGCGAGGCCGAGCTGATGGACCCGCAGCACCGCCTGCTGCTCGAATGCTCCTGGGAGGCCCTGGAGGACGCCGGCGTCGATCCCGGGCGCTTCCCCGGCCGCGCCGCGGTCTACGTGGGCTCCGGCACCAGCTCCTACCTGCTCGCCAACCTGCTGGCCAACCCGGAGGAGATGCGCCGCGCGGGCACCCTCCAGGTGCTGATCCTCAACGACCGCGACTTCGCCGCCACCCGGCTCTCCTACAAGCTGAACCTGCGGGGGCCCAGCGCCGTGGTGCAGACCGCCTGCTCGACCGGATTGATGGCCGTCCACATGGCCTGCCAGAGCCTGCTGGCGGGGGAGGCCGACCTGGCGGTCGCGGGGGCCGTGTCGATCACCGCGCCCCTCAAGAACGGGTACCTCTACCAGGAGGGGAGCATCGCCTCGCCGGACGGCCACTGCCGCTCCTTCGACGCCGGGGCCGGCGGCTCGGTGGCGGGCACGGGCGCCGGCGTGGTGGTGCTCAAGCGGCTGGCCGACGCCCTGGAGGCGGGGGACCCCATTCATGCCGTCATTCTCGGCTCGGCGGCCAACAACGACGGCTCGGCCAAGGTGGGGTTCACCGCCCCCAGCATCGAGGGGCAGGCGGAGGCGATCGCCGAGGGGCTGCTGATGGCGGACGTCGAGCCCGATTCGATCGCCTACGTGGAGGGGCACGGCAGCGCCACCGCCCTGGGCGATCCGATCGAGGTCGCGGCCCTGCGCCAAGCCTTCGCGCACGCCGGCCACGCCGGCGGCCGGGTCGCCCTGGGCTCGATCAAGAGCAACGTCGGCCACCTCAACGCCGCGGCCGGTATCGCCGGGCTGATCCGCGCCGTGCTGGCCCTGGAGCACGCCACCATCCCGCCCACGGTCGGCTTCGAGCGGCCCAACCCGCAGGTGGATTTCGGGCCGTTCTACGTGCCGGCCGAGGCCGCCCCGTGGCCGGCGGATCTCCACCCCCGCCGCGCGGCGGTGAGCTCGTTCGGCCTCGGCGGCACCAACGTCCACGCCGTGCTGGAGGCGGCGCCGGAGAGCGAGCCCTCGGGGCCGTCCCGCCCCTGGCAGCTCCTGACGGTGTCGGCGCGCACCCCGACCGCTCTGGAAGCCCAGGCTGGACGCCTGGCGGACCGGCTGGAGGCTGGGGATCTCAATCTGGCGGACGTCGCGTTCACCCTCCAGGCCGGCCGCAAGGCCTTCGGTCATCGCCGGGCCGTGGTCTGCAAAGACGTCGAAGACGCCGTCGCCGCGCTGCGCGGAGGGCGCGGCGCCGCCGGGGTCTTCGAGGGAGGGCAGCGGCCGGTGGTCTTCCTCTTCCCCGGCTTGGGCGATCACTATGTGGACTTGGGGCGGGAGCTCTACGACTCCGAGCCCGTCTTCGCCGCCGAGGTGGACCGCTGCGCGGAGATCCTGCGTCTCCACTTGGGGCTTGACATCCGCGAGATCCTGTTCTCGGCCGGGCCGCGCGCGGCGGGGTCCGGCGAGCGCAAGACCGACCTGCGGGCCATGCTGCGGCGGGAGCGGAGCGCGGGGGACCGCCGGCTCGACCGCACGGAATACGCCCAGCCCATCCTCTTCGCGATCGAATACGCCCTGGCGCGGCTGCTGATGGCCTGGGGCGTGCAGCCGCAGGCGATGATCGGCTACAGCCTGGGGGAGTACGTGGCGGCCTGCCTCTCCGGCGTCCTCCCCCTGGAGGACGCCCTGGCCCTGGTGGCGCGACGGGCGAAGCTCATCCAGGACCTCCCCGGCGGCGCCATGCTGGCCGTGCCCCTGCCGGAAGCCGAGGTGCGGCCTCTCCTGGGCGAGGGATTGGCGATCTCCGCCACCAACGGGCCCCATTTCACCGTGGTGGGTGGGACTGAGGAGGCGGTCGCGGATCTCGAAGGGCGGCTGAAGGAGCGGGGAGCCACCTGCCTGCGCCTCACCACCACCCACGCCTTCCACACCCCCATGATGCGGCCGGCCGTGGACGAGCTGACGAAGCTCGCCGGCACGGTCGCGACGGGGGCGCCGAAGATCCCGTACATCTCGAACGTCACCGGCACCTGGATCACCGCCGCCGACCTCCAGGACCCCGGCTACTGGGCCCTCCACATGGTCCAGCCGGTGCGCTTCGCCGAGGGGCTGTCCGAGCTGCTGCGCGATCCCGACCGCGTGATGGTCGAGGTGGGGCCGGGGAGCACCCTCGCCGCCCTGGTGCGCCAGCATCCGGACGCGGGGGCGGGCAGGGTGGCTGTCACCACCCTGCGGCGGGCCAGCGAGGAGGGGGCCGACCTCGCCCTGCTGCTCGATGCCCTGGGCCGCCTCTGGGTGGCCGGAGTCCCCTTCGACCCGGAGGGGCTCTACGCCGGCGCGCGGCGCCACCGCGCGCGGCTCCCCACCTACCCCTTCGAGCGCCAGCGCTGCTGGATCGACCCGCCGCAGGGAGGGACGGTGCCGTCTCAGACGCCCGGCGCGCGACGAGACCTGGCGGACTGGTTCTGGATCCCCGCGTGGAAGCAGACCCCGCTGGCGGCGGCCCCCGCCATCGCGGAGGGCCCCTGGCTGGTCTTCCTCGACCGCGGGGGGCTGGGGGAGCGGATCGCCGCCCGGCTGCGGCGGGAGGGCCGGCGGGTGACCACGGTCGCCCAGGGCTCCGCCTTCCAGGCGGAGGGGGACGCGGTGACGATCGATCCCGCCCGGCGGCAGGATTACGACGCCCTCCTCCAGCACCTGGGCGGCGAGCTCCCGACGACCGTCCTGCATCTGTGGGGGATCACGGGAGCCGAGCCCTCCTTCGGTGACGCGCAGACGGCCGGGCTGCTCAGCCTCACCTTCCTGGAGCAGGCGCTCACCGCCCTGGGCGGCGGGAGCGGCCCGGTGCACCTCGCCATGGTGGCGGATGGCCTGCACGACGTGGCGGACGGCGATCCGGTCCATCCGGGCAAGGCCACGGTCCTGGGCGCCGTGCGGGTGATCCACCAGGAGTCGGCGCGGCTGACCTGCGCCACCATCGACGTCCGGTCCGGGGAGGACCGGCTGGTCGACCAGCTCCTCGCCGAGGCCTCGCTGCCGGCCGGCTCCCGGGAGGACGCGGTCGCCTTCCGCGGCCGGCGGCGCTGGGCGCGCACCTTCGAGCGGGCGCGCCTGGAGGAGAGCGGCGCCTCCCTCCTGAAGCCCGGCGCGGCCTACCTGATCACCGACGGCGTCCATGGCGGCGGCGCCGTCCTGGCCGAGCTGCTGGTGCGCTCCCTCGGCGCCAGCGTGGCGCTGGTGGTGCCGCCGGAATTCCCCGCCTCGGAGCGCTGGGACGGCTGGGAGGGGCTGCCGGCCGTGCCGCCGGGCCAGGACGTGATCGGCGCCGCCGTGAAGCGGCTGTCCGGCCTCACCGCGGAGGAGCGGCGGCGCCTCCGGCTGGTGCGCGCTGAGGCGGGCGATCTCTCGGAGGTCCGCGCGCTGGGGCCCCTCCAGGGGGTCTTCCACACCGCGGGCGCCTTCACCGGCGGCCTGATCCAGCTCAAGACGCCCGAGGCCCTGCGCGCCGCCCTCGACCCCACCGTCCTGGGCGCCGAAGCCTGGCTGGCGGCCCTGGCGGCCGAGCCGCAGCCTCCCGCCTTCGTATTGCTGATGTCCTCCACCCTGGCCTTCACCGGCGGCCTGGGGCAGCTCGACGTCGCCGCTGGGGGGGCCTTCCTGGACGCCCTGGCCCGGCGGCGCGCCATGCTTTCCGCGGACGTTGGCCCGTTCACCGTGGCCGCTCATTGGGACCCGTACCAGTGGGACGGTTGGCTGATCGCCACCGCGGCGGGCGGCCTCGCCGGCATGCAGCCGGAGGAGCTCCAGAAGAGCCTCGCGGCCTTCGGGGTGCCGGCCGCGCAGAGCGGCGAGGCCCTGCGCCGGCTGCTCGCCGCCACCCTGCCGCAGGTGGTGGTGGCGGCGCGCGACCTGCCCACCCTGATCGCCGAGGCGGACGCCGTCAACGCCGAGACCCTGCTCGCCCAGATGGCGCCCCTGCACCGCGGCGAGAAGGCCCAGCGCCCGGGGCTTTCGACCGCCTATGTCGAGCCCCGCGACGAGCGCGAGGCCAAGCTCGCCGCCCTCTGGGAGGAGCTGTTCGGCATCGCGCCGGTGGGCGTCGAGGACAGCTTCCTCGAGCTGGGCGGCCACTCCCTGCTGGCCATCCAGATGGTCACCCAGATCCGCACCCTGTTCGACGCCGACCTGCCGGTGACGGCGCTGTTCGAGGCGCCCACCATCGCCGAGCTGGCGAAGCTGATCGGCCGCGCCAGGGGTGAGGAGAGCGAGGAGGACCTGGAGGCCCTGCTGGCCCTGGTCGAGGGGCTCTCCCCAGAGGAGGCGGAGCGCAAGCTGTCTGAGATGGGGGTCGCGGTTTGAGCGTCGCCGATCGCGTCTCGTCGCTCACCCCGGAGCAGCGGGCCCTGTTCGAGGCCCTGCGCCGGAAACAGCAGGAGGCGGCGATCGCCCGCCAGCCGCCGCCGGTGCGCCGGGTCACCGGTCCCGGCGGCGCCGGCGACTGGCCGCTGTCGATCGACCAGGAGCGGCTCTGGCGCCTCCACCGGGCGAGCCCCGCCCTGGTCTCCTGGAACGTCGACGCCGCCAGCCACCTGTGGGGATTCCTGCACGTGCCGGCCTTCGTGGCCGCCCTGCGCGAGGTGGTCCGCCGTCACGCCGCCCTCCGCGCCAGCTTTCCCCTGGTGGACGGCAGGCCGGTGCAGCGGGTGGCCGAGCGGGTCGAGCCCGGCTTCTCCCTCATCGACGTCACGGCCCTGTCGGCGGAGCGCCGCGAGGCCGAGGGGCGCCGCGCCCTGTTCGACCACACGCGGGCGCTCTTCGACCTCGAGCGCGGGCCGCTGGTGCGCGCCGCCCTGGTCCGGCTGGACGCGGGCGAGCACCTGTCCCTGCTCACCATCCACCACACGGCCACCGACTGGATCACCTTCCAGGTCGTCATGCAGGAGCTGATGGCGCTCTACCACGCCGCGCGCGCCGGCGCCCCCAGCCCGCTGCCGGAGCCGGCGCTGTGCTTCCCGGACTTCGTGCTCTGGGAGCGCGAGCAGTGGAGCGGCGAGGCCCTGAGCGAATACGCGGACTTCTGGCGCCGCGAGCTGGCCGGCTTCCCGCTCGTCCTGGACCTGCCGGGCGACCGCCCGCGGCCGCCGGCGCAGAGCCAGCGCGGCGGCATGATCCCGTTCCGCTCCGGCCCCGGGCCGGCCGCGCGGCTGCGGGCGCTGGCCCGCCGCGAGGGGGTGACGGTCTTCATGGCTCTGCTGGCCGCCGTCGACGCCCTGCTCTTCCGGATCACCGGCCGCGAGAAGCTCGTGGTGGGCTCGAACAGCGCCAACCGGCCGCGCCCGGAGCTCGACGCCGTCGTGGGCTTCTTCCTCACCCAGGTGCCGTTCGCCGTCGACCTGTCCGGCGATCCCACCTTCCGCGAGGTGCTGGCGCGGGTGAAGAAGGCCACCCTCGCCGCCTACACCCACCAGAACATGCCGTTCGACAAGCTGGCCGAGGCCCTGGCCCCCGAGCCCGATCCGAGCCGCAACCCGGTCGTCCAGGTGCTGCTCCTGGTGCTCAACGGCCAGAGCCACGGCGGCGACGGCGATCTCGAATCCGAGGCGGTGCCGCTGTTCGACGGCAATTCCCGCTGGGACCTCATGTTCGGCCTCTACGACTACGAGGACCTCGGGTTCTCGGGACCGGTGGAATTCAACGCCGACATCCTCGACCGGGCGACCGTGGAGCGGTGGCTCGCGCTCTTCAAGCTCATCCTCGACCGGGTGACGGCCGACCCGGAAGTCCGGCTGTCCGGGCTGCCGTCGCCGGCGGAGGTGGGATGAGCGTCGCGGAGCGTCTCGCCGCCCTCACGCCCGAGCAGCGGGCCCTGTTCGAGAAGCTGCGGGAGAAGCAGCAGAAGGCGGCGCGCGCCGCCAAGGCCCCGCCCATCCCGCGGGTGACCGGCCCCACGGGAGAGGGGGACTGGCCGCTGTCGCTCGACCAGGAGCGCTACTGGTTCATGGAGCAGCTCTACCCCGGCGGCGCGGGGCTGAACATCACCGCAGCCACGCGCATGCGCGGACCGCTCTCCCCCCCGCGGGTGGCCGCGGGGCTGACCGAGATCGTGCGGCGCCACGCCGCCTGGCGCACCGTCTTCCCGGTCGCCGACGGCCGGCCCGTGCAGCGTGTGCTGGCGCCGCGGCCCCAGTTGCTCTCGGTGATCGACCTCACCGCCCTGCCGGCGGCGCGGCGCGAGCAGGAAGCCCGCCGTTTGGTGGGGGAGGACTCGGCGGCGCCGTTCGACCTCGAGCGCGGCCCGCTGGTGCGCTCGACCCTGGTGCGGCTGAGCTCCGGGGAGCACGTCTGCCTGCTCACCGTCCACCACCTGGTCACCGACTTCCTCTCCTTCCAGATCGTCTGGACGGAGCTGGCGGTGCTGCTCGATGCCCTCGCCACGGGCGGGCGGGCGGCCCTGGCGGAGCCGCCGGTGCAGTACCCGGACTTCGCCCTCTGGCAGCGCGACTGGCTCCAGGGAGAGGTGCTCGACGAGCTGGCCTCCTGGTGGCGCGAGCGGCTGGACGGCTTCCCGGTCGACCTCGATCTGCCCACCGACCGGCCGCGCCCGGCGGAGCTCCGCCTGCGCGGCGACCGGCGACTGTTCACTGTCGAGGGGGGGCCGGCGTCCGGCCTGCGCGGCCTCGCCCGCCAGGAGGGAGCGACGCTGTTCATGCTCGTCCTGGCGCTGACCGCCGCCGGGCTCTACCGTGACTCCGGCCAGGAGCGACTGATCCTGGGCGCCAACAACGCCAACCGCAACCGGCCGGAGATCGAGCCGGTGCTCGGCTGCTTCCTGACCCAGGTGCCGTTCCCCATCGACCTGTCTGGCGATCCCACGTTCCGCGAGCTCCTGGCGCGCGTCCGGCAGTCGGCGCTCGGTACCTACGCCCACCAGGATCTGCCATTCGGCCAGCTCATCCAGGCGATCGAGCTCGAGCGCGATCCCAGCCGCCAGCCGCTGATCCAGGCGCTGGTCCAGGTGCTCGACATGCAGCCGGGCGCAACGGTGGGCACCGGCGCCGACTCCGAGCCGGTGGATGTCTGGGACGGCCGGGCCCGCTACGACCTGATGCTGACGCTCTTCGACCACCGCGACTGGCTGGCGGGGGCGCTCGAATACGACGCCGATCTCTTCGACGCCGCGACCATCGCCAACCGGATCGAGCGCTTCCTGCTCCAGGCTGTGGCGGTGTTGGCCGATGCGGACCAGCGGCTGTCGAGCTTGCCGGTCCTCACCGCGGCGGCTCGCCAGCAGGTGTCGGTCGAGTGGAACGACACCGCCGACCCCTCTGGCGGCACCATCCCCGGGCTCTTCGCGGCCCAGGCGGCGTGCACGCCGGACGCCGTGGCAGTGGTCTGCGGCGAGGAGGAGATCACCTACGCCGAGCTGGCCTACCGCGCCCGCCAGGTGGCCAGCCGGCTGCTACGGATGGGGCTTCCCCCCGAGTCGCGGATCGCCGTGCCCTCCGAGCGCTCCATCGACCTGATCGTCGCGCTGCTCGGAATCCTCCAGGCCGGCTGCGCCTACCTGCCGGTCGATCCCGAGCTGCCCGAGGAGCGGCGGCGATTCCTGCTCGCGGACGCAGGGGCGATCTCCTTGGATACCGTCCCTGAGGTCCCTGTTGTCCCTGAGGTCCCTGCTGTCTCTCCCGATCAGCTCGCCTACGTGATGTACACCTCCGGCTCGACCGGCGCGCCGAAGGGGGTGGCGGTGACCCACCGCAACGTGGTGCGCCTGGTGCGCGGCGCCCGCTGGGCCTCGATGGGTCCGGAGGAGACCTTCCTCCAACTCGGCAACCTCGCCTTTGACGCCTCGACGCTGGAGATCTGGGCGCCCCTGCTCAACGGCGGCCGCCTGGTGCTCTTCCCCGGCCGCCAGCCCGGGCTCGACGAGATTGCGGACGCCATCGCCCGCCACGGCGTGACCGCGCTCTGGCTGACCGCCGGCCTCTTCCACCAGATGGTCAACGAGCGGCTGGAGGGCTTGCGCCCCGTGCGCCAGCTCCTGGCCGGCGGTGACGTGCTGTCGCCCGCGCACGTGCGCCGGGCCCTGGAGGGGCTGCCCGGATGCACGGTGATCAACGGCTACGGCCCCACAGAGAACACCACCTTCACCGCCTGCTTCCCCATGCGCGCCGCCACCGGCTGGGACGCCGCGGTGCCGATCGGCCGGCCGGTCCAGGGCACGCGCGTGCACGTGCTCGACCCCGCCCTGCGGCCGGTGCCGGTGGGCGTCTGGGGTGAGCTCTTCGCGGGCGGCGACGGAGTGGCGCGCGGCTACCTCGGCCGGCCGGACCTCACCGCCGGGCGCTTCGTGCCCGATCCCGCGGGAGAGGGGAGCCGGCTCTACCGCACGGGCGACCTGGTCCGCTGGCGGGCGGACGGCCTGCTGGAATTCCGCGGCCGCACCGACCTGCAGGTCAAGGTGCGCGGCTTCCGCATCGAGCCGGGGGAGGTCGAGGCGGCGCTGCGCGCTCATCCCGCAGTGCGGGAGGCGGTGGTGGTGGCGCGATCCGTCCGATCCGACGGATCCGACGGATCCGACCGATCGCTGGTGGCCTACGTGGTGGGGGCGGAGGGCGAGGATCTGCGCGCCTTCCTCCGTGGCCGCCTGCCCGAGGCCATGGTCCCCTCGTTCTTCGTGCCGCTCGCCGCGCTGCCCCTCAACGCCAACGGCAAGGTGGACCGCAGGACCCTGCCCGCGCCGCAGCCGCCGGCGGTCGCGGCCGCCGCCGAGGCGCTCCCCCGCAGCCCCAGGGAGGAGCGGCTGGCCGCGATCTGGCGCGAGGTGCTCGGCCTCGCGGAGGTGGGCGTCCACGACAACTTCTTCCAGCTCGGCGGCGATTCGATCCTGAGCATCCAGATCGTGGCCCGGGCCCGCCGCGAGGGGCTCCTGCTCACCCCACGGCAGATCTTCGAGCACCAGACGGTCGCCGAGCTCGCCGCCGTGGCCGCCGCCGAGGGGAGCACGGCGAGCGCGGCCGAGGAGCAGGGGCCGGTCGCCGGGGAGGCGCCGCTGACCCCCATCCAGCGCCGCTTCTTCGCCGAGGAACGGCAACAGCCCGGACGCTTCAACCAGGCGGTGCTGCTCGTCCCCCGCGAGCGGCTCGCCGCGCCGGCCCTGGCGGCGGCTCTCGACCGGCTCGCCGCCCACCACGACGCGCTGCGGTTGCGGTTCCTCGAGGAGGGGGACGGGTGGCGGCAGACCCACGCTCCGGCCGCGCCGGTGCCGCTCCTGGAGGCCGATCTCCGGGGGATGCCGGCGGGCGCCCTTGAGGCCGCGGCCGAGCAGCTCCAGTCGGGGCTGGACCTCGCGCGGGGCCCCCTCTTCACCGCCGCCCTCTTCCGGCTGGCCGGCGGCGACCGGCTGCTCCTCACCGCCCATCACCTGGTGGTGGACGGCGTCTCCTGGCGCCTGCTGCTGGAGGACCTGGCCGCCCTCTATGAGGGCCGCGATCTGCCGCCGAAGACCACCTCCTGGAAGCGCTGGGCCGAGCTGCTGGCCGCCCACGCCCGTTCTGCCGGGGCGGCGGCGGAGCTCCCCTACTGGCTCTCCCTCCCGGCCGTGCCGCCGTTGCCGTGCGACCTCGCGGGGGGCGGCGCTCCCGCCCGGGCGAGCGTCGCGGTGGAGCTCGGGGCCGCGGCGACCCGCGCGCTCCTCCAGGAGGTGCCGGAGGTCTACCGCACCCAGGTGAACGACCTGCTGCTGGCGGCGCTCGCTCGCGCCTTCGCCGCCTGGACGGGGGAGGGCACGCTGCTGGTCGATCTCGAAGGGCACGGGCGGGAGGAGATCTTCCCGGACGCCGACCTCTCGCGCACCGTGGGCTGGCTCACGACCGTCTTCCCCGTCGCCCTGACGCTGCCGCCGGGCGACGGCGCACGGGAGGCGATCCGGGCGGTCAAGGAGAGCCTGCGGGCGGTGCCCGGGCGGGGCCTGGGCCACGGCCTGTTGCGCTATCTCGCGGGCCCCGAAACGGCGGACCGCCTGGCCGCGCTGCCGACGCCGCAGGTCTCCTTCAACTATCTGGGCCGGCTCGACGCGGCGAGGGAGGGAGGGCTCTTCGCCTTCGCCCCCGAGGCGGTGCGGGGGACCGCCGGGGAGATCCCGGCCGGTGCCCCTCTGTTCGCCATCGACGCCCTGGTGCTCGACGGCCGCCTGCGCGTGAGCTGGAGCTACGATCCCGGCCGCCACCTCCCGGCCACCGCCGAGCGGCTGGCCCGCGGCTTCCTCGCGGAGATCGCGGCGCTGGTCGAGCACTGCCGATCGCTGGAGGCCGGCGGCTTCACCCCCTCCGACTTCCCGCTCGCGGGCCTGGACCAGGAGGCGCTCGACCGCCTGCTGGGACGGGACCGGGGCGTCGAGGACCTCTACCCCCTGGCCCCCATGCAGGAGGGGATGCTGTTCCACAGCCTCTACGCCGGCGAGGGCGCGGACCTCTACTTCGAGCAATTCACCGCCGTGCTCGCCGGACCGCTGGACGAGGCCGCCTTCGCCGCCGCCTGGCAACGGGCCGTCGAGCGCCACGCCGCGCTGCGTACCGGCTTCCTCTGGCACGGCGTCGAGCGGCCGCTGCAGCTCGTGCGGCGGGCCGTCGAGATCCCCTGGACTAGCGAGGACTGGCGGGACCTCGCCCCCACGGACGCCGAGGCGCGCTGGCGCGGCCTCCTCGCCGCCGACCGCGCCCGCGGCTTCGACCTCGGCCGGCCGCCGCTCCTGCGCATCGCCCTGGCGCGCACGGGCGAGGAGGAGCGCCGGCTGGTCTGGAGCACCCATCACATCCTGTTCGACGGCTGGTGCTTCTCCCTGCTGCTGAACGAGGTCTTCGCGCTTTACGAGGCGGCCGCCGCCGGCCGCGAGGCGCGCCTGCCGGCGCCGCGCCCCTACCGCGACTACATCGCCTGGCTGGGGAGGCGCGACGAGGGGGAGGCCCTCGAACGGTGGCGGCGGATGCTGGAGGGCTTCACGGCGCCCACCCCGGTGCCCTTCGACCTCCCCGGCGCCCTCAACCGCGCCCACGGCGGGCGCCCCGAGGACTATCGCGAGCGGACGATCGAGCTGCCGGCGCCGCTCGCCCGTGCTCTGGAGGCGCTGGCGCAGCGCCTGCGGGTGACCCTCAACACGGTGGTGCAGGGGGCCTGGGCGCTCCTGCTCTCGGAATACGCGCGGGAGCCCGACGTCGTCTTCGGCGCGGTGGTCTCCGGCCGGCACCCTGAGCTCCCCGGCGTCGAGTCGATGGTGGGGCTGTTCATCAACACGGTGCCGGTGCGGGCCGTGGTCCCCAGGGGTGAGCCCTTCGCCGCCTGGCTGCCGCGACTCCAGGCGGACCAGCTCGAGCTGCGCCAGCACGAATGGACTCCGCTGGCCGAGATCCAGAAGCTGGTCGACCTGCCGCCGGGCGAGCCGCTGTTCGCCAGCCTCCTGGTGTTCGAGAACTATCCGTTCAACCCGGCCTCGGACGGCTCGGGTGGGCTGCGGGTCGAGAGCGCCGCCCTCGCCGAGCGCACCAACTATCCGCTCACCCTGACCGTGGTGGCGCGCGGGTCTTTAAGCCTGCGTCTCACCGCCGACCGGCGCTTCGAGCCGGCCACGGTCCGGCGCCTGCTGGCCCACCTGGAGCGCCTCCTGGAGGGGCTCGCCGACGCCCCGGAGGCGCCGCCGGCCTGCCTGCCGCTGCTCTCCGCGGCCGAGCGCCACCAGCTCACGGCCGAATGGAGCGGCGCCGCGGACGTCCACCCCTCCCGGGCCACCATCCCCGCCCTCTTCGCCGCCCAGGCGGCGCGCACGCCGGACGCCGTGGCGGTGGTCTGCGGCGAGGCGGAGATCACCTATGCCGAGCTCGACCGCCGCGCCCGCCGGGTGGCCGGCCGGCTGCTGCGCCGGGGTGTGGCCCCAGAGACGCGCGTGGCCGTGGCGGCCGAGCGCTCGCTCGCTCTGATCCCCAGGCTCCTGGGCATCCTCCAGGCCGGCTGCGCCTATCTGCCGGTCGATCCCGCGCTGCCCGAGGAAAGGCGGCGGTTCCTGCTGGAGGACGCCGGGGCGATCTCCCTGGACCCGGAGGAAGGGCTAGAGGAAGGGGAAGAAGCGCTGGAGCTGCCCGCGATCTTCCCCGGCCAGCTCGCCTACGTGATCTACACCTCGGGCTCGACCGGCGTGCCCAAGGGGGTGGAGGTGACCCACGGCAACGTCGCCCGCCTGGTGACCGGGGCCGCCGACTACGCCCCCCTGGGGCCGGGCGAGACCCTGCTGCAGGTCTGCAACGTGGCCTTCGACGTCTCGACCTTCGAGATCTGGGTGCCGCTGCTCAACGGCGGGCGGGTGGCGGTCTTCCCCGGCCGCCCGGAGCTGGACGAGTTGGCCCGCGCCATCGTGCGTCATGGAGTGAGCACGCTCTGGCTGACCACCGGGCTGTTCCACCAGATGGTGGAGGAGCGGCTGGAGGCGCTGCGCCCGTTGCGCCGGCTGCTGGCCGGCGGCGACGCGCTGGCGCCCGCGCCGGTGCGCCGCGCCCTCGCCGGGCTGCCCGGCTGCACGCTGATCGACGGCTACGGCCCGACCGAGAACACCGCCTTCACCACCCGCCACGTGATGACCTCTGCCGGCCTCGCCGACGAGCGGCTGGCGGCCACGGTGCCGATCGGCCGGCCCCTGCGGGGGACCACCGTCCACGTGCTCGACGAGTCCCTGCGGCCGGTGCCGGTGGGGGTCTGGGGGGAGCTCTGCACGGGCGGCGAAGGGGTGGCGCGGGGCTATCTCGCCCGGCCGGCTCTCACCGCCGAGCGCTTCGTGCCCGACCCCTGGGGAGAGGGCGGCCGCCTCTACCGCACCGGGGACGTCGTCCGCTGGCGGCCGGACGGCCTGCTGGAGTTCCTGGGCCGGCGCGACGGCCAGGTGAAGATCCGCGGCTTCCGCGTCGAGCTGGGGGAGATCGAGGCGGCGCTGGCGGCGGTGCCCGGCGTGCGCGAGGCCGTGGTGCTGGCGCGATCCGACCGATCCGACCGATCCGTCGGATCTCCAGCCGACCGGCGCCTGGTGGCCTACGTCACCGGTGACGCCACCGCCGAGGAGCTGCGCCAGTCGCTGCGCGAGCGGCTGCCGGACTCCATGATCCCCGCCGCCTTCGTCTTCCTCGACCGCCTGCCGCTGACGCCCAGCGGCAAGGTGGACCGGCGGGCGCTCCCCTCTCCGGACCCGGCCGCCGGCCGCGCGCGCGAGCACGTGGCCCCGGCCAATGCCGTGGAGGAGAGCCTGGCCGCGGCGTGCGCCGAGGTGCTGGGGCTCGAGCGGGTGGGGATGCGCGACAACTTCTTCGCGCTGGGCGGGCACTCGCTGCTCGCCACCCGCCTGGTGACCCGCCTGCGCGACCGCTTTGGCCTCGACGTACCCCTGCAGACGGTGTTCGACGCCGCCGATCTGCGCGATCTGGCGGACCGTATCGTCGGGCAGGCTCTGGAGGAGGAGGCGGGCGACCTCTCCCCCGAGGATCTGGAGGCCCTGCTCGCCGGCGAGCCCCTTCCACCGGACGGAGCCGTATGAGTCTCACCGACCGGATCTCCGCCCTCGCGCCCGAGCAGCGGGCCCTGTTCGAGAAGCTGCGGGAGAAGCAGCGGCAGGCAGCGCGCCCGCCGCAGCCGCCGCCCATCCCGCGGGTGACCGGCCCCACGGGGGAGGGGGACTGGCCGCTGTCGCTCGACCAGGAGCGCTACTGGCTCATGGAGCAGCTTTATCCCCAGGGGGCGGGGCTCAACCTCGGGAGCGCGTCGCGCATGCGGGGGTCGATCGCGCTGCCGGTGGTGGCGGCGGCGCTCGACGAGCTGGCGCGGCGCCATGCCACCTGGCGCACCAGCTTTCCGCTCGCCGGCGACGCTCCCGTGCAGCGGGTGGCCCCCACGGGGCGGCAGCGCCTGGCCTTCATCGATCTCACCAGCCTCCCCCCCGCGCGGCGCGAGGCCGAGGCGCTGCGCCTGGCGACGGTGGAGGCGGCCGTCCCGTTCGATCTGCAGCGCGGGCCACTGGTGCGGTCGAGCCTCGTCCGCCTCGGCGCGGACGACCACGTCTGCCTGCTCACCATCCACCACCTGATCGCCGACGGCCTGTCGTTCCCGGTGATCTGGGGCGAGCTCGCCGTGCTCTGCGCCGCCCTGGCGACCGGGCTTCCGGCGGCGCTGCCGGAGCCGCCGGTCCATTACGCCGACTTCGCCGTCTGGCAGCGCGGCTGGCTGCAAGGGGAGGTCCTGGAGGGGCTGGTCTCCTGGTGGCGCGAGCGGCTGGCCGACGTTCCCCTGGTGCTCGACCTCCCCCTCGACCGGCCGCGCCCGGCGGTGGCGCGCATGCGCGGCGGACAGGTGGTCGCGAGCCTGCCGGCCGCGCTGTCGGAGCGGCTGCGCGCGCTCTCCCGCGGCGAGGGGGCGACCCTGTTCATGACCGGGCTCGCGGCCTTCGCGGCGCTGCTCCACCGCCATTCCGGCCAGGAGGAGCTGATCCTGGGCGCCAACAACGCCAACCGCAACCGGCCCGAGATCGAGACGGTCCTCGGCTGCTTCGTGACCCAGGTGCCGTTCCCCATCGACCTCACGGGCGATCCCACCTTCCGCGAGCTGCTGGCGCGGGTGCGGCAGTCGGCGCTGGGCGTCTACGCCCACCAGGACCTGCCGTTCGGCAAGCTGGTCGAGGCGCTCCAGCCGGAGCGCGAGCTCAATCGCCAGCCGGTCGTCCAGGCCCTCCTGCAGGTGCTCGACGGCAAGCCCTCCGGCGGCGGGCTGGCCGGCCTCGCCTTCGAGCCGGTGCCGGTCTTCGACGGCAACGCCCGCTACGACCTGATGCTGACCCTGTTCGACCGCCCCGAGGGGCTCCTGGGCGAGCTCGAATACGACCTCGACCTGTTCGAGGAGGGCACGGCGGTGCGCCTCTTCGACCGGCTACAGCGCCTGCTGGAGGCGGTGGCCGGCAATCCCGGCCTGCGGCTCTCGGGCGTCCCGCTGCTGAGCGTGGCCGAGCGCGAGCAGCTCCGGCGCGCCGAGCGGACGCCGGCCCTCGGCCCGGCGCCCGCCCTCCACGTCCACGAGGCGATCGCGGCGCTGGCCCGCCGCCACCCGGAGGCCCTGGCAGTGGCCTGCGGGGAGGAGCGCTGGAGCTACGGCGAGCTCGCCGGCCGCGCCAACGCCCTGGCCTGGCGCCTGCGCCGCCTGGGGGTGGGGCCCGAGGTGAGGGTGGCGGTCTGCGCCGGGCGCTCGGCCGGCCTGGTCGCCGCCCTGCTGGGCGTCCTGGCGGCGGGCGGCGCCTACCTGCCCATCGATCCCGAGGATTCGCCGGCGCGCATCGCCTTCGTCCTCGCCGACTCCGGCGCGGCGGCGCTGGTGACCGACGCCGCCGTGGCGGCGCGCCTGCCCGCGACGGGTCTCCCCCGCGTCCTGCTGGACGAGCCCCTGACTCCGGCCCCCGCGCCGCCCGTCTCCGGGGTGCTGCCGGAGAATCTGGCCTACGTGATCTACACCTCGGGCTCGACCGGCGCCCCGAAGGGGGTGGGGGTGAGCCACGCCGCGTTCGCCGGGCACGTGGCGACCTGGGCGCGGGTGCACGGCGTTGGCCCGGCGGACCGCTTCCTGCAATTCAACTCGGCCAGCTTCGATCCCGCCGTCGAGCAGGTCGCCACCGTGCTGGCCTCCGGCGCCGCCCTGATGATGCGCGGGCCGGAGATGTGGGAGGGGGAGGAGCTGACGGCGCGCGTCGCCGCCCTGGAGCTGACGGTGGTCGACCTGCCCACCTCGGTCTGGTCGCGCTGGGTGGCCGGTCCCCTCGCCGCGGCGGCCGTCCCCCCCTCGGTGCGCCGGGTGCTCATCGGCGGCGAGGAGCTGCGCGCCGGGCACGCCCGCGAGTGGCACCGCAAGGGGCTCTCCCACGTGCCGCTGCTCAACGGCTACGGACCCACGGAGGCGGTGGTCTCCGCCACCCAGCACGAGGTCGGGCCGCGCGACGGGGAGGTGGGCAGGATATCGATCGGCCGTCCCCTGCCGGGGCGCGTCGCCCGCGTGCTCGGCCGCTGGGGAGAGGAGCGGCCGGTGGGCGCGCCCGGCGAGCTCTGCCTGGGCGGCCCGCTGGCCCGCGGCTACCTCGGCCGGCCGGCGCTCACCGCCGTGCGCTTCGTGCCCGATCCGCTGGCGGATGAGCCGGGAGCCCGCCTCTACCGCAGCGGCGATCTGGTACGGCGCCGGCCGGCCGGCGATCTGGAGTTTCTCGGCCGCGTCGACGACCAGGTCAAGATCCGCGGCTTCCGGGTCGAGCCGGGAGAGATCGAGGCGGCCCTGCTCGCTCATTCCGCGGTGCGGGAGGCGGTGGTGGTGGCGCGGTCCGTCCGCTCCGACCGATCGCTGGTGGCCTACGTGGTAGGGGAGAGCCTGGACGCCGCCGGCCTGCGGGCCTTCCTGCGCGAACGCCTGCCGGAGGCCATGGTGCCCGCGGCCTTCGTCCCCCTGGACGCGCTGCCGCTCACCCCCCACGGCAAGGTCGACCGCCGGGCGCTCCCGCCGCCGCCGGAGGCCGCCGAGCTGGCCGGCTCGGCGCCGGCACGTGACGCCCGCGAGGAGCGGCTGGCGGCGGTCTGGCGCCAGGTGCTGGGCCTCGAGCGGCTGGGCGTCCACGACAACTTCTTCCAACTCGGCGGCGATTCAATCCTCGCCATCCAGGTGGTGGCGCGGGCCCGCCGTGAGGGGCTCGCGCTCACCACCCGGCAGCTCTTCGAGCACCAGACCATCGCCGCCCTGGCCGCGGCGGCCGGGAGCGCCGGGCCCGAAGCCGGCGAGGAGCAGGGAGTCGTCGAGGGGGAGGCGCCGCTGACGCCGGTGCAGCGCCGCTTCTTCGCCGAGGAGCTGCGGCGGCCGTGGCACTACAACCAGGCGGTGGTGCTCGTCCCCCGCGAGCGGCTGGCCGCGCCGGCTTTGTCGGCGGCCCTCGACCGGCTCGCCGCGCATCACGACGCGCTGCGGCTGCGCTTCGTTGGACTGCAACAGATCCATGCTCCGGCGGCGCCGGTGCCGCTCCTGGAGGCCGATCTCACGGCGGCGCCGGCCGCGCTCGCCGCGGCGATGGAGGAGCTGCAATCCGGGCTCGACCTGGAACGGGGTCCCCTCTTCACCGCCGCCCTGTTCCGCCTGAGCGATGGTGACCGCCTGCTGCTCACCGCCCACCACCTGGTGGTGGACGGCGTCTCCTGGCGCGTGCTGCTGGAGGATCTGGAAGCCGTCTACAGGGGTCTCCCGCTGCCGCCGAAGACCACTTCGTGGAAGCGGTGGGCGGAGCTGCTGGCCGAGCACGCCCGCTCGGCCGCGGTGGCGGCGGAGCTCCCGTACTGGCTCGAACAGCCCGACGTCCCGCCGCTGCCGCGCGATCTGCCGGGAGGGGGCGGGGGCGTGGCGACCATCGCGGTGGAGCTCGGAGCCGAGGCGACGCGGGCGCTCCTCCAGGAGGTGCCGGAGGTCTACCGCACGCGGGTCGACGACCTGCTGCTGGCGGCCCTCGCCCGCGCCTTCGCGGCCTGGACGGGCGAGGGCGCCCTGCGGGTCGAGCTCGAAGGGCACGGCCGCGAGGAGATGTCTCCCGGCGTCCCCGGCGTCGACCTCTCGCGCACCGTCGGATGGTTTACCACCCTCTATCCGGTCGTCCACGCGCTGCCGCCGGGGGGCGGCCCGCGCGAGGCGATCCGGACGGTCAAGGAGACTTTGCGGTCCCTCCCCGGCCGGGGCCTGCGATACGGCCTGCTGGATGACCGCCTGGCTGGCCTCCCATCGCCCGAGGTCTCCTTCAACTACCTGGGCCGGCTCGACGCGGCGGCGGGGGAGGAGGACCTCTTCGCCTTCGCTCCGGAGACGGTGCGGAACGCCCTGGGGGAGGCCCCGGCGGGCCGGCCATCCTTCGCGATCGACGCCCTGGTGGTGGACGACCGCCTGCGCGTGAGCTGGACCTACGACCCGGGCCGCCACCTGCCGGCGACCGCCGAGCGGCTGGCGCGCGGCTTCCTGGCCGAGATCGAGGCCCTGGTCGAGCACTGCCTGTCGCCCGCGGCGGGGGGCTTCACCCCTTCCGACTTCCCCCTGGCGGCCTTGAGCCAGGAGGATCTCGACCGCCTGCTGGGTAACGACCGCACCGTCGAGGACCTCTACCCCCTGGCCCCCATGCAGGAGGGGCTGCTGTTCCACGGCCTCTACGCGGGCGCCGGCGCCGACCTCTACTTCGAGCAGCTCACCGCGGAGCTGGAGGGGGATCTCGATGAAACCGCCTTCGCCGCCGCCTGGCAGCGGGTGGTGGAGCGCCACTCCGCGCTGCGCACCGGCTTCCTCTGGCACGGCGTCGAGCGGCCGCTCCAACTCGTCCGGCGCGCCGCCGAGGTCCCCTGGATCTACGAGGACTGGCGGGGTCTGGCGCCCGCCGAGGTCGAGGCGCGCTGGCGCGCCCTCCTCGCCGCCGACCGCGCGCGGGGCTTCGAGCTCTCCCGCCCGCCGCTCCTGCGGCTGGCGCTCGTCCGCACCGGCGAGCGGACGCGCCGGCTGGTCTGGAGCTCGCACCACATCCTGCTCGACGGCTGGTGCTTCCCACTGCTGCTGAACGAGGTCTTCACCCTCTACGGCTCTCCCGCCGCGGCGCTGCCTCCGGCCCGCCCCTACCGCGACTACGTCGCCTGGTTGCAGGGGCGCGACGAGGGGGAGGCCCTGGGCCGCTGGCAACGGCGGCTGGAGGGCTTCACGGCACCCACGCCGGTGCCGTTCGACCTCCCCGGCGCCCTCGGCCGCGCCCAGGGGGGCCGCCCCGAGGACTACTGCGAGCGCGAGGTAGTGCTGCCGGCGTCTCTCACCCGCGCCCTGGAGGGGCTCGCGCGGCGCCTGCGGGTGACGCTCAACACCGTCGCGCAGGGGGCCTGGGCCCTCCTCCTCTCGCGCTACGCCCAAGAGCGGGACGTGGTCTTCGGCGCGGTGGTCTCCGGACGCCCGGCGGAGCTCCCCGGCGTCGAGTCGATGGTGGGGCTGTTCATCAACACCGTGCCGGTGCGGGTGGAGATCCCGGAGGACGAGCCCGCGTCCGCCTGGCTGCCGCGGCTCCAGGCCGACCAGCTCGAGCTGCGCCAGCACGAATGGACCCCGCTGGCCGAGATCCAGAAGCTGGTCGACTTGCCCCCGGGCGAGCCGCTCTTCGCCAGCCTCCTGGTGTTCGAGAACTATCCGTTCGACACGGTGGCCGCCGGCCGGGAGGGAGGGCCGCGGATCACCCGCGCCGCCCTCGCCGAGCGCACCAACTATCCGCTCACCCTGACCGTGGTGGCGCGCGGGGAGGTGAGCCTGCGCCTCACCGCCGACCGCCGCTTCGAGCCGGCCACGGTCCGGCGCCTGCTGGCCCACCTGGAGGGGCTCCTGGCGGGGCTCGCCGCCGACCCCGAGGCCCCCTTGAGCTCCCGGCCGCTGCTCGCCGCGGCCGAGCGCCACCAGCTCACGGCCGAGTGGAGCGGCACCGCGGACGTCCACCCCTCCCGGGCCACCATCCCCGCCCTCTTCGCCGCCCAGGCGGCGCGCACGCCGGACGCCGTGGCCGTGGTCTGCGGCGAGGCGGAGATCACCTACGCCGAGCTCGACCGCCGCGCCCGCCGGGTGGCCGGCCGGCTGCTGCGCCGGGGCGTGGCCCCGGAGACGCGCGTGGCCGTGGCGGCCGAGCGCTCGCTCGGCCTGATCCCCACCCTCCTCGGCATCCTCCAGGCCGGCTGCGCCTACCTGCCGGTGGACCCTCAGCTCCCCGCGGAGCGGCGGCGCTTCCTGCTGGAGGACGCCGGCGCGATCTCCCTCGATCTGGAGGAGGGGGAGGAGCCGCTGGAGCTCCCCGCGGTCTCCCCCCACCAGCTCGCCTACGTGATCTACACCTCGGGCTCGACCGGCGTCCCCAAAGGGGTGGCGGTGACCCACGGCAACGTCGTCCGCCTGGTGACCGGAGCCGACTACGCCCCCTTGGGCCCGGGGGAGACCCTGCTGCAGGTGGTCAACGTGGCCTTCGACGTCTCCACCTTCGAGATCTGGGGGCCCCTGCTCAACGGCGGGCGGGTAGCGGTCTTCCCCGGCCGCCCGGAGCCGGACGAGCTGGCCCGCGCCATCGTGCGCCACGGGGTGAGCACGCTCTGGCTGACCACCGGGCTGTTCCACCAGATGGTGGAGGAGCGGCTGGAGGAGTTGCGCCCGTTGCGCCGGCTGCTGGCCGGCGGCGACGCCCTGGCGCCCGCGCCGGTGCGCCGCGCCCTCGCCGGGCTGCCCGGCCTCACGCTGATCGACGGCTATGGCCCGACCGAGAACACCACCTTCACCACCCGCCACGTGATGACCGCGGCCGACCTCGCCGACGAGCGTCTGGCGGGCACGGTGCCGATCGGCCGGCCCCTGCGGGGGACCACCGTCCACGTGCTCGACGAGTCCCTGCGGCCGGTGCCGGTGGGGGTCTGGGGGGAGCTCTGCACGGGTGGCGAAGGGGTGGCGCGCGGCTATCTCTCCCGCCCCGCCCTCACCGCCGAGCGCTTCGTCCCCGACCCCTGGAGGGAGGGCGGCCGCCTCTACCGCACCGGGGACGTCGTCCGCTGGCGGCCGGACGGCCTCTTGGAATTCCTGGGCCGGCGCGACGGCCAGGTGAAGATCCGCGGCTTCCGCGTCGAGTTGGGGGAGATCGAGGCGGCGCTGGCGGCGGTGCCCGGCGTGCGCGAGGCCGTGGTGCTGGCGCGATCCGACCGATCCGTCGGATCGCTGGTCGCCTACGTCACCGGTGACACCACCGCCGACGACCTGCGCGCGGCCTTGCGCGAGCGGCTGCCGGACTACATGGTGCCGGCCGCCTTCGTGACTCTCGAAGCACTGCCGCTCACTCCCAACGGCAAGGTGGACCGGCGGGCGCTCCCCTCGCCGGACCCCGCCGCCGGCCGCGCGCGCGAGTATGTGGCCCCGGACAATGCCGTGGAGGAGAGCCTGGCCGCGGCGTGCGCCGAGGTGCTGGAGCGCGAGCGGGTGGGGATGCGCGACAACTTCTTCGCGCTGGGCGGGCACTCGCTGCTCGCCACCCGCCTGGTGATCCGCCTGCGCGACCGCTACGGCCTCGACGTCTCTCTGCAGACGGTGTTCGACGCCGCCGACGTGCGCGACCTGGCGGACCGCATCATTGGACAGAACCTGGAGGAGGCGGCGGGCGACCTCTCTCCGGAGGAGCTGGAGGCCCTGCTCGCCGGCGAGCCGCCCCAGTTGGATGGAGCTGTATGAGCCTCACCGACCGTATCTCCGCCCTCACCCCCGAGCAGCGCGCCCTGTTCGAGAAGCTGCGCGAGAAGCAGCGCAAGGCCGCGAGCGCTCTTAAAGGCCCGCCGATCCCCCGCGTCACCGGCCCCACGGCCGAGGGGGACTGGCCCCTGTCGCTCGACCAGGAGCGCTACTGGTTCATGGAGCAGCTCTACCCCCAGGGGGCGGGGCTCAACATCGCCGCGGCCACCCGCATGCGCGGCCCGCTCTCGCCGGCGGTCCTGGAGGCGGCCCTGGCGGAGATCGCGCGCCGGCATGCCGCCTGGCGCACCGTCTTTCCGGCGGTCGAGGGCCGGCCCGTGCAGCGGGTCCTCGCCGCCGGCTCCCAGCGGCTGCAGATCCTCGACCTCAGCGGGCTGCCGGCGGCGCGGCGCGAGCCGGCGGCCTTCCGGCTGGTGGAGGCGGTGACGGCAGCCCCGTTCGACCTCGCGCAAGGGCCGCTGGTGCGCGCGGTCCTGATGCGGCTGGGCGGCGAGGACCACGTCTGCCTGCTCACCATCCATCACCTGGTGACCGACTTCATCTCCTCCCACCTCGCCTGGATGGAGCTGGCGGCGTTCTACAGCGCCTTCGCCGCGGGCGGGCGGCCGGCGCTCCCCGAGCCGCCGGTGCAATATCCCGACTTCGCCGTCTGGCAGCGCCAGTGGCTCCAGGGGGAGGTCCTGGACGAGCTGACCTCCTGGTGGCGCGAGCAGCTCGCCGGCTTCCCCGACGTGCTCGACCTGCCCACCGACCGCCCCCGCCCGGCGGAGCTCACGCTGCGCGGCGGCCGGCTCACCTTCACCCTCGAAAGCGGGCTGGCGGACGGGCTGCGGGGGCTCGCCCGGCAGGAGGGGGCCACCCTCTTCATGCTGGTGCTCGCGGCGACCGCCGCGCTGCTGTGCCGCGACTCCGGCCAGGAGCGGCTGGTCCTCGGCGCCAACAACGCCAACCGCAACCGGCCGGAGATCGAGACGGTCCTCGGCTGCTTCCTCACCCAGGTGCCGTTCCCCCTCGACCTCACGGGCGATCCGCCGTTCCGCGAGCTGCTGGCGCGCGTCCGCCGCTCGGCGCTCGGCTCCTACGCTCACCAGGACCTGCCGTTCGGCCAGCTCGTGCAGGCGCTCCGGCTCACGCGCGATCCCAGCCGGCCGCCGCTGGTCCAGACCCTCGTGCAGGTGCTCGACGCCCAGTACTCCGGCGCGTCGCTCGCCGGCACCGCCTCCGAGCTGGTGGACACCTGGGACGGCAGGGCCCGGTACGACCTGATGCTGACCCTCTTCGAGGTCCCCGGCGGCAGCCTGGAGGGGGCGCTCGAATACGACGCCGATCTGTTCGACGCCGCCACCACCGCCCGCCGCGTCGAGCGCCTCCGCCGCCAGCTCGCGGCCGTGCTGGCCGATCCGGACCTCCCCCTCTCGGCCCTGCCGGCGCTCGCCCCCGCGGAGCGCCACCAGGCGCTGGTGGAGTGGAACGACACCGCTTGGGCCCCGCCCGGCTGGACGGTGCCGGCGCGCTTCGCCGCCTGGGCGGCGCGGACGCCGGAGGCGCTCGCCGTCACCGCCGCCGGCCAGACCCTCTCCTACGGGGAGCTCGACCGGCGCGCGGACGCGCTGGCCCGCCATCTGCGCGCCCTGGGGGTCGGCCGCGAATCGCGGGTGGCGCTCCTGCTCGACCGCACGGTCGACCTCCCCGTGGCCATGCTCGGCGTGTGGAAGGCGGGCGGCGCCTGGGTGCCGCTCGACCTCGACGTGCCCGCCGGGCGCCTGGCGGACCTCCTGGCCGACGCCGAGCCGGCGGCGGTGGTCCACCGCGGACCCCTGTCGGCGGCGCTGGCGGCGGGGACGGTCTCCGTGGACCTCGACCGGCTGCCGGACCGTCCGGCGGACGCGGCGTTGCCGGAGGTGGGCCCCGGGGATCTCGCCTATCTCATCTACACCTCGGGGACGACGGGCCGGCCCAAGGCGGTGATGGTCGAGCACGGCAGCCTCGCCGCGGTGCTCGCCGCCTACGTCGACCGCGTCGCCCTGGGGCCCGGCGACCGCGCGGCGGGCCTCACACGCTACACCTTCGACCCGTCGCTCCTGGACATCGCGGCGCCGCTGCTCGCCGGTGGCAACGTGGAGATCCTGGGGAAGGACGAGGCCCTCGACCCGAAGAGCGTGGCGGCGGCGCTCGCCCGGTCGGCGGTGGCGTTCTCCGTCCCCTCCCTGCTGCGCCGCGTGGTCCCCGCCGCGCGCGCCCTCGGACCGGAGCCGTTCGCGGGCCTGCGCGTGCTGTGGGCCGGCGGCGAGGCGGTGTCTCCCGAGCTCCAAGCGGACCTGCTCGCCGTCTTCCCCCACACGGCCCTCGACGTGGCCTATGGGCCCACCGAGGCCACTATCGGCTGCACGGCCATCCGGATCTCGCCCCGCCGCCGCCCGGCGCGGGTGCTGATCGGCCGTCCGCTGGCCGGCTTCGAGCTGCGGGTGGTGGACCCGCGGGGCCAGGCCGTCCCCCTGGGGCTGCCGGGCGAGCTGTGGATCGGCGGTGCCGGCGTGGCCCGCGGCTACTTCCGCCGCGAGGAGCTGACGGCGGAGCGCTTCGTCACCGTCGAGGGGCGCCGCTTCTACCGCACCGGGGACCTCGTGCGGCAGGTGCCCGCCGAGGGGGGGGCCCTGGAGTTCCTGGGCCGCAACGACCTCCAGGTCAAGATCCGCGGCGTCCGCATCGAGCCGGGGGAGGTCGAGGCGGCCCTCCTGGCCCACCCCGCGATGCGCGACGCGGTGGTGGTGGCACGATCCATCCGAGCCGACGGCGCCGACCGGTCGCTGGTGGCCTACGTGGTGGGGGAGAGCCTGGACGCCGCCGAGCTGCGCGCCTTCCTCCATTCGCGCCTGCCGGAGCACATGGTCCCCGCGGTCTTCGTGCCGCTCGCCGCGCTGCCGCTAGGCCCCACCGGCAAGGTGGACCGCAAGGCCCTGCCGGCTCCCCAGGAGGCGGCGGACGAGCCCGCCGGCTTCGCCCCTCCCCGCGACGCCCGGGAGGAGCGGCTGGCCGCCATCTGGCGCGAGGTGCTCGGCCGCGAGCGGGTGGGCATCCACGACAACTTCTTCGCGCTCGGCGGCGATTCGATCCTGAGCATCCAGATCGTGGCGCGGGCCCGCCGCGAGGGGCTCCTCATCACCCCCCGGCAGCTCTTCGATCACCAGACGATCGCCGGGCTCGCCGCTGTCGCCGGGCAGGGCGCGGAGACGGCGGAGCCGGCGGGCGGCTCCGCCTCTTTCTCCCTCGCCGGGCTCGACCGGCAGACGCTCGACCGCCTGACCGGCGGCGATCCGGGGATCGAGGACCTGTACCCCCTGGCCCCCCTCCAGGAGGGGTTGCTGTTCCACAGCCTCTACTCCGCCGGGGCCGACCTCTACGTGGAGCAGCTCACCGCCGAGATCGCGGGCCCGCTCGACGGCGCGGCCTTCGCCACCGCCTGGCAGCGGGTGGTCGAGCGCCATCCGGCGCTGCGCACGGCCTTCCTCTGGCAGGGGGTCGAGCGGCCGTTGCAGCTCGTGCGGCGGGGGGTGGCGCTCCCCTGGAAGGTGGAGGACTGGCGGGGCCTGCCGCCCGCGGCGCGGGAGGAGCGCTGGCGGGACCTGCTGGCGGCCGACCGCGCGCGCGGCTTCGACCTCGGCCGGCCGCCGCTCCTGCGGCTCACCCTGGCACGCCTGGACGAGCGGCTCCATCGGCTGGTCTGGAGCTTCCACCACCTGCTCTTCGACGGCTGGTGCTTCTCGCTCCTGCTGACCGAGGTCTTCACCCTCTACCAGGCCGCGGCCGCCGGCCGCGAGGCGCACCTGCCGCCGCCCCCCCGCCCCTTCCGCGACTACGTCGCCTGGGTCGCCGGGCGGGACCAGGCCGAGGCCGAGGGCTTCTGGCGGCGGCGGCTGCGCGGCCTCGCCGCGCCCACCCCGGTGCCGTTCGACCGCCCGGGAGCGGAGGGCGGCCGCGCGGACGACTACTTCGAGCGGACCATCGTGCTCCCGGAGCCGCTGACCCGCGGGCTGGAGGCGCTGGCGCAGCGGCTGCGGGTGACCCTCAACACCCTCGTGCAGGGGGCCTGGGCGCTCCTCCTCGCCCGCTATGCGCGCGAGCGCGACGTCACTTTCGGCACCGTGGTCTCCGGCCGCTCCCCCGAGCTGCCCGGCGTCGAGTCGATGGTAGGCCTGTTCATCAACACCCTGCCGGCGCGGGTGAAGGTCCCGGAGGGCGAGCCCCTCTCCTCCTGGTTGCCCCGGTTGCAGGCCGAACAGCTCGAGATGCGCCAGCACGAGTGGCTGCCGCTGGCGCGCGTCCAGGCGCTCTCCGCGGTGCCCGCCGGCGAGCCGCTGCTCACCAGCCTCCTCGCCTTCGAGAACTACCCTGTCGATCCGGCGGTCGCGGAGCGCCTGGGGGAGCTGCGGATCGTCGACATGGCGGTCGTCGAGCGCACCAACTATCCGCTCACGCTCACCGTGGTGGCGCGCGGCGCCTTGAGCCTCCGCCTCACCGCCCTGCGCCGCTTCGAGCCGGCCACGGCGCGGCGCCTGCTGGCCCATCTGGAGAATCTCCTGGCCGCTCTCGCCGCCGGTCCCGGCCGGCCGGCCCGCGAGCTGCCGCTCCTCTCCACGGCCGAGCGCCACCAGCTCACGGCCGAGTGGAACGACACCGCCGCCGCCTATCCGGACGCGGCGTCGATCCCGGCGCTCTTCGCCGGGCAGGCGGCCCGCCGGCCGGATGCCCCGGCGCTGCTCGGACCCGAGCCCGGAGCCGTGCTGACCTACCGCGAGCTGGACGAGCGCTCCGCGGCCCTGGCCGGCGAGCTGGCCCGGCAGGGGGTGCGGCGGGGGTATCTCGTGGGGATCTTCGCCGAGCGCTCGCCCGAGCTGGTGATCGCCCTCCTCGCCGTCCTCCGGGCCGGCGGCGCCTACCTGCCGCTCGATCCCGCCTACCCGCGCGAGCGCCTGGCTTTGATGCTGGCCGATGCCGGGGAGCCCCTCGTGCTGGTCCAGGAAGGGCTGGCCGACCGCCTGCCGGCGCCTGCGCGGACGTTGCCGCTCCAGGTCCCCGCCGTTCCTGGAGCCCCTGCCGCCCCTCTCTTCGGCGGCGACCTCGCCTACGTCCTCTACACCTCCGGCTCCACGGGCACCCCGAAGGGGGTGGCGGTCTCCCATCGCAGCGTGGTGCGGCTGGTGCGCGATACCAACTACGCCACCTTCGGCCCGGACGAGGTCTTCCTGCTGATGGCGCCGGTCTCCTTCGACGCCTCGACCTTCGAGCTGTGGGGACCGCTGCTCAACGGCGGCCGGCTGGCCATCCTGCCGCCGGGCGAGGTGTCGCTCGACGGCCTGGAGCGGGCGATCTCCGGCTTCGGCGTCACCACTCTCTGGCTGACCGCCGGGCTCTTCCACCTGGTGGTGGACGAGCGCCCCGGGGCCCTGGCGCCCCTCCGCCAGCTCCTGGCGGGGGGCGACGTGCTCTCGCCGCCCCACGTGGCGCGCCTCCGTCGCCAGCTCCCGACCTTGAGGCTGATCAACGGCTACGGCCCCACCGAGAACACCACCTTCACCGCCTGCGGCGAGGTGGGCGAGGGGGAGCCCGGCGCGGCCGTCTCCATCGGGCGGCCGATCGCCAACACCCGCGTCCTCGCGCTCGGCCGCGACCTGGAGCCCGTGCCTGTGGGTGTCCCGGGCGAGCTCCACGCCGGCGGCGACGGTCTGGCCCTGGGCTACCTGGGCCGCCCCGGCCTGACCGCCGCCGCCTTCGTCCCCGCGCCCTTCGGGGCCCCCGGCGAGCGGCTCTACCGCACGGGCGACCTGGTCCGCCGGCTGCCGGACGGCCGCCTCGACTTCCTGGGCCGCCTCGACGACCAGGTCAAGGTGCGCGGCTACCGCATCGAGCCGGGGGAGATCGAGGCCGCGCTGACGGCGGTGCCTGGGGTCCGCGAGGCGGTGGTGCTGGCGAGATCCGTCCGATCCGACGGATCCGACCGATCCGTCGGATCTCCAGCAGACCGCTCGCTGGTGGCCTACGTGGTGGGGGAGAGCCTGGACGCCGCCGATCTGCTCGCCTTCCTGCGCGCGCGCCTGCCGGAGCACATGGTCCCCGCGGCCTTCGTGCCCCTCGACGCCCTGCCGCTCTCGCCCACCGGCAAGGTGGACCGCGCCGCGCTGCTGGCCCGCGCGGCGGACGGCGGGGAGGAGACCGACCTCACGCCGCCGCGCAACGCCGCCGAGGAGGTCCTGGCGGCGGTCTGGCGCCAGGTGCTGGGGCGCGAGCGGATCGGCGTGCACGACAGCTTCTTCCGCCTGGGCGGCGACTCCATCCTGAGCATCCAGGTGGTGGCGCGGGCGCGCCAGGCGGGGCTGGTGGTGACCCCCCGCCAGATCTTCGAGGAGCAGACGATCGCCGCCCTGGCCGCCGTCGCCACCCCGCTCGCCGCCGCCGCGGCGGAGACCGGCGAGGTCTCCGGCGAGGTGCCGCTCACCCCCGTGCAGCGCTACTTCCTCGCCCCGGAGCCGGCCGACCCGCACCACTTCAACCAGAGCCTGCTGCTCCTCCCCGCGGCGCCGCTGGCGCCGGCACCCCTCGGCCGCGCCCTCGCCGCCCTGGTGGCCCATCACGACGCCCTGCGGCTCCGCCTGGAGGACGGCCGGGCCTGGATCGCCCCGCGGGAGGAGGGGGACCCGCTCACCCTCCTCGACCTCTCGGCGCTGCCACGGGACCGCCGCACGGGAGCGCTCGAAGCGGCCACGGCCTCCCTCCAGTCCGGCTTCGACCTCGCCCGCGGGCCTCTCTTCCGCGCCGCCCATTTCCTCCTTGGGGGTGAAGAGCGACTCTTCCTGGTCGCCCATCACCTGGTGGTCGACGTCGTCTCCTGGCGCATCCTGCTGGACGATCTGAAGGCCGCGTACCAGGGGGCGCCCCTGCCGCCCCGGACCACCTCCTGGAAGCGCTGGGCGGAGCGGCTGGCGGAATTCGCGGGCTCGGCGGAGGTCCGGAGCGAGCTGACCTACTGGCTCGCTGATGCCGCGGACGTCACGCCGCTGCCGTATGACGGCATGGACACCGGCCTGGGTCAGGCCACGGCGACGCTCGGCCGCGAGGCCACGCGGGCGCTGCTCGGCGAGGCGTCCGCGGCCTATGCCACCCAGGTCAACGACCTGCTGCTCACCGCGCTCGTCCAGGCCTTCGCGCGCTGGACGGGGGAGCCCCGCCTCCGCTTCGACCTGGAGGGGCACGGCCGCGAGGAGATCGCGCCGGACCTCGACCTGTCGCGCACCGTGGGATGGTTCACCACGATCTTCCCGGTGACCCTCGCCGCGCCGCCGGACGCTTCCCCGGGCGATCTCATCCGCGGGGTCAAGGAGGCGCTGCGCGCCGTGCCCCGGCGCGGCCTCGGCTACGGGCTCCTGCGCTACCTGGCGGGCGCGCCGGAGCTGGCCGGGCTCCCGGACCCCGAGGTGGCGTTCAACTACCTCGGCCAGCTCGACGCCGCGCTGGGCGGCGCGGGGGGCTGGGAGCTGGCGGCGGAGGACGCCGGGCCGGTCCACAGCCCGCGCCAGCGCCCCCGCCACGCCGTGGAGGTCAACGCCTGGGTGCTCGGCGGCGAGCTGCGGGTGGGCTGGTCCTACGACCGCTCCCGCCTCGCGCCGGCCACCGCCGAGCGGCTGGCGGCAGGCTACGCCGAGGCGCTCGCCGCCCTGGTGGCCCACTGCGTCTCGCCGAAGGCCGGCGGGAGGACCCCCTCCGACTTCCCGCTCGCCCGGCTCGACCAGCGGGCGCTGGACGCCCTCGCCGGCACCGGCGCGGATTTCGACCGCGCCATCGAGGACCTCTATACGCTGGCCCCCCTCCAGGAGGGATTGCTCTTTCAGGGTCTCCTGGCGCCCGAGTCCGAGCTCTACTTCGAGCACCTGACCGCCGAATTCGCCGGCCCGCTCGACGCCGGCGCCTTCGCCCGCGCCTGGCAGGCGGTGGTGGACCGCCATCCGGCCCTGCGCACCGCCTTCGCCTGGGAGGGGCTCGCAAGGCCTCTCCAGGTGGTGCGGCGCGGCGTGGCGCTGCCGTGGCGGGAGGAGGACTGGCGCGGCGTGCCGCGCGCAGAGCAGCCGGCGCGGCTCGCCGCCTGGCTGGCCGCCGACCGCGCCCGCCCCTTCGACCTCGCCCGGCCGCCGCTGATGCGCGGCGCCCTGCTGCGCACGGCCGAGGACCGCCACCGCTTCGTCTGGAGCTTCCACCACCTGCTGCTCGACGGCTGGTGCTTCTCGCTCCTCTTCCACGACGTCTTCGCCTTCTACCAGGCGATGACCGCCGGCCGCGCGGCCGTCCTCCCGCCCGTCCGTCCCTACCGCGACTTCATCGCGTGGGTGGCGCGGCAGGACGCGGCCGCCGCCGGGAGGTACTTCCGGCAGGCCCTCGCCGGCTTCACCGCGGCCACCCCCCTGCCGCTCGCCCGGCCGGCCCTGCCGTCCGGCGACGACGGCGGACCGCGGGCCGTTGACCTGCGCCTCTCTCCCCCCCTGGTGGAAGGGCTCGAACACCTGGCGCGGCGCCAGAGCCTGACCCTCAACACGCTGGCCCAGGGGGCTTGGGGCCTGGTCCTCGCCTGTTTCGCCGGCAGTGCCGGCGATCCGGACGTGGTGTTCGGCTCCGTGGTCTCCGGCCGGCCGGCCGAGCTGCCCGGGGTCGAGTCGATGATCGGCCTGTTCATCAACACCCTGCCGGTGCGCCTGGTGGCCGACCGCCAAGCGCCCGTCGGCGGCTGGCTGGCGGGGGTCCAGCAGCGCCTCCTGGAGGTCCGCCAGCACGAGACGGCCTCCCTCGCCCAGGTCCAGCGCGCCAGCGAGGTGCCGCCGGGCGAGCCGCTCTTCCAAAGCCTCGTCGCCTTCGAGAGCTACCCCGTCGACGAGTCGCTGGGGGAGGGGGCGGAAGCGCTCGCGGTGACCGGGGTGACGGTCTCCGACCGTACCGACTACCCGCTCTCGCTCGCCGTCCTCCCCGGCCGGGGAGGACGCAGCGAGCTCACCCTGCGCCTGGCCTACGACCGGCGGACCGACGCCGCCACAGTGCAACGCCTGCTCCTCCACATGGAACGGCTGCTGGAGGCCTTCGCCGAGGGCTCCGGGCCCCTCCTGGGTGATCTCCCCGTCCTCTCGGCGGCCGAGCGGCACCAGCTCCTCGCCGAGTGGAACCCGATGCCCGTCCAGGCCGCCGCCCCGCAGTGCCTGCACCGGCGCTTCGAGGCCCAGGTGGACCGCGCCCCCCAGGCGCCGGCGCTGTCGGTGGCCGGCGCGGCCGGAGCGCCGCTCACCTATGGCGAGCTCGACGCCCGCGCCAACCGGCTGGCCCGCCACCTCCAGGCCCGCGGCGTGCGGCCGGGCGACCGCGTGGCCCTACTGCTGGAGCGCTCGGCGGAGATGGTGGTGGCCCTCCTCGGCGTGCTCAAGGCCGGCGCCGCCTACGTGCCGATCGATCCCGCCTATCCGCAAGAGCGCATCGCCTTCGTGCGCGAGGACAGCGGCGCCGCCCTCCTGCTCACCGCCGAGGACCTGGAGGCGCTCGATGCCTATCCCGCCGAGCGGCTGGATCTCGAGCTCGACGCGGGCCTGCCGGCCTACGTGATCTACACCTCCGGCTCCACGGGCACCCCCAAGGGGGTGGTGGTCACCCACGCCAACGTCGACCGCCTCTTCACGGTGACCGACCCCTGGTTCGGCTTCAGCTCGGACGACGTCTGGGTGTTGTTCCACTCCTACGCCTTCGACTTCTCGGTGTGGGAGCTGTGGGGGGCCCTGATCTACGGCGGCCGGCTGCTGGTGCTCTCCTTCCTGGAGAGCCGCGACCCGGAAGGCTTCTATCGCCTGCTGCGCGACGAGCGGGTCACCGTGCTGAACCAGACCCCGTCCGCCTTCCGCCAGCTCATCTGGGCCGCGGAGGGGAAGCCCGCGGACTTAGGCCTGCGCTACGTGATCTTCGGCGGCGAGGCGCTGGAGCCGGCGAGCCTCGCCCCCTGGTTTGCCCGCTACGGCGACCAGCGGCCCCGGCTGATCAACATGTACGGCATCACCGAGACCACCGTGCACGTCACCTGGCGGCCGCTGGGGGAGGCGGATCTCGCGGCGGGGAGCCGCATCGGCGTGCCGATCCCCGACCTCGCCGTCCACCTGCTCGACGCCTTCCTGCAACCGGTGCCGTTGGGGGCGCCCGGGGAGATCCACGTCGGCGGCGCCGGGCTGGCCCAAGGCTATCTCGACCGTCCGGGGCTCACCGCCGAGCGCTTCGTGCCCGACCCCTTTTCGGGCGTGCCGGGGACGCGCCTCTACCGCTCGGGCGACCTCGCCCGCCGGCAGCCGGACGGCGACCTCGAATACCTGGGCCGCATCGACTATCAGGTCAAGATCCGCGGCTACCGTATCGAGCTGGGCGAGATCGAGAGCGCGCTGGCCCGCCACCCCCAGGTGCGCGAGGCCGTGACCCTGCTGCACCGGGACGGGGAGGAGGACCGTCTGACGGCCTACGTGGTGCCGCGCGAAGCGGCGGACGCCGCGGACGAGGCCGGGCAGGTAGCCCATGGGAACCTGCCGCGGGAGCTGCGGCGCTTCCTGGAGGCGGAGCTGCCGGGCTACATGGTCCCCGCCTCTCTCGCCGTGCTCGACGCCCTCCCCCTCACCGCCCACGGCAAGGTGGACCGCCCGGCCCTGGCGCGGCTGGAGGTCGCTCGCGAGAGCGCCTCCCAAGGGACGCCGCCCTCCACCCCGGCCGAGAAGGCGATGGCGGACCTCTGGCGGGAGATCCTGGGCGTGGAGGAGATGCGGCTGGAGGACGACTTCTTCGCCCTCGGCGGCCACTCGCTGCTCGCCACCCAACTCGCCTCGCGCGTACGCGCCGCCTTCGGGGTCGAGCTCCCCCTCCGCCGGCTGTTCGAGAGCCCCCGGCTGGGGGATCTCGTCGCCGCCGTGACCGCCGGGACCAGCACCGCACCGTCCTCCGCGCCGATCCCCCGCCGGCCCGCGGACCTCGACCCTGTCCCCGCCTCCTTCGCCCAGGAGCGCCTCTGGTTCCTCGAGCGCCTGCGGCCGGGAACGGCCTACAACATCTTCGACGCCCTGCGCGCCCGGGGGGAGCTGTCGCCGCCCCTCCTGGAGGCGGTGCTCGGCGAGATCGTGCGCCGGCACGAGGCCCTGCGCACGACCTTCCGGGAGGCCGGGGGGGAGCCGGTGCAGGTCATCGCCCCGCCGGGCCGGTGGACGCTGCCGCAGGTCGACCTCACGGCGCTGCCGGAGGCGCTGAGGCTGGAGGTGGCGCGCCGCCTGGCCGCGGCGGCGGCGGCGCGGCCGTTCGACCTCGCGCGCGGGCCGCTCCTGCGCCCCCTGCTGCTGCGCCTCGGCATTTCCGATCGAGACGGCGACCACGCCCTGCTCCTCACCCTGCACCACATCGTCTCGGACGGCTGGTCCATGGGGGTGCTCGTGCGCGAGATCACGGCGCTCTACGCCGCCGCCCGCGCCGGCGCGCCGTCGCCGCTCCCCCCGCTCCCCATCCAGTACGCCGACTTCGCCGTCTGGCAGCGGCGGTGGCTGGCGGCGGGCGAGCTCGACCGCCAGCTCGACTACTGGCGCCGCAAGCTGGCCGGCGCCCCGGCGGCGATCGACCTGCCGCTGGACCGGCCGCGCCCGGCGGTGTCGGATTCCCGGGGCGCGTACGTCCCCCTCCGCTTCGGCGCGGAGCTCTCGCGGGCCCTCTCGAGGCTGGCCCGCCGCCACGACGCCACGCTGTTCATGGTCCTCCTGGCTGCCTTCCAGACCCTGCTGCTGCGCCTGTCCGGGCAACAGGACCTGCCGGTCGGCTCGGGGATCGCCAACCGCAACCGGACGGAGATCGAGCCGCTGATCGGCTTCTTCGTCAACGCCGTGGTGCTGCGCGGCGACCTCGCGGGGGACCCGGGCTTCGACGAGCTGCTGGCGCGCGTGCGCGGCACCACCCTGGAGGCCTACGCGCACCAGGACCTCCCCTTCGAGCGCCTGGTCGAGGAGCTGCGCCCGGAGCGGCGGCTGGCCGCCAACCCGCTCTTCCAGGTCTCCTTCGTGCTGCAGAACGCCCCGGCCGGCGTCCTGGAGCTCCCCGGCCTGTCGCTCTCCCCGTTCGCCCCGGCCGCCGCCGCCACGCGCTTCGACCTCGAGCTGTACGCCTGGGAGGCCGGGGGCGCGCTGGGGATGGCCATCCACTACGCCGTCCAGCTCTTCGACCCCGCCACCGTCCAGCGGCTGGCCGGCCACCTGGAGCGGCTGCTGGCGGCGGTGGTGGAGAGCCCCGCGGCGCGGCTCTCCGCCCTGCCGCTGCTGGCCGCGGCCGAGCGGCACCAGCTCCTGCGCGAGTGGAACGACACGCGCGTGGCGAGCGGCGGGGAGCTCCGCGCCGTCCCCGCGCTGGTCGCGGAGCAGGCCCGCCGCGATCCCGGGGCCCTGGCCCTGGCGTTCCGCGGCCGGCGGGTCTCCTACGGCGAGATGGCGCGCCGCGCCGGCGGGCTGGCCCGCCGCCTGGCCGCCCTCGGGGTGGGCCCCGAGGTGATGGTGGGGCTGCACCTGGAGCGCTCGCCCGAGATGGTGATCGGGGCGCTGGCGGTCCTCCTGGCGGGAGGCGCCTACGTCCCCCTCGATCCGGCCCAGCCGGACAACCGCCTGGCCCACATGGCCGCCGAGACCCGCATGCCCGTGGTGCTCACCCGGGAGCGGGAGCTCGCCTGGGCCGGCGGCGCCGTGGCGCTGCGGGTGGACGAGGAGGGGATGGAGGCCGCACCCGGGCCGGACCTGCCGCCGGTCTGGCCGGAGAGCACGGCCTACGTGATCTACACCTCGGGCTCGACCGGCCGCCCGAAGGGGGTGCCGATCTCCCACGCCGGCCTGCTGAGCATCCTGCGCTGGGGGATGGACACCTTCGGCTTCGCCCCGGGCGTCCGCAGGGCGCAGGTGATGGCGCTGGGGTTCGACGCCGCGGTAGGGGAGATCTGGCCGGCCCTCGCCTCCGGGGACAGCCTGCACATCGCCGACGAGGAGACGCGCCTCTCGCCCGCCGGGCTCCTGGCCTGGATGACGGCCGAGCGGATCGAGCTCTGCGTGCTGCCGACGCCGGTCGGGGAGCTGTTCCTGGAGCTGGCCGAGCGGGAGCTCCCGCCGGGGTTGGCGTTGCGCGCCCTGCTCGTGGGCGGCGACCGGCTGAAGCGGTTCCCGGCGCCGTCGCTCCCCTTCCCCCTGGTGAACAACTACGGCCCGACCGAGGCGGCCATGGTGGCGAGCCTGACGGTGGTGGAGCGGGCCGGCGAGCCGGGTACGGAGCCCTGGCGGACACCGTCGATCGGCCGCCCGGTGACCGGCGCGCGCCTGTTCGTGCTGGATCGCGCGCTGCAGCCGGTCCCCCTGGGGGCGGCCGGCGAGCTGGCGATCGGCGGCATCGGCCTCTCCCGCGGCTAT
>DASXJP010000189.1:0-9378 GCA_036497345.1 Thermoanaerobaculia bacterium
GCCACGATCACGGCGTGGAAGCTGTAGAGGTCCTCCAGCGGCACCTCGGCGGCGGGCCGCAGCAGCCAGGAGCGGCCGGTGGCGGCCTCCAGAGCGGGTTTCGCGTGGTCCCAGTAGAGGTAGGTCGAGGCGATGTAGCTCTCGTAGGTGACCAGCACCCGTTTGCGCCGCCTGGCCCAATAGAGGCGGGAGAGAGGCCTGTAGATCCCGACCTTCTTCGCCGCGTCCCGCAGCCGCTCGCGCCGGGAGGGGGGAGGAGGAGGCTCAGGGATGGGCGCCGCCACCGCCGGCTCGCGAAGTGCGCGGTTATAGAGCGCGAACAGCTCGCTGGCGGCCCGCTGGGGGTGGACCTCGCACCGGGCCAGCCGCCAGCCGTCCCTCTGGAGCCGGGCGCGAGCGGCGCGCGCCCGCTCCACGGCCTCTTCGGAATCCTCGTCGAAGAGCGCCGCCGTGACGCCGTCCACCAGGAATTCGCGGGCGCCGGGGGAATTGGAGACCACGACCGTGCCGCCGGCCAGGGCCTCCCAGAGCGCGGCCGGCATCTCCGCCGACCCCGACCGGTCGACCAGGAGGTCCGCCTCCTCCCCTTCGAGGATCCGGCGCAGGCCGCGGTCGAAGACCTCCTTCCTGACCCAACAGGGCGCCGGCCCGTCCACGGTGAGGGCCGCCTCTCCCGGCCCCGCGATCACCTCGACGCCATACTCCTTCGCGATCTCCGCCGCGCCGGGAGACCGGTGGCGGACCCGGGGCCGGCCGTCCTCTCCTCTACGGTCGCGGGTGGCGGCGTGGAATTCCGTGGCCCGCACCGCCGCCTCGTGGAGGTGGATCTGCACCTCCTCCGTGTACTCCAGGCGGACGTGCTCCAGCATCCGCCGGCGCATCCGATCGAAGCGCTCCGCCGGCATGGTGACGGCCTCGCGGACGGCCGCGTACCAGGCGTCCGGATCGTTGGCCGTCTTGAGGCAGGTCACGCCGTGGGGGAGGGGAGCGTAGGGCGGCACGTCGGAGAAGACGCCGAGGGCGCCCGCCACCGCCGTGTGGTAGTACTTGTTCTCGGTCTTGGCGAGCTGCGACCGCGGATAGTCGTTGAGCGGCGTGAGCAGGACGTCGAAGCGCGACTCGCGCAGCCGCCGCATGAAGAGCTGGTAGCTGTGGACGTAGGGCCGCTGCTCCACGGGCGAGGCGAGCGGCGGCAGCGCGCTGACGTCGACCCCCCAGAACTCGAAAATCAGCCGGTCGCCGAATTCGGCGGCGAGCCGGCGCAGAGCCTCCCAGAGGCGGCTGAATTCCGCGATCCGGAAGCCGCCGCCGACGTAGCCGACCCGCACCGGCCCGTCCACGCCGCGCGGGCGGAGCCCGGCCGGCAGCCAGGCCGCCGGGACCGAGCCGTTGTGGGGCAGGATGCGCGGGTTGTGCGGGCGGACCGACTCGGCGATCACCGGCCGCGTGGCCCACACCGCGTCCACCCGCGCCAGCTGCTCGAGCAGGCTCTGGTGGCGCGGCGAGCCGGGCCTGAGAAGGGTGTCGTACGGCGGCCCGTACTCGTGGAGAGTCAGCAGGTCGTCGTCCAGGTAGAAGCCGACGGGGATGCCGGCGAGCAGGCCGTCCCTGGCCACCGACACGGCGGCCTCCGAGATCGTGCGGACGAGCAGCAGCAGGTCGACGTCCCGCCCCCAGCTCGGACCGATCTGGAAGAGCGGCTGGTAATACATCTTGGCGAGCCCGCGGCGATAGCACGGCGGGTCGTAGTGCCCCAGGCACAGCTCGACGGACGGGTAGTAGGAGTCCAGCGCGAAGGCCAGGCTGCGCACCGGGGGGGCGGGGGGGGACGGCGGCGGCGGGGAGAGCTGGGGGAAGGCGTGGCGGAGCCGGCGGTGGAACGGCCGCACGTGCTCCGTCTCCAGCCGCTCCCGGAGATGCCGCAGCACCTCCACCTCGCCGATCCGCAGACCATCGACCTCGTAGTCGCGCCAGCGCTCAGGCGCGAGCAGGTGGTCGCGGGGAATGGCATGCAGGTAGCGGAAGAGGGGGAGGTCGGCGGGCACCGTGGCGCCGATCGCGCCGGCATCCGAGGCCACGTAGGCCTTGCTCACCCGGCGGTCCACGGCCACGATCGGCAAGCGCTGGGCGCAGCGGAGCCAGAGGTCCCAGTCGCAGAAGCGGCGCATCCCCACGTGCGGGTCGTAGAGCCCGCAGAGCGCGAAGGCGGCGCGGGGGAGGAGCGCGGCGTTGTTGGCGATGCGGTTCTGGAAGGAGAGGGTCAGCAGGTTGACCTCGATGCCGGGGAGCTCCCGCTCCTCGTCCCCGGGGCCCACCAGGAGGGAGCCGCCGCAGACCAGGGCCGGCTCCGCCAGCTCCCGGGCCGCGGCCACCAGCGCCTCCAGGGCCCCCTCCAGCCACTCGTCGTCGTCGAATTGGAAGGCGACGAAGCGCCCGCGCGCCAGCTCGATCCCCTCGTTGACCCGCAGGGCGGGGAGGCCGCAGTTGAGCTCGTGGCGGACGTGGACCAGCCGCCCATCGGCCGCCTGGACCTCCGCCAGGAGGTCGGCGGTGCCGTCGGTCGAGCCGTCGTCCACCACGATCAGCTCGAGATCGCCGAACCCTTGCGAGAGGACGCTCCCGACGGCGCGCCGGAGGAGCCCCGCGCGCCGCCAGGTCGGCAGGATCACCGAGACCGTGGGCCGCTCCGGCGCTTTGGGGGAGCGGAAGACCCGCTGGTCGGCCAGGAAGTCGCGGGCGAAGAGCACTAGGCCGTCCGTTCGGCCGTCCGTTTGGCGACAGTGTCGCGCAGCGCCGCGGCCACGCGCCGGACCTCCTCGCGGCCCAGCCGCAGGTGCATCGGCAGCGAGATCAGCCGCTCGCTGGCCCGCCGCGCCGCGGGGCAGGTGCCGTCGCCGTAGGCGTACATCCGGTAGAGGGTGTTGTCCCGGTAGTGAACGCCGGGGAAGACGTTGCGGCGGTTCATGCCCGCCATGACCTCGTCCCTGTCATCCACCAGGACCTGATAGAGGTGGCGCGAGGGGGTGGTGCCCTCGCGCATGGGCACGGTCTCGACGCCGGGCGCCGTGGCCAGGTCCTCGTCGTACCAGGCGGCCAACCGGCGGCGGTGCTCGTTGTCCTCCTCCAGGTAGCGGATCGCCACCAGCCCCAGGGCGGCCATGATCGAGTTGCCGTGGTACTTGTAGCCCACGTGCTCGACGTCGTAGAGCCACTTGTAGGTGCCCCCCTGGAGGGTGCGGGCGTAGGTGTCCTTGTTGATCCCCAGCCAGGTCCACTTGCGCACCTCCTCGTCGAGCCGGGGATCGGCGAAGCAGATCATCCCGGAGTCGGCGGTGGGGAGGTTCTTCACCGCCTGGAAGGAGAAGACGGCGGCGTCGGCGTCCCAGCCCGCCTGGCGGCCGTGGACGCGCGTCCCCGCCATGTGGGCCGCGTCGAGGATCAGGCGCAGGCCCCGCGCGCGGCAGAGGTCACGGATCTCCTCGTAGCGCCCGGAGCTCCCTCCCAAGCCCACGAAGCAGACGGCGCGCGTGCGCGGGGTGATCCGCGCGGCGACCGAGCGCGGATCGAGGCAGAGGTACTCGTCGACGTCGGCGAACACCGGCCGCAGCTCCTCGTAGAGGATGGCGTGGTTGGTGGAGACGAAGGTGAGCGGCGTGGTGATCACCTCGTCGCCCGGCTGCCAACCATCCGCCTCCTTGAGCAGCTTGCAGGCGAGGTGGAGGCCGGCGCTGGCCGAGCTCAGGAAGTGGGCGTGGGGGAGGCCGGTGTGCTCGCGCCAGGCGGTCTCGAAGGCGACGGTCTTGAACCCCAGGCCGGTCCATCCTTTCTCCAGGCACTCCCGGATCTCGGCCAGCGATTCGTCGATGCGGAAGGTGGGGACGAAGAGATGAATGGGCTCTTCCATTGTCCTCTTTCGTAGGCCTCTTTCGTAGGCCTCTTTCGTGAGCGTCAGGGAGAGCCGCCGGAAGGTCCGGCCGCCGTCCTGGTAAGCGCCGGTCTCGGTGAAGCCGAGCCGGCGGTAGAGATCCTCGGCCACGGCGTTGCCGGCCAGCACCTCGCAGCGCAGGCGCCGCACGCCGATCTCGCGGGCGTGAGCGATCAACAGCTCCAGGCTCCGCCGCCCCCACCCCTTGCCGCGGTGCTCGGGGGCGATCACGAACCGCCCCCACTCCGCCTCGGCGCCGTCCGGCGAAAAGTCGTAGAGGGCGATGGCGCCCACCGGCTCATCCGCAGCCTCGACGATCAGCCAGCGGTCGGTGTTGGCGGGCGCGAAGTAGCGTCGCACGAAGGCCAGATGGGCCTCGTAAGGCACCTCGCGGGTGTCGCGGAACTGTTGCCGGGTCTCCGGGTCCATGCGCCAGCGGTAGAGAGCGGGCGCGTCCGCGGGGGTGACCTCGCGCAGCCGGATCACCGGAAGGCCTCTCCCAGGCGCTGGCGCAGCCGCGGCCAGACGCCTTCGCGCTTGCCCAGCCGGGCCAGAATGCTTGGCCAGACCGCCGGCCAGGTGTGCTCGGCGAGCACCCGGGCGCGCCCGGCCCGGCGGATCTCCTCGGCCTCCGCGGGGTGAGCGAGATAATAGCGGACCTGCCGCAGCAGATCCTCGGTGGACTCGAAGCCCACGATCTCGCGGCCATAGGTGAGATAGGGCTCGACCTCGGCGAAGCGGTTGGTGATCACCAGCGCGCCCGCGGCGGCGAAGTCGAAGAGCCCCACCTTGACCAGGGCGTGCCCGCCGCCGGTGCGGAAGAAGAGCACCGTGGTTTTCGCCGAATTGAGCGCCGCCAGCACGTCGTCGCCGTAGATCAGCCCGCGGCTGGCGATCCCGTGCTCCTCCCACCCTTCCCCATAGACGTGGGTGTCGAAATTCCGCGCCAGCTCGCGCACCGGCTCGATGCGGTCGGGATGGACGCGGCCCAGCACCAGCACCTCACAGGCGAGCTCACGGCTAGGCGGCACCGGATGGAAGAACGCCTCGTTGGTGGCGATGGGGAGCACCCCGGCCCGCGCGCCCAGGGCCTCGTAGGGGACCACGCAGGCGGGCGCGTTGGTGAGGAAGAGGTCGAAATTGGCCGCGAAATGGCGGGTGGCGGGCGCGAAGACGTCCGGGTCGGAGAGGGCGATCCCCAGCAGGCAGACGCGGCGGCGCAGCGCCCGCGCCACGTCGGGGCGGAAGGAGAGCCCCCCCGCGTTGCAGACGATCAGATGGGGAGCGAAGCGCTCCACCGGCTCCCGCAGGTGCTCCCAGCGCAGCCAGACCGGCCCGGTGGTCCCGCGGTCATAGGGACGCCCCTCGGTGTCGAGCGCCTCCGGGTGGTCGTCGGTGCAGACTTCGAGCACCTCGGCCCCGGCGGCGCGCAGGCCGAGCATCATCTGCCGCACCATGTCGTTGGGGCCGCGCCAATAGCCGCCGACGTGGACGGCGCGCAGGCGATGGGGATCGGTGACTTGGAGACGCATCCGTGGGCTTCTCGCGAAAGCCCAGGGATTCTAAACCACCTCGGGCGGTGGTGGGGATGACGCGCGGCGGCGACGGTGGCGCGCCCCGCCCCTTCAATCGGCCCAGCACTGACCGAGCACCGCCATCGCCGGTTCGAGGTCGCACGTGTCGGCCATGAGCTTGAGGAAGGCGAGCTGTTCGTCGCTGACCGCGTCTTCGGGAATGTAGACCGCGCCGAAATCGGGGTTGAGATAGGCGAAGCGGTCGTCGAGCAGCATCCCGGCCAGATCAGGCATTAGATTGGTCGAGGTGCCGTTGAGGCACAGGTTGAGGATCGGCATCTGCGCCGGGGTGGCCGGCATGTTGACCAGAAGTTGCGGCAGGGTGCCGTCGGAGCCGCCGGTGCCGTTGACCCACTGGTTCGCGCCCCATCCCTCGACGTCGGCGGTGATGAAGTTGCGCATGAAGCCGGTGCCGAAGTCGATCGCCGAGATGTCCGATACGGAGGTGCCGTTCGCCGCGGCGAGCGCGATCGCGGGCACGGTCGGGTCGTGATGGACGAAGGCGCCATCGACGAGGTGCATCTGGCGGCCGTTCAGCGTGTAGGGATAGGGCGCGGCCATCGCCGGCATCGATCCGCTCGCAATCATCGCGTCAAGCAGGCCGACCTGCGCGCTCGGCGAGCCGGGGAAGTTGTGGAACAACTGGGGCGACCAGGGCACGTCATGGGCGCCGAGATCGAAGGTCGTGAGCAGCAGCTTGTGCTTCTTGAAAAAGGAGAGCGGCGGATCGAGATGATATTTGTCGAGCAACGCGGTGAAGGTGGCCTGCGGGAGCGCGGGCGCGTTCTCGCTCTTGTCGGCATTCTCGAAGGCGCGCCGGGTGACCTTCAGATAGAAGTCGATGATCAGGTCTGGCGTGAGCCCGGTCGCCAGCAGCCCGGTGATCAAGGCGCCGGTGGAAGTGCCGGCGATCATATCGGCCTGATGCGCGAGGCTCTTGCCGTATTTCGTCTCGAACCGATCGTTGAGGCGGCTGAGGATCATCGCCGACATCAGGCCGCGCATGCCGCCGCCGCAAAAGGACAGGATTCTGAATGTCATGGTGCATTCCTCCTATATACCTTGTAGCCGAACGCTGTAACGCCTCAGCGGCGCTGGTCAAAGGCCCCCACCGCTGCTCGAAGCCGCCAACAACCGCAGGCCGCCACTGTTGATAATAACGTAAGCGTCCGCCTGCAGGCGCTGGGTTGGGCGGCTCTTTGCTTTTTGCAGCTTTCGGGACGACGCCGTTACGGTCTGTCTCATCGGGTGAGGCTGACCTGAGCGCAGGTTTCAGATGCATGCTCATGAGAGTGGCTTTTGATAGGTCCAGAAAGGGCGCCACTTGAATCAAAGCTGAGTTGGTAGGTGCTTCCATACTGCGAAAAACTCCGAGCGCAAGATATTGTAGGTGAAGCGATTGCCGGACCATTCGGTTGGTCGAATGTTACTAAGCCATTATTGAACCTGACTTTGAGACGATCCGATAGTAGTCCACCCTCTGCCGGCTCGAGGTTCTTCACAATGACATAGCAGTTCGCGCTCTCACACGGAGTGAAGTCGAGCTGAATCTTCAGAGATCCGTCACCTCCCCTGTAGAGGACGGTTCCCTCCCAAACCCCTTTTAGCCTAGTAGCAAAGCTGTCCTTTATACGCTCGTGGTACACGGGTTTGACTGGAGGCGGCGCACCGGCTCCCCTGTGGTACCCAGGGACGGATTTGGACTCTGGTCAGCGTCCGGATGTGCGGCCGAAGCCTTGGCACCGAACATTCCGATCGCGTGGAGAGTCGCTACAAGAGTTGCTACTGCTGCGATCGCTGTTCCCACGGCGGTGAGGAGACCTGGGAGTGTTGACCACCAACTCTTTGTCTGTTTATCGCTCGTCATCGGTTTGCTCCTCCACCTCGGCCATGTGGTCAACGAATCGCGCTTCTGCTGCGGCGCGCTGCTCGAAACCTAACTCCAATGTCAGAACTCCAGCGCGCCGACAGCAGCAAGCGCTGGTTAGGTGGACCTCCATGCCGTGTCGCGCCGCGGCGGACGACTCCAGTCAGTAGTACCGCCGGCGGTAGGTTAGTGCGAACACAATCGGCAGCGCGACGAAGATGCTCAGTGCGAGTGCCGGGGCGAGGAACGCGCATGCGATCCCAAGCAGCGCGACAATCAACTGAGCACCGAAGCGCCGCACAATGTATCGTCGTTGGCTGGCTGTGGGTGGTTCTGTGAGGTGAGAATGGTCCGCGACGAACCACACACCTGCCAGCGTCGGTACAAGCGGCGAGATTGGCACCATAAATGGCGAGCGCAACCGGCGCGAGAGAGTAACGACCTAGCACCGCAGTCGAGAAGGGCAACACGGCAATCGTGAATAGAAACAGCAAGTTCACCCAGATCAGAGCGACGTTCACGGCGCGCAGTGAGGCAACAATCAGGTGATGAACGAGCCAGTAGTACGCAACGATTGCGAAGCTCAGCGCGAAGGTCCCGAGCCTCGGCGCAATCAGGACGAGCCCGTTCACGAGTTGGGACACGTCGCCTTCAGGAGATCGTACGTCGAGGATGAGGAGGGTCAGCGACACCGCGAAGACCCCGTCGCTAATCCCTTCCGTCCGGTCGGTTCGATACATCCGTCCGGTTTGTGGTCTTTCCTCGTTCGACGAACTGTCGCGCCTCATGGAATTCTCCCGGCAATTGCCTTTCCGATCCGGCGATCGGCGCTGGTCAGAGAATCGCCTTCGCCCGCCGGGGCGGTTGGAGTGATCCGATCTCAAGTGGCTCTGGCGCCCATATGCCCATGGTTTGCCTCAAGGTCTGGTCCACCTAACAGCCTAGTTTAACTTCACCGCTCCAAACCCTCAGAATGCTTATCGCCACAATCCTGGTCTGCCGGCGGAAATCATAGAGAAATACGCATGCCCTTTGTTGTCAGTGCTCTACTATTCTAGGCCTATCCCCTCTTTCCGTCAACGTGACACCCAGGTGGACGGATAAGCGTCCTCCGCCATCCCGGCAAGACGGTCCTCCTCGTCAGCGAAGCGGGGGATTCGCGCTTTCCCGGAGGGATCCGGCGCCAGGTGAGCAGGTGCCAACCGTTCGGCTGGCACCTGGTGCTGCAGGCCCTCATCACCCCGGCCCTCTTCTCCCGGCCTCCCCCCCGCCCTGACGGGAGAAGAGGGAGAAAGACGATCAAAGATGGGCCTTCTTGAGCCCTCTCTCTCCCGTCAGGGCGGGGGGGAGGTCGGGAGAGAGAGGGTTGGGGGAGAGTGAGGGACCGCCCCGGCCTCACTGCGCCGGCGGGGCCGGCGGCACGGGCAGGTTGAAGTTGGTCGACAGGAAGACCGCCATCTGGTCCCGGTTGATCACGGTGTTGGGGCAGTAGTCGCCGCTGCCGCAGCCGGCGGTCACCCCGCGCCGCGCCAGCTCGTCGATCCAGGGGGCGAACGGGCTGGAGCAGGGCATGTCGGCGAACGTCGGGCTGGAGCAGGCGGGCGGAGCCCACCCCGGCCCTTGTAAGGTCGCCAGCAGGAAGACCGCCATCTGCGAGCGGGTGACCGCGGTGCCAGGGCAATAATCGCCGTTGCCGCAGCCGGCGGTCACCCCCCGCCGCACCAGCTCGTTGATCCAGGGCGCGTAGGAATTGGAGCAGGGGACGTCGGCGAACATCGGCGTGGTGCAGGCCGGCGGCACGTAGCTCCCCCCCTCCTTGGCCCGCAGCAGGAAGAGCGCCATCTCGTCCCGCGTCATGGGACCGCCCGGGCAGTAGTTGCCGTTGCCGCAGCCGGCGGTCACCCCGCGCCGCACCAGCTCGTTGATCCAGGGCGCGTAGGAATTGGAGCAGGGGACGTCGGCGAACATCGGCGTGGTGCAGGCCGGCGGCACGTAGCTCCCCCCCTCCTTGG
>DASXJP010000190.1:0-13317 GCA_036497345.1 Thermoanaerobaculia bacterium
GATCGAGCCTGGAGCCACCATTCCGGCAAGCTTTCCGAGCCGTAGAGCTCCCGCGAGGTCCGGGAGCTTGCGTCCGGCGCGTCATCGATGAGCAAGCCAATCTTGCCATACCGATCCCAAACCTCACGCATGCGTAGGCGAATGGTAGAGGCTCGATCTTCGCTCATGGCTGAGATTTCCAGCTGATCTCTATGCAAAGAGGCCAACGCACCATCTCTTCGGCGGCGGCTTCTCCCGCTCGGCGCTTGGCACTGGGGTCCAGATCCCGCAAGACAACGTTGGCGTCCATTCCAAGATAGCCACAAATCCGGAGGATCAGAGGCAGTCCCATGCCGCTCGATCCCTCTTCCGATGTATCTGGAGGCGCAAGGCGCTGCCCCGGCTCTTTCGTCAGAGCCATTAGCTCCAAAAGCCTCTTATACGACTCCGACGGATCGCTATCGACATAGCTGCGATGCTCCGCGTCAAGGCAGTCAATGAAGGGACGCCCGCCTGCGAACGCGAGCTTCGTTCTATCCCCCGCCGGCTCGCACGCGGCGAACAGGCGGTCGTCGGCCACCTTACAATATTTCCTCGCATTAACGACTATCTCCTGGAGCACGGTATCCCACACTGCAAGGGTTCCTGGAACCGATGCACTTTTATCAAAAGTCCCGTTGTTGGGTTTCAACTTGAGGTCCTCATATTGACAGAATGCCGCAAGCTCAGTCCCAATCTCTTCGAGACTCGTCTGTCGAGGGGCGGGCGCCGATGACGCGCGGTAATAGTCACGGGCCACGACGAAAAGAGTCCCGGCCAAATGGGTGCTGGCTACCAGCCGGTGTCCGCTGTCGAAGATGGTCCGCACCAAAGGGTGAGCGGTCAGCCGCTGCTGTATCTCGGACCGGAACAACCTCATCGACTTCGCGTCACTCGGGTGAGACCAAAGAGGCGCGGCCTGGAGTGCGAGCTCGGTTATGCTCGACATAAGCTTATCCGAGGAGGCCCGGTAAGTATGGCGATTAAACTTGTCCAGGACATCGAGCAAACCTATCGCATCCTCGGCACGCTTCCAAATCTGCTCCCGCCACTGCCCAATGATCCTAACATACTGTGTGCGTTGTGGCTCGAAGAGATCGGCCGTATTCTCGAGATACTCCTCTTCCTGATCACAAAGCTGAAGAGCATTGCTGATGGAGGCCTTCCCGGGGGGAGAAACCGGGCTCCCCGGAGCTCCAATGCCTAGCCGGGCACGTGCCTGCTCCCATGCATAAACCAAGCGGTTTAAATAAATCCGACTATGCTCGAAGTATCGACTCGGCTGATCAAGCCATCTTCGTTCTCGATCTGAAAGTGGCTCATCATTGGCAAGCCAGATCAAGTATGCCGCTATTCGAATAGCCGCGGCATGGTCGAGAAGAAAAGCCTCGTTCGAGAAATTGCCGTAGCCAACGTCCGGGATTTGTCTCTCTGCCTCATCTGCCTCATCGAGCAAGCGCCACCAGGCTCCTGAGGAGACGGGCTTCCCTCCGTCTCTCTCGCCTCCAAGGCGGTATAACCCGGGGTCGATGGTATCATCGAAAGAATCTCTGAACTGACGCAGGGCACGTTCAGTCTCTTCGGTTTTTTTCATGCCGAGTTGGCCGAGGATGACCTCAGCCTGATCCTGCACGGCTTGAGTAAAAAGCGTATCCCTCTCTGTGAGCCTGCTCTCCGCGATCACTTGACTCATCACAAATGAACAATCCGGCAACAGCAAAAGATTCGCGGCGAAGAACCTCGACAGCTCCGTCCACAGCGGGTCCGATGGCGTTAGTGATCCCGCGTGCTGCTCACCCAAATCGCCCACCATCGTCAGCAGATCGTAAAGACCCAGGCGCCCCACCCCTTCTGGCCGCAGAATCAATTCCCAATTTCGCCCCACACCTGCGTCGCCTTTTATATTGTGCACTGAACGGATAAGCGCTATATTGAGGCTCCGCAGAGCCTCGAGATAAACGATACGGTCATTGAAGTTCAGTCGCCGCTGCATGAAATTGTGAAGAAGGAATCGGCGCACCGAGAGCACCGTCTTAGAGGGGCGGGGCCACCCGATGAGGACGATGCCCACCCAGTCGAAAAGACAGTTGAATGCGTGCATCAAGACCCGGGATTCTACCGCCTGCTCGGATCCGATCCAACGGTTACAGAGGTCATCCACCGTCTTGTTGAGCTCGAGGAAGGAGCGCAGAAGAGCCTCTTGCTCTTTCTCGTCTCGCGTTTTCAACGCCAGCAGTGCAAGCCTGTTGCTGATCCTTGCCGCCTCCTCCCAAATCACCTTGGCCGGCTCCGGAGTGAGAGGGCGGCGTCCATAGATGTCGTCGGCCAGGTCCTTCAACCGCGCAAGGAGCTTCTCGAGCTGTTCTGGTGCGGCGAGCTTGGATAGATCGTCGAGGCGCCATTCCGTCCGCAGCTCGCGGGAGATCGAATACCTGAGGAGATGAACGTCACGGATGTCCAGCACCCGCAGCCAGCCGGCGACGTTCTCTCCGACGAATAGATCCAGGGGAGGAGGCTGTCGCGTTCCGTCCGCGCTCTGAAGGTCTTTGTGCTCCAAAAGCTCGGAGCACCAATGATTGTATGCCGTTTTCCGGCGCGCGGTTCCACGCGGCAATGCAAGGACATACTTTAGAACGTTCCCTTCGCTGGAGCCGATCAGAACAACCGGCAGGCTTCCCCCCAACAACCCGCTATGCGGTGCGGCATTGTGATCGACGACGGTAATGGCCCGAACTCCGTGCGCGAGAGCGAAGCGGTCGAGAGGCAGGCCGGGGAACGAGAACCGCGGCCCACTCGGCCGTGAATGGTCGACAACCTCCACATCGAAGATCATGACCACACCACCCTGAGTCGTCGCAAACAGGCGCGCGCCTCCTTCAGGATCAACATAGGACGCAAGCCCGCAGATGGGAGACGACTCGCGATGATGAGCCAGATGGGGCCTCTGCTCCCCGGGGGCTCGACCATCCGCGAGAGAGACGATGCCAATGATGCCGTCAGCCGAGCCATAGGCGAGCACCTGCTGCTCTTTGATGATATGAAGCCGCCATACCGGCGCGGACGTAATCAGACCGGGCGTCCGAGATTCTCCCCCTTCTATCCATCTCACGTGCCCATCAGGGCTTGCGCTGCGCAGGAAACAGCGAATGTGGCCGTCATGAAATCCTGCCCACAGCCATTGTTCGCCAGTGGGAGCAGTGAAGCTGCAGAGAGACCAGCAGGGATTATGCGCTGCTTCAGGGAGCAGATCTTCTCTGCTGACAAAGCCGAGACGACTTTTGAATACGCTCCTTTCTCCACGGCTTTCCAACTCCAGCTCGATATTCTGGCCGAGATCCAAGCGAATGCGGCTACCGCCATCAGACTCGACATGAAATTCGATAAACGGTTGGGCCACCCATTGCTCCGCAGATCTCCAGGCACCCTTGGTACCAGCGAGCAAGACGTGACGTCCTTTTTCCCTCAGATCCTGAAGCTCGCAAAGGCCATAGAGCTCGGTAGGGAGGGGACGGCTGTCAATCGCTCGGATGGCAAGGCTGTCGGAAGAGGGGTGCACCAGGAGCGTGTACAGACGGGCCTTGCGCTCGTCTTGAACTTCCTGATCCTCCCGTCTCCATCCGCGGAGACAGAAGATCAAGAGATAGGAGCTGTCTTCATCCTCTGAGGTCTGTAGAAGAAGAAGCTCCCGGGCATAGGGTCCATGCCTATATTTCCCCAGAAACTCCGCTGCTTCCCTATGACGAAGCTGGTCCTGGTAGATTTCGAGGCAATGTTCTCTCAGAGTCTCGCTCTCCAGGCCGGCTAGTATCCAGGGCAGTATCTCCCCGGTCTTTGCCACCGCGGTGATCCTTCCGTCCGTGCCGCAATGGACCGAAAACTCCCCGGAGCGCGGAGCGACCACGTCCCAGACTGCCAATCCGGGAGCACCGCTCGCTATCCGCGCCTCCCACAGGAGGTCGACACGGCGCTGCAGAAGCTTCGTGAGGTACGTCAACGCGTCAAGAATATGGCCGGATCTGTTCCAGTCGTAAAGCTGAAACAGCCCGCTGGTCTTTTCGCCGTAGGTATGACCATAGACAACCCACTTGCGCAGGAAAGCTGCAAAGATGCCGAGATCCGCCTCGACTTTCCTTCCCTTCTCTCCCCGCCTGCCACGCATCTGAGCGATTCGATCGTGCGTCAACCTCGCAAGGTCTTGAGCCAGGGTCTCTTCGATCTGATAAGCCCGGGCAAGGATGTGATATACCCAATCCTGAACGAGCCTCCTTTTTGTCAGGGAATCCGGCAGCGGGGAAGAGCTCCAGCGTTTGAGAACCCTTCGGATCAGGCGATAAAGATCCTCCCTTTCCGTAAAGCGAAGCAGGTTTCTGGGCTCTCCTTTCACGCCGGAACCGGTTGCCGTGGCAGGATTGAAATCGTTGTCTATGCGCTTCAGAGTAAGCCACCAGGAAATACTACTTTCTTGAGCGAGAGCGGGGTTCTCCTCCAAGGCTCTTGGGATTTCGCGGCCGAGCAAGCCCTCGGTCTTGAACCGGTCGAGGACCGTCGCTATTCTCAAGCGATGGTCGCGTGTGGCGCAGGCTATATACGTCGGACCTTCACGGCCAAAGAAGCCAAAGCGAATCTGGAGCACGCTGCTATCACCGGACCCCGCGCGGTGTGCGTGAGACACTGCCCGGAGACGGCCACTCGAGCTTGCAACAGGGTCATGCCACAAGATCCAGTGCACTCCTGAATACGAGCTTCCCACCACGGTCCACACAGGGTTGTCTTTTTTTATGCCCTGACAGGCCAACGGCCCGTCCTGGTAATAATCGCAGAATGGCAAGCAAACGGAACAATCGATCGCCTTGGGTACGGCGACCCAGTTCGCGCTGGTCGGGAAAACGGAAGGCACATCTGCGTGGTCCTTGCCCTCGGGCATTTTGAAAGGCAGGAACGTAATATCATCGGAGGTCAGCACTGCCAGCCCCATGACACAGGCCGCGAGGGCACGAAACTCTCCAATCTCTCTCGGATGCTCCAGATGAGCGATTCCCTTGTGTATCTGCTCTTTCTTCCTCGTTGGCTCCACTTCTCCGATGTCTGGCAGGCTCAACGGAATTTGAAACCTGGATCCCTTTGGGTCGGCGGGAGCATATCTATAGATTCGGCCCGAGGAGTCCAGGACCCAGAGAAAGTTGTGAGACCAGACACCGTCAACTACCCGTGCCCCCGCTCCCCAATCAGGGAAGACCTCCTCCGGAAGGAAGGTCTTTGCACTATACCCCTTCCCATCAGCATAGAGGACGTGAACCTGCGACCCTGAGGTAACTCCAAGCATCACTGCCGAGCAGGGGTGCGGAGGGGAAGAAGGTGGAACCAGGGCGATGAAACGGGCGAAGCGTCCCAGCCATTCGCGTTCGCGGCTCTTGACCTCCGCGGAACCATCGGCTGCCCCGGAAGGCACCCAGCGCAAGAGAGCCAGAGTGCCGGCATCGAAGACCCCGAAGATCCCTTCCCCCCAGCCCGCCACGAGGATCGAATCGTTGAGGAACCGCAAAGCGCGGATCGAGCGGGAGATTGCCTCCCCCTTGTCCTTGAACTCGAGGCCGAGATCCCATTCACGCTTACGCCATCGGGTGCCATCCCAACTGGCAAGAAGAAGGTAGCCGGCCTTGGTACCTACGGCAACTTTTCTCCCATCCGGGCTCCTCGCGAGAGAGCGCGGCTCATAGCGAAGAGGGAAATCCTCATACGCTATTCCCTGTGTCCAAGGCTCCTGGCTCCATAATTCCTGTGCTAGCGCCTCGGAAAGATTTGGCCCTGCGACATGAAAGTTGCGGTGAGATTCGGCAAGCCAGAGCAAGAGGTCCGGTCGCATAAGTTTCTCGCGGTTCGATTGAGCAGCGAGACTATACCAGATATCAAGAGCCGTTGTAGCGGGAAGCCGAAAGGGGAGATCTACATATAGTTATGGTTCGATGGAACCTTCTCTATGGACTTCCCCTCAGAAAACGTCACGTCTCACGGCCCGATCGGCTTCCCCGTCTCATCCGAATCCGGCATGTAGACCACCAACCCCTTGTCCGGCATCGTCCGCGAGTAGCCGGCGACCAGTTGCTTGGCGTATTGGGAGAGGTAGAAGTCGAAGGGGTCCTTGGGGTCGGCGTCGATGATCTGGAGGTCGGCTCCGTTCATCGTCAGCTTGCCGAAGCTCAGAATGCTGCCGCTCATGAACATGTAGTTCTTCGCCTTGGGGAAGGGCGGCGAGAGCGGCTTGCCCGGCGCGCCGCCGCCGAAGGTCTGGATCATGCGGTCCCCTTCGATCCGCACCGCGGTCACCCGGCCGCGGATGCGGGGCGGCGGCAGCAGCCGCTCGGGGTCGAGGATCAGGTCGTCCCCCTGGACCTTGAGCCCTTTCGCTTCCTGGGATTTGATCATCGAGGACAGCTCGACTCCCAGCAGGTCCAGCAGCTTCTTGACCGACACCTTCCCGGCCTCGATCTTCGTGGGATGGAACAGGATGTCGCCGTCCGGGGTGGCGGAGACGTCCCCTTCGAGGGTGGCGCGGACCGGGATCTTCTTATTGAGGGTCGAGGTCTGGATCAGGTGGCCGTCCCGGAACTGGACCTCGACGTCCTTGACCGGGGCTCCCGGGCCGGCGAACAGGTAGTGGTTCATCACGGCGGCGAGGCTGGCCGGGGTCATGGCGATCTCGCCCGCGTCGATGCGCACCGTGAAGGAGCTCGGATCGTCGAACCAGGGGGGCTTGCCCGGGTGAGTCGGCTCCAGGGCGCCGCGGAGGTGCCGCACCTCGAGCACCAACTCGGGGTCGATCCGGAAGTTGACCCCCTTCATCTCGGTGCGGACCTCTCCGCGCCCATGCGCCTGGGCGGCGGGTCCCCGCGCCGGCAGGGGGACGGCGAAAATCAGCAGCAGACACCAGGAGCAACGAGCACCGTTTCGCATCGCACACCTCCCCTTGATGCGTTCCCGATCCGGCCTGGAAGGTTCAAGCGCGCCGGCTTGCCTCTACAATAAGACCGAGGAGACTCGAAATGCTCAAGAAAATCTCGCAGCTCGCGATTTTGACCGCAACGATCCTGCTCTCGACTCAGACGCCGGCCCCCGCGGCCCCCACGGGGGAGAATGACGCGGCCGTGCTCCAGCGGCAGACCCAGGAGCTGATGGACGCGATCACCTATGGGAAAGCGGAGGTCTGGGAGCGCTCTCTGGACCCGAAGGCCGTCTACACGACCGAGGACGGCACGGTCCAGACCAAGGCGCAGATGGTGGAGGGGACCAAGCCCCTGCCGGAGGGGGTTTCGGGCAGCATCCAGGTGACCGACTTCAAGGCCACCGTGCACGGGCCGGTCGCGGTCACCAACTACGTCAGCGACGAGCACGAGGACTACCACGGGCACAAGCTGCATTGCCAGTACCGCTCGACCGACACCTGGCTGAAGACCCCCGCCGGCTGGCGCCTGGTCGCCAGCCAGATCCTCGCCCTGCGCACGGACCCGCCCGCGGTCCCGTTCACCTCCCATCAGATGGACGAGTACGTGGGGCGCTATGCCCTCTCCCCCACCATCACCTATGAGATCCGGCGCCAGGGGGATGGGCTGGAGGGCCAGCAGAACGGGCGCAAGGCCGAGCCGTTGAAGCTGGAGGCGCCGGACGTCCTGTTCGTCCCGGGCAAGACCCGCTACCGGAACATCTTCCAGCGGGGCCCGGACGGCCACGTCACCGGCTTCGCGGAGCGGCGGGAGGCGTGGGACCTCGACTGGAAACGGATGCCCTGAGCCCAGGGTCCATTCTTGTTTTACTATAAAAGGATCTGTACTCTTCTTCCTCTGGGCCGCTTCCGGAGCGGCCAGACAGCTCAAGGAGGTGTTTCTTGAAGAACACGCGCAAGGTATCCCGTAAGCTCCTCCCCCTGCTCGCCCTGATGGGCCTCTCCGCCTTCGCCCTGAGCTCACGCCCGGCCCGGGCGTTCTGCGAGTGCGCTCCCCTGGGCGGCGAGTATTGCGGCGCCAACGGCGTGACCTACGACAGCCCCTGCGTGGCCGCCTGCTTCCACGTCAAGATCGTCCACTCGGGGCCCTGCTAGGAGCCTCTCCTCGGGGCCCTGCCGGCCGCTTTGGCGTGCCAAAGTGAGCGCCAGTAGCGGGCGGTGCCAACCACAGACCAAGGCAGGCTGTGAGGTGGACCCTGATGGTCGGTGCCGCGCCGGCTCATGACTCCAAGCGCGGCGGGAGACAGAGCGGCCTCGCCTCTCCTCAGCACGTGGAGGCACCGGGTAACCGCACTCTCTCGACGTTGGCGATAACCTGACGGGCCAGCTCAATCGTGATGCTCTCGTGAGAGACGGCGTCGCAGAAGAGCTTGAGGGCCGCCAGAGCCTCCCGGTCGATCCCCTTGGCCTTGAAGATCCAGCCCATGGCCGCCGCCAAGCGCTTCACCTCGGCCGTGCGCCCGGCCTCCAGCCAGAGCACGGCCAGGTCGAGCGAGGAGAGAGCCGCGTCGTAGGGAAGCTCCCGGGCTGTGAAGTCCCGCCCGACCTGCTCCAGGCCCGCGATGGCCTCCTCCGTCCGTCCCTGCCCGGCTGCTATCCTCGCTGCTAGCCAATTGACGCGGAGGATGTCCATCTCGTTGCTCTGCTGGATGGCGAGATCCCGCACCTGTTCCAGCGCTTCCGCGGCCTCCCCATGGAGTACGGTCAGGGAAGGGGAAAGTCAGGAGCCGGCGGTTCGCCGCCTCGGCGCGGGCGCGCACGTCTGCGGCCATGCGCTCGAAGAGGTCCGCGGCTCCCGGGTTTCGGCGGCGGCGGGATCTACGAAGCGTATCATAGAGACGCAGGATCTCCTCGGCTTCGGCGAGGCTCAGCCCGGCCCCTCTCGACAATCGCTCGAGATGCTCGCGGCTCAGCACCACATCGCCGAGCTCGAATTGCGCGATGAGAGACCGGTCAACGCCGGCCTCCTCGGCGAGCTTCCCCTGGGTCTTACCGGCAAGGGCGCGGCATAGGCGCGCCAGGATTTGTTCTCGTCTCATACCTCCTCCCCCCTGCTTAGGAAAGTCACGAAATTTCACACAAACGCGGCATTCCGGCACCTAAGATGAGAGCGCGGTCCGTGTGAGCCACAGAGGCTCGCGGCTGGTGCCGCACTGGAGACCTCCTCATGCGTCGCACCTTCATCGCGCCTTAGCCGTGAGCGCCTCGCTCCTGTCGTCCCCAACCTCCGGCCTCCTAGACAATTTCTGGACTCTCCTCTCCAGGCTGTGGAGCTCCCCGCTTGAGGAAGGCTGCGGCGGAGACCCCAACGGCCATTGCCAAGCGGCGTCGCAAGCCGACGAGGGCGGCGGCGGGGACCCGAGCGGGCACTGCAATCCCGGCTCATGATTCGAAACGCAGGCCCCGGTCATAGCGGGCGCGGAAGAGGAAGCGCAGCACCCGCCGGGCGAGCTCAGCGGTCGCTTCCTCGTGCTCGGCCGCCTCATGGAAGAGCCGCAGGGCGGCAAGCGCCTCCCGGTGGACCCCTTTGTCCTCGAACACCTGGGTGAGCTCCCCGGCCAACGCCTTGACCTCCGCTGAGCGGCCCTCCTCCAGCAGCAACACCGCCTCCTCCAGCAAGGCCAGGGCGACATCGTAGGACATCCCCCGCCGCCCGAACGCCCGGCGCACCTCCTCCAGGAGCTTCCGCGCTTCCCCGCTCCGGCCCAGGCCGGCCGCGATGCGCCCCTCCAGCCACTTCACACGGGGCATCTCGTTCTCGTCCTCCCGTTCCAGAACGAGCGCGCGAACCTCCTGCGCCAACTCCGAAGCCTCGCGGTACCGGCCGAGGTGGCAGTAGTTGACTGCGAGGTTGAAGCGCAGCATGTACAACAGCCGGGCGTCTCCGCTGCGCCGCACCGTGGGCTCGGCCTGGAGGAGCGTCTCGACGGCCCGCTCGTGCTCGCCCAGCACCTCCAGGGTGAATCCCTTCTTGAGTAAGGCGCGCTCCGGGTGATGCCCCAAGGCCGCGGCCTCGTCGAGGAGGGTCAGGGCCTCCCCGAGCCGGCGTTGATCCCGGCGCAAAGATGCCTCTAAATCGAGGAGCCGTCCCGGGTCGAGCACGCCGCCTGGGTCGGAGCCCGCCTGCCAGAGGCGCTTGGCGCGCTCGAAAGCGGCTTCGGAGGCCTTCAGGTCCCCCGCCACCCGCAGCACGTTGGCACTATGCGCCACGGCGTAGCCCTGGATGCGGTTACGCCAGGCCTCCGCTCCTCGGACCCGATCGGTGATCTCCTCGGCAAGCCGCGCCCATGCCGCCGCGCGCTCGACGCTACGGGAAGCCTCCCCCGATGAGACGGCGCAGACCCTCTCGCACAACGCCCAACTCTGAAACTCCTCCGCCACGCGGACCACTGCCAAGCGCTCCATCTCCGTTAGACCCTTCAGGCGCTCGAAAAGTCCTTCGGCATGCTCGCGGTCGCTGTCCTGGGTTTGGCGGTCGGGGAGGGGGAACGTCAGGAGCCGCCGGTTCACCGCCTCGGCGCGGGCACGTACCTCAGCAGCCATGCGATCGAGGAGGTCCGCGGACCTCGGGCTGTGGCGGCGGCGGGATCTGCGAAGCGTCTCATAAAGACGCAGGATCTCCTCGGCTTCGGCGAGGCTCAGCCCGGCCCCTCTCGACAATCGCTCGAGATGCTCGCGGCTCGGCACCACATGGCCGAGCTCGAATTGCGCGATGAGAGACCGGTCAACGCCGGCCTCCTCGGCGAGCTCTCCCTGGGTCTTACCGGCAAGGGCGCGGCATAGGCGCGCCAGGAGCTGTTCTCGTCTCATCCCAACCTCCTGCTTAGGAAAGTCACGAAATTTCACACAAACGCGGCATTCCGGCACCTAAGATGAGGAGCGCGGTCCGCGTGAGCCAGGGCGGCTCACGCCCGGTTACCGCACTGGAGACCCCTCCTCATGCGCCGCACCTTTATTGCCTTGACCATCACCGCCTCACTCCTGCCTTCATCAACCTCTGGCTTTTTCAACAGCTCCTGGACGCTCCTCTCCAGGCTATGGAGCAACTCGCTTGAGGAAGGCTGCGGAATGTACCCTGATGGCCATTGCCGGCCTCAACTCAAGGCTGGCTGCGGGATGGACCCATCAGGGCAGTGCCTTGCGCCAGCGGCCTCGCAACCCGACGCGGGCTGCGGCATGGACCCTGATGGTAGGTGCAACTCCGGCTCATAAATTGAAGCGGAGGCCCTGGTCATAGCGGGCGCGGAAGAGGAAGCGCAGCACCCGCCGGGCCAGCTCGGCGGTCGCTTCTTCATGCTCGGCCGCCTCGTGGAAAAGCCGCAGGGCGGCAAGCGCTTCCCGGTGGACTCCCTTGTCCTCGAACACCTGGGCCAACTCCCCGGCCAGCGCCTTGACCTCCGCGGAGCGCCCCTCCTCCAGCAGCAACACCGCCTCCTCCAGTAAGGCCAGGGCGACGTCGTAGGACATCCCCCGCAAACCGAACGCCCGGCGGACCTCCCCCAGGAGCTTCCGCGCTTCCCCGCTCCGGCCTAGGCCAGCCGCGATGCGCCCCTCTAGCCAGTTCACCCGGAGGATCTCGTTCTCGTCCCCCCGATCCAGGACGAGATCGCGAACCTCCTGCACCAGCTCCGAAGCTTCGCGGTACCGGCCGAGGTGGCAGTAGTTGACCGCGAGATTGAAGCGCAGCATGTACAACAGCCGGGTGTCTCCGCCGCGCCGCACCAGGGGGTCAGCCTGGAGGAGCGTCTCAACGGCCCGCTCATAGTCGCCCAGCACTTCCAGGGTGAATCCCTTCTTGAGCAAGGCGCGCTCCGGGTGGCGCCCCACGGCCGCGGCCTCGTCGAGGAGGAACAGAGCCTCCCCGAGCCGGCGCTGATCCCGGCGCAAGGAAGCCTCCAGGTCAAGCAGCCGTCCCGGGTCGAGCACGACGCCTGGGTCAGAGCCCCCCAGCCAGAGGTGCTTGGCCCGCTCGAAAGCGGTTTCGGAGGCTTTCAGGTCCCCCGCGACCCGCAGCACGTTGGCGCCATGCGCCACAGCGTAACCCTGGATACGGCTGCGCCAGTGCTCCGGCCCTCGTACCCGCTCAGCGATCTCCTCGGCAAGCCGCGCCCACGCCGCCGCGCGCTCGACGCTGCGGGAAGCTTCCCCCGATGAGACGGCGCAGACCTTCTCACACAATGCCCAGCTCTGATACTCCTCCGCCACACGGACCACCGCCAATCTTATCTCTTCGGGGAGTTTGACAAGACGGGAAAACAGCTCCTCGGCCCGCGCGCGGTCGAGGTCGAGGTCGTCGGCATCGGGATATCCCACCGGCTTGCTGGATCTGGACCGCCTGACCGACTCGGTCAGGGCTTCGCGGACCATACGGCCGGTGTCCAGGACAGCCTCCTCGATCACTGCCTGCTCCTCCGCCGTGAGGCCTTCCTTCTCAAGGGCCTCCAGAGCTTCCAGACAGGCCGAGACCACCTTGACAGCAGCCGGGGGGCACGGCACGGCGGCCAGCATCCGCTCAAAAGCGTCTTCTTTCATGTCTCGACGGCGTTCCCGGCTCAGATAGTAGGAGACGTTCGCCTCGGGAATGCCGGCGCGGGCCCCGATCTCCTTCTGGCTGACGTCATACCGGAGCGCCAGGATCGACAAGAGCAACTGCCGGAACGTGAGCTTGCGCGGCATCGAGGGCCTCCGTGTCTTGTGAGTCTCTTCCAAAGAGCTGAGTGCTCTGGAACGCTCAGGCGTGACACTTGAAGCCGGCATCCGCGTTGCCGCGCCGAAGAACCTCTTTCCTCTAGCCACCGTACTTCTTCTTCCTCCTGGCGACATTCTAGCTTTCAAAATTCCGCTAAGCAGCATATCAGAGAGCGCCGTGCTTAAGCACAAATGTGGGCCAGGAGGGGGGATGAAAATCAAGCAGGAACACCACGACGGAAAGCCAAAGAGTGGGCAGCGTTCGGATGTAGAGGCTAGTCATCCGACCAAAGAGGATCTTCAGCGCTTAATGGCAGGGGAGCTGCCCAGGGAGGAGGTGAGGGCGGTCGTCCTCCACCTGCTGAGGGGTTGCCCAGCCTGTACCCGGGAGACTCGCAGGATTTGGAGCTTCGGCGAACAGCGGCCCCAACCGGCGGCGGCACGGAGCACCCTGCCCGCCCGTGAGGTCGGGGTATGGCAGTGACGGCCTTGGAGGCCGCCCGCAAGCAGCTCGGGAAGGTCGCGGACGAGCTCGAGACGCTCGAGCTCACGATGCTTGGAATCCAAGGGACTCTCCCGGAGCCCTCGGCCGAGGACGAGAAAGATATTGAGGC
>DASXJP010000191.1:0-9179 GCA_036497345.1 Thermoanaerobaculia bacterium
CCAACTCGACCAGCCCCCACCCAGGGCGGCCACATAGGGCCGCCCCTACGGAATCCCGCATTTCCAGGGTGACAGCGTACTAAGATATCGTTCCCCTATGGGAGCCTCATTCCAGGATCGGGTCGTGGTGGTTACGGGCGCCTCGCGGGGGATCGGCGAGGCCATCGCGCGGGCTTTCGCCGCTGAGGGGGCTCGAGTGGTGCTGGCCAGCCGCAAGCTGGAAGGGGTGGAGGCGGTGGCGGCGGGGATCCGCGAAAGCGGCGGCGAGGCTCTGGCGGTCGCCTGCCACACCGGCCGGGAGGCGGAGGTCCAGGCCCTGGCGGCGCGCGCTCGCGAAGCCTTCGGCGGCGTGGACGTGCTGGTCAACAACGCGGCGACCAACCCCCACTTCGGGCCGCTCCTCGAAGCCTCGGAGAGCCAGTGGGACAAGACGTTCGAGGTCAACGTCAAGGGGTACGTCCACGCCATCCGGGCCTGCGTGCCGCTGATGCGCGAGCGGGGGAGCGGGGCGATCGTCAACGTCGCCTCGGTGGCCGGCATGATCCCCCACGGCGGCCTCGGGGTCTACGGCGTGCTCAAGGCGGCGGTCCTCATGCTGACGCGGACGCTGGCGATGGATCTGGCGAAGGAGAGCATCCGCGTCAACGCCGTCGCTCCAGGCCTGATCCAGACCCGCTTCAGCGAGGCCTTGTGGGTCAGCCCTGAGGCGCGGCAGCGGGCCCTGGCGGCCATCCCCCAGGGGCGGATCGGACAGCCGGAGGACCTCACCGGCGCCGTTCTCTATCTGGCGGGCGATGCCGCCAAATTCACCACCGGCGCGGTGCTGGTGGTCGACGGCGGGCAGACGCTGGGCGGGGCCTACTGAGCGGATTCTGTGGACGGCGCCACCGCGGCGATCATCCGCTCCCCCAGCCCCTCCACCTCGCGCAGGAAATCCGCGGCCTTCCCGTCCAGCCACTCCTCGTCGAGGGCCTCGAACAGGCGGTCCCGGCGGACGCGGTTCAGGCGGGCGAGCGCGATCAACCCCGCCTCCCGGGCGCGGCGGCGCTCGGCGCGGAGGAGCTTGTCGTCGGGGGCCGCGGCGAGCGAGAGCTCGAGGATCTTCCGCGACCGCTCGGCGGCGGCCTCCTCGACGGCGTCAGATAGCTCGGCTTCCAGCACGTGGGCGTCGTGGAGCTCGCCCAGGAGATCCTGGAGGGCCTTGAAGCGCTTGACGACGGGGCTGGCGCCGGGGATCTCGTCCACCAGCGGCTCCAGCAGGTAGCGCACCCGCTTGGCGCTGATCCGCGCCTGGTGGGCTTCCTTCTCGTCATCCGCGTCCACGATCTTCGCCAGATGTTGCTCCAGCTGCGCCACCTGGTGATGGAGGATGCGGGCGGTCGCCTCGGCCAGGGTCGGGCGGTCCTCTTTGGGATCCAGGTGGATCTCGACGCGGTAGACGGAGAGCCGGGCGCGCAGGTCCTCCTCGACCTTGGCGAATTCGTCCGCGACCTCCTCCTCCATCTCGCCGTAGGCTTCCCGCTTGCGCTTTTCGAGGTGTTCGAGCAGCCAGGTGAGGCCCGCCCGGTGGTGCGAGGAGAGGTGGGGAGAGCGGGCCTGTAGCCACTCGATCTGGACCTCGGTATCCCGCCCCGGGCCGGTGGAGCCGGCGAGCCGCTTGAGCCGCTTGGCGAGCTTCTTGGGGATGCTGTCCGCGAGTTGGGAGTCGTAGGCGCGGAGGCAGCTCCGCAGCCGGCGCAGGCCGACGCGGAAGTCGTGGAGCGCCTCGGTGTCCTCGGGGTCGTCCAGCCGCGGGCGGGCCGCGACGGCCTGGTCGAGGAAGGAGAGGGCGAGCAGGCGGGCGCCTTCTTCGGGAGAGCGGGAGAGGAGCCCGGCGGTCATATTCATGGGGAGGGCCCCGTCAATCCGCCAGCTCCCGGAGCTGGGCCGGGGTCAGCGCCCAGAGCAGGGTGGCGGTGCCGGCGCCGATCTCGTCGGGGAAGTCGAGCAGGCAGGCACCCCCCTTGCGGAAGGAGAAGATCCGGCGCTCCGAGCCGGTCAGGAGCCAGGAGAGGATCAGGCTGATGCTCGGCTCGTGCCCCACCGCGGCAATGCAGCCCGCCTTCTGTTTGCGCAGCCAGCGGAGGAAGTCGTTCGGGGTCGACCCGGGGGAGAGCTCCGCGATCTCGACCTCCTTGAGGCCTCCGTAGACGGAGTCGACGATGGCGCCGGTCTGGGCCGCCCGGGTCAGCGGGCTGGTCGCCAGCAGGTCGATCTCGGGCACGATCTCCTGGAGCCCCCGGGCCACCTGCTTCATCTTCTTCCGCCCTTCCTCGGTGAGCGGGCGCAGCCGGTCGTCCTTGCCGGTCTTCGCGAAGTCCTCGCGTTCCTCGGCGATCGCGTGTCGGATGAGGAGAAGCTTCATCACACCCTCCTATCGCGGGAAAGGTATCGCAAAGCGCTGAATCTGCAAAAAAGAGGCCGGGCCGGAGCGGTGGGGCCGCAACACCCCGGCGCTCCTCCCGGCCTGGACGACAGGCGCGGAGGTTCGTATCCGGAGAGAGACTATGGGAAGGGTGCGGGAGATCCGGTAGCGAGGAGGTGGCGAGAATGTGACAGGGATGTCTGTAGGGGCGGCCCTATGTGGCCGCCCCTACAGGGTCGAGGCCTACGAATCCCCGCCGTCGCCGTGCACGAGCGCTTTCAGGGCCTCGTACCTGGCGAGTTGGTCGGGGGTGAGGAGGGCCGAGAATTTCTGGTCGAAATCGTCCAGGGCCGCCTTGATCTTCACGTCGTTGGCATGGACGGCGAGGGCGGCCTGGCCGACGTCGCAAGGGTTGGCGTTGGCCGCCGAGACCGCGGCCTGGAAGGCGTCGCGGAGCTGCTGCCCCTGCTGGTGCAGCGGATCGAGCGTGGCCTTGAGGTCGGCGAAGAGCTTCTGGCTGGCGGTGACCTGATCCGGCGTCAGGCGCAGGTAGCGGGCGAGGAGCCGGGGGTTGTGCAGGATCTCCGCGGGATCGTGGGGTCCTCTCGGCGGCTGGGCGGCGAGCGGGAGGGCGAGGAGGACGGCGGCGACGACGGCGAGCAGCGATGCGGCGCGGCGGCCTTTCATGGGATCAATCATAAGTAGGTCTCTCCTTTTGGGTCGGGGGCCTGACGGCGGCCCGGGTGACGTTCTTCTTCCTGCAACCCGCGGCGGGCCGTTTTCCTGCGCCTCTCTCGTGATAGCGTTTCAGAATCCGGGGAGGATCGATCCAATGTCGGAAGGCCAGAGCTTGCAACGGACGCCGCTGTACGGCTGCCACCTGGAGGCGGCGGCGCGGATGGTCGATTTCGCCGGCTGGGAGATGCCGGTCCAGTACACCGGGGTCATCGAGGAGCACCGCGCCGTGCGCACCGCGGCCGGGCTGTTCGACGTCTCCCACATGGGTGAGGTGCGGGTGAAGGGGGCCGGCGCCGAAGCCTTTCTGCAGCGCCTCACCCCCAACGACGTCTCCAAGCTCGTCCCCGGACGGGCCCACTACAGCGGCCTGCTCACCGAGCAGGGCACCTACATCGACGACATCCTGATCTACCGGCTGGCCCCCGAGGACTTCCTGGTGGTGGTCAACGCCTCGAACGCGCCGCGCGACTTCGAGTGGATCGCCTCGCGGGCGGCGGGCGTGCCGGACGTCGAGGTGGTCAACGAGAGCGACCGCTACGCCCTGCTGGCGCTCCAGGGGCCGCGGGCGGTCTCCATCCTGGCGCCGCTCGCCTCCCCGGACGTCACCGGGCTCAAGTACTACGGCTTCACGCAAGGGACGGTGGACGGCGTGCCGGCGCTGATCTCGCGCACCGGCTACACGGGGGAGGACGGCTTCGAGCTCTACCTGGCGCCGGAGGACGCGCCGCGGATCTGGCGGCGGCTGCTCGACGCCGGCGCCGTGCCCGCCGGCCTCGGCGCCCGCGACACCCTGCGCCTGGAGGCGGCGATGGCTCTCTACGGTCATGAGATCAACGAGACGACGACCCCCTGGGAGGCGGGCCTCGGGTGGGTGGTGAAGATGGACAAGGGGGACTTCCTCGGCCGCGACGCCCTGGCGGCGCAGAAGGGCGGGGGGATCCCCCGGAAGCTCGTCGGTTTCGAGGTGCAGGGGCGGGGAATCGCGCGCCAGGGGCACACGGTTGCCTCGGAGGGTGGCACCGTGGGCGCCGTGACGAGCGGTACCTGGAGCCCGACGTTCGAGAAGGCGCTGGGGCTCGCCTACGTGCCGCCGGAGCTGGCGGCGCCGGGCACGGCCCTGGCGATCGACGTCCGTGGCCGGGCCCTCCCCGCGGTGGTGGTGGAGATCCCCTTCTATCGCAGGGCCCGATAGGGCTACGATCTTGGTGTCATAACCAGCCAAACTGGAGGGCGAAAGAGGAATGTACCCACGCGACTATCTCTATTCGAGGGAGCACGAGTGGCTCCGCGTCGAGGACGATTTCTGTGTGCTCGGGATCACCGAGTTCGCGCAGCAGGAGCTGGGCGAGGTGGTGTTCGTGGAGCTGCCGGAGATCGGCCAGGTGTTCGACGCCAACGACGAGCTCGGCACGATCGAGTCGGTCAAGGCCGTGGCCGAGGTGTTCACGCCCGTCGCGGGCGAGGTCGTCGAGGTCAACGACGCCGTGGTGGACGATCCCGAGCTCCTCAACGAGGATCCCCACGGCGAGGGCTGGTTGATCAAGATCCGGTTCTCCTCCGCGGACGATCTGAAAATCATGATGAAGGCCGACGAGTACGAGGAGTACGTGCAGAGTGGAGAAGCTTAAGGGCCCTCCCGGGGCGGCCGGCGCCGCCGCTCTCGGGGACCTCAACGGGGATACCGGCGGCGCCGTCCTCAACCCCACGGACACCTTCGTCCGCCGCCACCTGGGCTCGTCCGAGGAGGACGTCCGCCAGATGCTGGCGACGGTCGGCGCCGGCTCGCTCGCGGAGCTGGTGCGCGAGACCGTCCCGGCGTCGATCCTGCGCGACACGCCGCTCCACCTCGCCGGGCTCCCCGAGAGCCGCGAGCTGGGCGAGCAGGAGCTGCTCGCCGCCCTGCGCCGCATCGCCGGGAAGAACAAGGTCTTCCGCTCCTTCCTCGGGATGGGCTACCACGGCTGCATCGTGCCGGGGGTGATCCAGCGCAACATCCTGGAGAACCCCGGCTGGTACACCCAGTACACACCCTATCAGTCCGAGATCTCGCAGGGACGGCTGGAGGCGCTGCTCAACTTCCAGACGATGGTGGCCGACCTCACCGGCCTGCCGATCGCCAACGCCTCCCTGCTCGACGAGGGGACCGCCGCCGCCGAGGCCATGCACCTCTGCTACGCCATCTCCGTGGCCGAGCGGAACGTCTTCTTCGTGGCCGAGGACTGCCATCCGCAGACGATCGCGGTGGTCCAGACCCGCGCCGAGGCCATCGGCGTCGAGGTCCGGGTGGGCGATCCAGCGGCGGTCGATTTCGGGGATGTCTTCGGCATCCTCCTGCAATACCCCGCGACCGACGGCCGGGTGGTGGACTACGGTCCCCTCGCCGAGCGGGCCCACGCCGCCGGCGCGCTCATGGTGGTGGCGTCCGATCTGCTGTCGCTCACCCTATTACGTCCGCCGGGCGAATTCGGCGCCGACGTGGCGGTGGGCTCGGCGCAACGCTTCGGCGTCCCCATGGGGTACGGCGGCCCGCACGCCGCCTTCCTCGCTACCCGCGACGAGTACAAGCGGCAGATCCCGGGGCGCATCATCGGCGTCTCGCGCGACCGCCGCGGCAAGACCGCCTACCGCATGGCGATGCAGACGCGCGAGCAGCACATCCGCCGCGAGAAGGCCACCAGCAACATCTGCACGGCCCAGGTGCTGCTCTCCATCATGGCGAGCATGTACGCCGTCTATCACGGCCCCGAGGGATTGAAGGCGATCGCCCGCCGGGTGCACGCCCTGGCGGCGGCCCTGGCCGCGGGGCTGGCCCATCTCGGCTACGCCGTGGGGCGCGACCCCTTCTTCGACACCGTGCGCGTGGGCACGGGCGAGCGCTCGGCCGACGACCTCCTGGCCGCCGCCGAGGCGCGGGGGATCAACCTCCGCAAGCTGGGGGAGCGGTCGGTGGGCATCGCCCTGGACGAGTCGGCGACCGCCGCCGACGTCGAGGATCTGCTGGCCGTTTTTGCCGGTCAATCCGGAGGTGAGAAGGCTTCGGGCCTCTCGGCCGAGCGGTTGGCGGAGGGAGCCGACCTCGGCTTCCCGGCGCCGCACGGCCGGCAGTCGGCCTACCTGAGCCATCCGGTGTTCAACAGCTTCCATACCGAGCACGAGATGCTGCGCTACATCAAGCGTCTGGAGGCGCGCGACCTGTCGCTCGCCACCTCGATGATCCCGCTCGGCTCCTGCACCATGAAGCTCAACGCCACGGCGGAGATGGTGCCGGTCACCTGGCCCGAATTCGGCGGCATCCACCCGTTCGCGCCCGTCAGCCAGACCGCGGGGTACCAGGAGCTCTTCCGCACCCTCTCCGCCTGGCTGGAGGAGATCACCGGCTTCGCCGCCTGCTCGCTGCAGCCCAACGCCGGCTCGCAGGGGGAGTACACGGGGCTGATGGTGATCCGCGCCTACCACCACGCGCGGGGGGACCGGCACCGCGACGTCTGCCTGATCCCTGTCTCGGCCCACGGCACCAACCCGGCCTCGGCCGCGATGGCGGGGCTCAAGGTGGTGGTGGTGGCCTGCGACGACGGCGGGAACGTCGACCTCGCCGACCTGCGGGCCAAGGCCGAGGCCCACCGCGACCGCCTGGCCGCGCTGATGGTGACCTACCCTTCGACGCATGGCGTGTTCGAGGAGGGGATCCGCGAGATCTGCCGCATCGTCCACGACAACGGCGGGCAGGTCTATCTGGACGGCGCCAACATGAACGCCCAGGTGGGGCTCTGCCGGCCGGGTGACTACGGCGCCGACGTCTGCCATCTGAACCTGCACAAGACCTTCTGCATCCCGCACGGCGGCGGCGGCCCGGGCATGGGGCCGATCTGCGTGGCCGAGCACCTGGCGCCGTTCCTGCCGGGTCATCCGGTGGTGCCGGTCGGCGGCAACGAGGCGATCGGACCGGTCTCGGCGGCTCCCTGGGGGAGCGCGAGCATCCTGCCGATCCCCTGGGTCTATATCGCCCTCATGGGCGGCCGGGGCCTCACCCGCGCCACCGGGATGGCGATCCTCAACGCCAACTACATGGCGGCCCGGCTGCGCGAGCACTATCCGGTGCTCTACACGGGGGGCAAGGGGCGGGTGGCGCACGAATTCATCCTCGACCTGCGGCCGTTCAAGACGACCGCCGGCATCGAGGCCGAGGACGTGGCCAAGCGGCTGATGGACTTCAGCTTCCACGCGCCCACGATGTCCTTCCCGGTGGTCGGCACGCTGATGGTCGAGCCGACCGAGAGCGAGTCGAAGGCCGAGCTGGACCGCTTCTGCGACGCCATGATCCGTATCCGCGAGGAGATCCGGGCGATCGAGCAGGGGAAGATGGACCGCCAGAGCAATCCGCTCAAGAACGCTCCCCACACGGCGGACGACATCACCGAGGATGCCTGGGACCGGCCCTACGGTCGCGAGCAGGCGGTCTTCCCGGCCCCGTGGGTGCGCGAGCGGAAGTTCTGGCCCTATGTGAACCGTGTGGACAACCCCTGGGGGGACCGCAACCTGATGTGCACCTGCCCGCCAATGGAGAGCTATGCCTGATCCGCGGCGGCCCGTGCGGCGCGGAGACGGGTGACGTCGCCGTCTCCGCGCTCCGGTGAGGTCACCCGGGGGGACGCCGTCCTGCTTGGGCTGTTCCTGGCCTGCTGGGCCCTGAGCCTGTTGAGCTTCACCCGCATCGTGTGGCTGGCCGGCAGCCTGCCGCTGACGCTCTACGGCTACTACAGCGTGGCGGTGGCGCTGGGCTGGGGGTTCGGCAGCCTCTACGTGCGGCGGACCTGGGGTCTCCCCACCCCGGTCCGCCGGCGCTTCCTGCTCATCTACTACCTGGGCCCGCCCGCCATCCTGGGCGTCCTGCGCTCCATGGCCCCCTGGCCCGACCAGAGCGCGGCGCCTTTCGTGCCCCTCTACGCCTTCGGAGTGTTCAGTATCCTGTTCCTGGTGCCGGTGACGATGAGGTTCCCACGGCCGATGGGGTAGCCTCAAAAAACCGCTTGTAAGTATCTGTCCCGAAAGGGTTTGTCAAAAGGGCCCAATTTTTACGTCTTCTGAGGGGTGAACGGTGTTTTCCCCGAGGAGGCGGATGGCCAGGAACGACCCCAATTACCGGCTGTTTTTCTCCTACCCGGAGATGGTGGAGGATCTCCTGAAGGGCTTCCTCCATGAGGACTGGGTCTCACGGCTGGACTTCAGCACCCTGGAACGGGTCAACGGCAGCTTCGTCAGCGACGAGCTCGAGGACCGGCGTAACGACGTCATATGGAGGCTCCGCTGGCGGGGCGGCGGGGAGGACTGGTTTTATGTCTACCTGCTGCTCGAATTCCAGTCGACCCCCGAGCCCTTCATGGCGGTGCGGTTGCTGGTCTACGTGGGGCTCCTCCTGCAGGAGCTGATCCGGACGCAAGGCTTGAAACCCAAGGACCCGCTGCCGCCGGTCCTGCCCGTCGTCCTCTACAACGGGAAGAGGGCCTTGGAGGGCTCCCGTGGAGCTGTCGAGCCTCTTCGCCCCGGTCCCGGAGGGGCTGCGCCGGTGGCTTCCGAGGCTGGAGTACCTCCTGGTTGACGAGAACCGTCTCCATCCCGAGGAGAGGGAGCAGGCGGGCAATCTGGTGTCCGCGCTGGCACGGCTGGAGACGAGCCGCGACGCCGGGGAATTTTCCCAGTCCGCCCGCGACTTGGCACTGCTGCTCCCGGGGGAAGAGCATAGGGAGCTGCGGCGCATTCTCGGTCGCTGGGCCACGCAGATCATGCGGCGTCTCTTTCGAGGCGTTACAATCCCAGGAGTCGAGGACCTGGAGGAGGTGGCTATGCTGGAAGAAACCTTCAAAGAATGGGAGCGGAGAGCAAGAAACGTCGGCCGTCTCGAAGGGACCCGGCAGACCTTGCTCCGGCAGATGCGGCGGCGTTTTGGCCGTGTACCCAGACGGGTGCAGGAGCAGGTCAACTCCATCTCCTCTCTGCGGGAGCTTGAGAAGATCACCGACAAGATCCTGACCGCCGGCTC
>DASXJP010000192.1:0-22110 GCA_036497345.1 Thermoanaerobaculia bacterium
CGGATCGTTGCCGCGGAAGAAATCGGCGCCGAGCAGGAGCGGCGGGTCCTGTGTCAGGTAGTACCGGATGCGCGACCACGAGGAGGTCTCGGCGGCCTCCGGAGTCGTGGGCTCCGCGTCCACTCCCCAGGCGTCGCGGTCCAGCATCCTCGTCTTGTCGGCGAGCCGCAGCCGGTAACCCCCGGTGGGGATCTGCCAGAGCAGGTCGCGGTACGTGAAATCCGAGCCCAGCAGACCCTCGTCGAAACGCCCGGGCTTGACGCGGAGCACCTGGCGCTGGCCGGCCGGCAGGTAGAGGAAGAGATCCATGCCGTGGTCGAGCCGCGGGCTCTCGATGAGCAGATAGTTGGTCCCCGCGAGCCCCGGGGGAGCCTCCAGGTGGACGAGCGAGCGCACCTCGCTCTGAGCCTGGCTCCAGAGGTGGAGGATGGTGAAGGCGCGCGTGACCCGGGGGCCGCTCTTGAGCTCCAGGAAGATGCGGCGCCAGCCCGGGCTGCCGAAGTCGCGGGCGTTGTAGCCCCCGACCAGCGACTCCGCCGTGGGCCGGGAGATCGCCGCGGATCGCGGTGGGGCTGGCCCGGCGGGCAGCGGCGTGGACCAGCAGACCGCGGCGAAGACGGCAAACCAGCGTACGGCTCTCTTTATGGGCATCGCGAATCCATGGTCCTGCTCCGAAAAAATATGTTGCGGAGAGTATACGACGATAGGGGTCCGGGAAAACCAGCCGGAGAGCCCCGCCGGGCGGGTCCCGTCTCCGGAGTGCTATAATCCCGCCGCTCTAAAGACTGCGGATCAGGAGAATTGTCTTGTTCAAGCTGGCGTCCATGAAACGATGGCTGACGGTCCCCTACCTCCTCCTCTCGATCCTGTCCCGCGCGCCCCTGCTTGCCGGCGAATGGCCGTCCTGGCGGGGCCCCGGGCAGAACGGCTCCTCCTCTGAAACCGGGCTGATCTCCCACTGGTCGCCGGAGGGCGAGAACGTCGTCTGGCGCGCGGACTGGATCGGCCGCTCGACGCCGCTGGTCTTCGACGGCCGGGTCTGCGCCAACGGCCGGGTGGGAGAGGGTCTCCACCGGCAGGAGATCGTCGCCTGCTTCGACGCCGGCAGCGGCAAGAGGCTCTGGGAGCACCGTCTCGATGTCTACCTGTCCGCCGTGCCGTTCACCCGCGTGGGCTGGGCCAACCTGGCGGCCGATCCCCAGACCGGCATGGTCTACGCCCAAGGCGTCGGCGGCCTGTTCGTCGCCCTCGACCGCGCCGGCAAGGTCGTCTGGTCGCACTCCCTCACGGAGGAGTACGGTCTCGTCTCCGGCTTCGGCGGCCGCACCCACACGCCGGTCGTCGATGAGGATCGCGTCATCATCTCCTTCGAGAGCTCGGGCTGGGGCGAGCAGGCGCCGCCGCGCAACCGCACCCTCGCCTTCGACAAGCGGACAGGGGAGCTCCTCTGGGTCTCGACGCCGGGGGGGACCCCTTACGACCTCAACACCCAGACGACACCCGTGGTCGCGGTGATCAACGGCGAGCGGCTGCTGATCGAGGGCAACGCCGACGGTTGGGTCTACGCGCTCAAGGCGCGCACCGGCGAGAAGGTCTGGGGTTACCAGCTCACCAGGGGCGCCATCAATACCACCGTCGTCGTCGAGGGCACCACGGTCTATGCCGCGCACAGCGAGGAGAACCCCGACGCTCCGGGGGTGATGGGCCGGGTGGTGGCCATCGACGCGAGCGGCACGGGCGACGTCACCAAGACGCACGAGAAGTGGCGGATCGACGAGATCGCCGACGGCTACTCCTCGCCGCTCTATCACGACGGGGTGCTCTACCTGCTGGACAACTCGGCCAACCTCTTCGCCGTCGAAGCCGCCACGGGCAGGCAGCTCTGGAAGCACAAGCTGGGGACGGTGGGCAAGAGCTCTCCGGTGTGGGCCGACGGCAAGATCTACGTGTCGGAGACCAACGGCCGGATGCACATCCTCAAGCCGGGGCCGAACGGCGCGGAGGCGCTGGATGCCGACGAGCTCCGGGTCGCCGATCCGAGCGCCGGGCCCGGAGGGCGCTACGCGGAGCTCTACGGCTCTCCGGCCATCGCCTACGGCCGGGTCTATCTCTCCACCGAGGCGGGGCTCTTCTGCCTGGGCGACAAGCGCAAGCCGTTCCGGGTCACGCGCGACAAGCCGGTGGCCCTGGCCGGCGAAGCGCCGCCCGCGAAAGGCGCGGCTCCGGCCGTGCTCCAGGTGGTGCCGGCGGAGGTCCTGGCGCAGCCCGGCCAGACCGTTCGCTTCCAGGTGCGCGTCTTCGACGATCACGGCCGCGCCCTGCCGCCGCCGGCCGGGGCCGAGTGGTCCCTGCGGGGCCTCGCCGGCGATCTCGCGGGCGGCGGCTTCACGCCGGCGCCCGGGCAGGCGCAGTCCGGAAAGGTGGTCGCCAAGCTGGGCAACCTCGAAGGGGCGGCGCGGGTGCGGGTGGTGCCGCCTCTCCCCTGGAGCTACGACTTCGAGCGGATGGAGGCGGGCAAGAGCCCCTCCTGGTGGGTCGGCGCCGGGAACAAGCTCGTGGTCAAGGAGCTCGAGGGCGGCAAGGTGCTGGCCAAGCCGCCGGTCCCGGTCGGCCTCGATCGTTCGGACGTCTTCCTCGGTCCCCCCACCCTCTCCGGCTACACCATCCAGGCGGACCTCCGCGGCGCCGCCAACGGTTACAAGAAGCCGGACATGGGCCTGATCGACTGCGGCTATACCCTCGACCTGATGGGAGGACACCAGGTGATCCAGCTCCGCGCCTGGCCCTCGGAGCTGCGCGTGGAGAAGTCGGTGGGCTTCGCGTGGGAGCCCAACGTCTGGTACACGATGAAGCTGCGGGTCGATCAGAAGGGCGACAAGGCGCTCGTCCGCGGCAAGGTGTGGCGGCGCGACCAGCCGGAACCGGCGGAGTGGATGGTCGAGGGGGAAGATCCGCAGCCGATCCGTAACAGCAGCCCGGGTCTCTACGGCTACTCGGCGGCGGAGATCTATTACGACAACTTGAAGGTGACGGTCAACGAGCCATGAAGGTACTGTCCAAGACTTTCGGTTCCCTGGTCGCGGGGGCGCTGCTGCTCGCAGCCCCGGCCGCGGCGGAGACGGTGATGTTCGGCGGCGACGCGTCGCGCAACATGGCGTCGGCGGAGAAGGGGCTGCCGGAGAAGTGGAACCCCGAAACCGGCGAAAACATCAAGTGGGTCGTCTCGCTCGGCTCGCAGAGCTACAGCGGGCCGCTGGTGGCCGGCGGCAAGGTCTTCGTCGGCACCAACAACGACAGCGTCAAGAACCCCAAGATCACCGGCGACCGGGGCGTGCTGATGGCCTTCAGCACCGCGGACGGCAAGCTCCTCTGGCAGGCGGCCCGCGCCAAGCTGTCGGCCGGCCGGGTCAACGACTGGCCGTTCCAGGGGATCTGCTCGACGCCGGCGGTGGAGGGCGACCGGATCTACTACGTCTCCAACCGTGGCGAGCTGGTGGCCTCGGATACCGAGGGCTTCCTGGACCAGGAGAACGACGGCCCCTTCCAGGACGAGACCGACAAGGGACCGACCGACGAGGACGTGGTCTGGAAGCTCGACATGATCAACGAGCTGGGGGTCTATCCCCACAACATGTCGGCGAGCAGCCCGCTGATCGTCGGCGACGCCGTCTACATCGTCACCGCCAACGGCGTCGACGAGGGGCACATCAACATTCCGGCCCCGGAAGCGCCGAGCTTCATCGCGGTCGACAAGAAGACCGGCAAGCTGCTGTGGGCGAGCTCGTTGCCCGGCACCAAGATCATGCACGGACAGTGGTCCAGCCCCTCCTACGGCGTCATCAAGGGCCGGCCGCAGGTGATCTTCGCCGGTGGCGACGGTTGGATCTACTCCTTCGAGCCCGCGACCGGCAAGCTGCTGTGGAAATTCGACTGCAACCCCAAGGATTCGGTCTACCGGATCGGCGCCGGCTCGACCCGCAACAACGTCATCGCCATGCCGGTGATCTGGGACGACAAGGTCTACGTCGGCGTCGGCGAGGATCCCGAGCACGGCGAGGGGATCGGCCATCTGTGGGCCATCGACGCGACGATGGAAGGGGACGTCACGGGAAAGGCCGGTATCTGGCACCGGGACGGCGAGGACTTCCACCGCACGCTCTCGACGGTGGCGATCGCCGACGGCATCGTCTACGCCTCGGATCTTTCGGGCTATCTCTACGCGCTCGACGCCAAGACGGGCGAGCACTATTGGACCTACAACGCCTACGCGGCGATCTGGGGCTCTCCCCGGGTGGCCGACGGCAAGATCTACCTCGGCGACGAGGACGGCGATGTGGCCGTCCTGCGGACGGGCAAGAAGCTCGAGGTGATCGGGGTGATCAACATGGGCGGCGCGGTCTACACCACAGTGGCGGCCAGGGACGGCGTTCTCTACATCTCCTCGCGCAACAAGCTCTGGGCCATCGAGAAGGGCGCCCACCTCAAGCCGTCCGCCACCGGCGGCGCTCCGTCCTCGCCGGGCGCCGGGGAAAAGACGCCGGCGACCAAGCCGCCGTTATGACATCCCCCTCTCCGATCCCGACGGCCGCCGGCGCCTGGTCCGCCGACGTCGGCGGCGTCCGCGTTCACTTCGGCTCCGGCGCGCTGGAGCTCCTGGGCAGCCGCGTCCGGGAGCAGGGCGGCAGCCGCGTCCTGCTGGTGACCGATCCCGGCGTCCGCGCCGCGGGCTACGCCGGCCGGGCGCTGGCCGCGCTGGAGCGCGAAGGGCTGGTGGCGGCGGTGTTCGACGGAGTCGGGGAGAACCCGACCGCGCTCCAGGTCGAGGAGGGACGCCGATGCGCGGCGAGCTTCGGCCCCGACCTGCTCGTCGGGCTGGGCGGCGGCAGCGCCATGGACTGCGCCAAGGGGATCAACTTCCTGCTGACCAACGGCGGCCGGATGGAAGACTACTGGGGGAGCGGCAAGGCCTCGCGGCCGATGCTGCCGTCGATCGGCGTGCCCACCACCGCGGGCACCGGCAGCGAGGCCCAGTCCTATGCGCTGATCTCGCATCCGGAAACGCATCAGAAGATGGCCTGTGGCGACCGCAAGGCGCGTTTCCGTGAGGTGATCCTCGATCCCCGGCTGGTCGCCAGCGCGCCGCGCACAGTGGCCGCCACGGCCGGGATCGATGCCGTCTCTCACGCGGTCGAGAGCCACGTCACCGCGCGCTCCAACACCGTCTCGCGCATGCTCTCGCGTGAGGCATGGCGCCTGCTCTCCGGAAGTCTTGAGGAGCTCTTCGCGTCCCCCGGAAACCTCCAGGCGGCCGGCGACGCCCTGCTGGGAGCCCACCTCGCGGGCGCGGCCATCGAGGCCTCCATGCTCGGAGCCGCTCACGCCTGCGCCAACCCGCTGACCGCGCGGTTCGGCATCGCCCACGGCGCCGCCGTCGGCCTGATGCTCCCCCACGTCGTCCGCTTCAACGGCGAGACGGCGCCCAGCGGAGAGCTCTACGGGAACCTCCTCGCGGGTGGCCCGCTGCCGCTGGCGAGGCGGATCGAGGACCTGCGCGCCGCCGCGGGTTTGCCGGCGCGCCTGCGGGACTGCGGCGTCGACGCCGGGAGCCTTCCAGACCTGGCCGGGGAGGCCGCGCGCCAGTGGACCGCAAGCTTCAATCCCCGCCCCGTGGACGCAGCCGCGCTGCGGTCGCTCTACGAGGCCGCCTTCTGAAGGCCATGCGCCGGCTGCTGCTCGTCGCCCTCCTGTTGTGCGTGTCCGCGGCTCCGGGAGCGCCGGCACCGAAACCGCAGGTCCCGGCCGCGGCCGACTGGGCGATGTTCCGTGGTGATCCCCAGCTCACCGGCCAGGCCACGGGTGAGCTCCCCGCCGATCCCAGGCCGCTCTGGACCTTCCGGGCCGGAGACGGCATCTCCTCGACGGCGGCGATCGCCGGCGGCACGGTCTACGTCGGCTCGCTCGACGGCTTCCTGTACGCGATCGACCTGGCGACCGGCGGTTTGCGCTGGAAATACAAGGCCGCCAGCGAGATCAAGTCCTCTCCGTCGGTTCAGAGCGGGGTGGTCTATTTCGGGGACGAGAAAGGGAGCTTCCACGCCCTGGACGCCAAGACCGGCGAGCCGCGGTGGGCGTTCCAGACCGGCGCGGGGATCGTCTCCTCCGCCAACTTCACCCCGGAATGCGTGCTCTTCGGCTCGTACGACCGCTTCCTCTACTGCCTCTCCCCCCGCGACGGCGCGTTGGTGTGGAAGGCGGAGACCGAGGGCTTCGTCCACGGCACGCCGGCGGTCAGCGGCAAGACGGTGATCATCACGGGGTGCGACGGCTATCTGCGCGTCCTGCGGGCGCGGGACGGCCGGGAGCTGCGCCGCGCGCAGCTCGGCGGTTACGTGGCCGCGAGCCCCGCCATCGCGGGCGGCCGCGCTTTCGTGGGCAGCTTCGACAACCAGTTCCTGGCGGTCGACCTCGGCAGCGGCAAGCCGCTCTGGCGCTACGAGCACCCGTCGCGCAAGTTCCCCTTCTACTCCTCGGCCGCGCTGGCGGGCAATACGGTGGTGGTCGGGGGCAGGGACCAGATGGTCCATGCCCTCGATGCCGGCAACGGCAGGGAGCTCTGGACCTTCCCCGCCCGCTCGGCGGTGGATGCCTCGCCGGTGATCCAGGGAAACCGTGTGCTGGTGGCGACGAAACGAGGTACTATCTTGACCCTGGAACTGAAGACTGGAAAGTCCACGTGGAGCTTCGAGACCGGCGCGCCGGTCGAGGCTTCACCCGCCGTCGCCGCCGGACGGCTGGTGATCGGCGCGATGGACGGAACCCTTTACTGCTTCGGAGCGAAGTGATGATTCCTCTTCCAGGGCCCTCGACCCCGGCCACTCCGCCGGTCCCACAGCAGACGGAGGTGGGCAGCGTTTTCGTCTCCAACTACCCACCGTTCTCCACCTGGCAGCGGGAGAGCCTGCCCCTGGTCGAGGCGGCCCTCGACGCGCCGCCGCTCCCGGGTACGCCGCTCGGCCTCTATTTGCACATTCCCTTCTGCCGCCGGCGCTGCAAGTTCTGTTACTTCCGGGTCTACACCGACAAGGACTCCTCCGAGATCGCCTCCTACCTGGACGCCCTCGCCTCCGAGGTCGAGCTCTACGCCGGCAAGCCGGCCATCGCCGGCCGGCCGCTCAAGTTCGTCTACTTCGGCGGCGGCACGCCGTCCTACATCAGCGTGCGCCAGCTCTCTGGGCTGGTCTCGCGCCTGCAGGCCGCCCTGCCCTGGACCGGCGCCGAGGAGATCACCTTCGAGTGCGAGCCGGGGACGCTCACCCGTTCCAAGCTCGAGGCCATCCGCGCCACCGGCGTCACCCGGCTGTCGCTCGGGGTCGAGAGCTTCGACGACGAGATCCTGCGCGAGAACGGCCGCGCCCACGTCTCCGAGGAGATCCGGCGCGTCCTGCCCTGGATCCGCGAGCTGGCTTTCGAGCAGCTCAACATCGATCTCATCGCCGGCATGGTGGGCGAGTCCTGGGATACCTGGAAGGCCACGGTCGCGAAGACCCTGGAGATCGAGCCCGACAGCGTGACCATCTACCAGATGGAGCTGCCCTACAACACCGTCTATTCCCAGAGCCTGCTCGGCGGCTCGCTCGGCCGGCCGCTGGCCGACTGGCCGACCAAGCGGGCGTGGCAGGAGCACGCCTTCTCGGAGCTAGCGGCGGCGGGCTACGTCCTCTCCTCGGCCTATACCATGGTCAAGCCGCGGGGGGATTCCTCCCGTTTCGTCTACCGCGACTCGGTCTGGCACGGCTGCGACCTGCTGGGCACCGGGCTGGCGTCCTTCTCCCATGCCAGCGGCGTCCACTTCCAGAACGTGGCGCAATGGAACGAGTACCTCGAAGCTCTCGCCGCCGGGCGCCTGCCGCTCGGCCGCGGGCTCGCCGTCACCGACCGCGAGCGGTTGACGCGAGAAATGATCCTGCAGCTCAAGCTCGGCAACCTGCAGGCCGATTACTTCCAGCAGAAGTTCGGCATTGACGTGCTGGCGGAGTTCGCCGCCGCCTGGCGGCAGCTCCAGGCCGAGGAGATGCTGCGGGTCGAGGGGCGGACGGTCGTGCTCACCCGCTCCGGGCTCCTGCAGGTGGACCGCCTGCTGCCCTCCTTCTATGACGACAGCTACCGGAACGTCCGCTACACCTAACCGAGGCGCCGCCGTCCGGGAGGAGTCCGCCATGCTCCAGCTTCGCGTTCACGTACCGCTCGCCCTGAGCCTCGCCCTTCTGGCCAGCGCCGCCAGTCCGGCGGACTGGCCCCAGTTCCGGGGCCCCAACCGCGACGGCATCTCCCAGGAGACGGACGTGCTCAAGAGCTGGCCCGCCAACGGCCCCAAGGTGCTCTGGCGGGTGCCGCTGGGCGAGGGCTACTCCCATCTCGCCGTCGTCAAGGGGCGGCTGCTCACGCTGTACGGGCAGGGCGACAACGAGTACGCCGTCGCCCTCGACGCCGCGACCGGCAAGCCGCTCTGGCGCGTTGCCATCGACCGCAAGCTGGTCAACGACCAGGGCAACGGCCCCCGCTCCACTCCGACGGTGGACGGCGACACCGTCTACGTCCTTTCGGGGCAGGGCCGGCTCGCCGCCCTGAAGCTGGCCAATGGCCAGACCCTATGGCAGCACGACCTCCGCGCCGAGTACGGCGCTCAGCCCCCCACCTGGGGCATCGCGACCTCACCGCTGGTGGAGGGCAACCTCCTGCTGGTCAACGTAGGCGGCTCCAACGGCCGGTCGATGGCCGCCTTCGACAAGGCGAACGGCAAGCCGCTCTGGTTTTCGCAGAACGATCCCGCCGGCTACGCGGCGCCGATCGCCATCACCGTCGGCGGCGTGCGCCAGGTGATCTTCTTCACCGGCGATTCGGTGGTCTCCATCGCCCCCAAGGACGGCAAGCTGCTCTGGCGGGTGCCGTGGCGGACCGACCTGGGCGTCAACGCGGCGACCCCGATCTTCCTGCCGCCGGACAAGCTGTTCATCTCCTCCGGCTACGACACCGGCGCCGCCGTCTTCCAGATCCGGCCGGCGGACGCCGGCATCACGGTCGCGGAGGTCTGGCGCAACCGGGTGATGAAGAACCAGTTCAGCTCCTCCCTGCTCTACAAGGGGATCATCTACGGCTTCGACAACGCCACCTTCAAGGCGATCGACGCCGCCACCGGCCAGGAGCGCTGGAAGCAGCGGGGATTCGGCCAGGGCTCGCTGATCCTGGCCGGCGGCAACCTGATCGTCCTGTCGGACAGCGGCAAGCTGGCCCTGGTGGAGGCGACCCCGGAGCAGTACCGGGAGCTGGGGAGCGCCACGGTGCTCTCCGGCCGGTGCTGGACGGCGCCGACGCTCACCGGCAGCCGCCTCTACCTGCGCAACCAGGAGGAGCTGCTGTCCCTCGACTGGCGCGGCTGAGCGTCCCCGCACTGTTGACTACCAGAGGAGCCATGACAAGATTGTTGACCGTCCGTTTCCACGCCCTCGTGCTGTCGGGCCTGGTCGCCTCCCCGCTCGCCGCCCAGATGGGCGGGTCGCCAGCGGAGACGCCGGAGGAGGCCCAGCCGGTCTCGACCTACGAGGACGTGCTGTTCGTCCAGGAGAGCCTCCCCTACGTACCGGAATCGAACACCATCGCCACCAAGCTGCCGCTGCCGCTGCAGGAGACCCCTGCCAGCGTCAGCGTGGTGAGCGAACGGCTGATGACGGAGCAGGGGGACACCGTGCTCGGTGAGGCGCTGCGCAATTCGAGCGGCGTCAACGTCCAGACCCAGAGCGGCGTGGCCGACTTCTTCGTGGTCCGCGGCTTCGACTCCACCGCCAATGGCCTGGTGCTGGTCGACGGCGCCGCCGAACCCGAGATCAGCTTCTATCAGCTCTACAACGTCGAGCGGGCGGAGATCCTGAAGGGGCCCGGTGGTTTCCTCTACGGCGCCAACCCGCTCGCGGCCACGGTCAACATGGTCCGCAAGCAGCCCGAGCCCGGGCGCTTCCTGGACCTCCGCACGTCGGGCGGCAGCTTCGGTGAGCGGAGCGGCAGCTTCGACTGGAACGCCGGCGGCAACGGCCCCGTCAGCTTCCGCCTCGACGGCCTGTGGCAGGCGTCGGACGGCTACCGGGACGACAAGCCGAGCAAGGTGCGCGCGATCAATCCCGGGCTGACCTGGCGTCCGAACGACCGCACCTCGCTCAACCTGAACGTCGAGTACCTGGACACCAGCTTCTCGCCCGACTCGGGCCTGCCCCTGGTGCCGGGCCTCTCCGGCCAGCGGGTCGCCGACGTTCCCCGGACCCGTTCCTACCAGTCGCCCTACGACCGTTCCGACCAGGAGACCCGGCGCGCCCAGATCGACTACCAGACCGAGATCTCCGACCGCCTGACGCTGCGCGACAAGACCTACTACCGGCGGCTCGACTGGCTGTCGGACGGGACGATCTTCAACGGCATCATACCGGGAGGCGGGCTCTTCCCCGACCAGATCATCCGCACCCTGGTCCTCCTCGACGACACACAGGAATTCGTGGGCAACCAGCTCGAAGCGGTCTACAGCGCCAGCGCGGGGAGCGTCTCCCATCGCCTGCTCACCGGGCTCGAGCTCGGCCGGTTCGACGACCGGTTCACCCTGGGCTTCGGCCTGCTCCCCACCATCGGCATCGACCAGCCGGTCGAGCTCGCCAGCGGGCCGGTCCAGCGCATCCCCAACCAGGCGGCGGACGCCAGCAGCCGGGTGATCGCGCCATACGTGGTGGACCAGATCGGCCTCTCCGACCGTCTCCAGGTCGTGGCCGGAGCGCGCTTCGACGCCATCGGCTACAAGGACACCGTCAGCTCGACCTCCCGCGACTTCTCCAAGCTCTCTCCCATGCTCGGGGTGGTCTACTCGCCCGTGCCCGCGCTCTCCCTGTACGCCAACACCGGCCAGGCGTTCGCGCCGCCGTCGAGCCGGGTGGTGGGAAAGCGGGAGCCGGAGGAGAGCCGGCAGACCGAGCTCGGGCTCAAAGCCAACCTGTGGCAGGGGAAGCTTCAGACCACCCTCGCCCTCTACCAGCTCGAGCGGAGGCACATCGCCATTCCCGACCTGACCGGCTTCATCGAGCAGACCGGTACACAAAGGTCGCGGGGGATCGAGCTGGAGGTGGCCGCCGAGCCGCTGCCACGCCTACGCACCGTCTTCTCCTACGCCTATACGGACGCCGAGCTGACCCACTTCACCGAGGTCGTCATGACCAGCCTGAATCCGCCGGCCTTCAACACCTTCGATCGCTCCGGCAACGTCCCGGCGTTCGCTCCCCGCCATATCGCCAACCTCTGGCTGAGCCGGCGTTTCGATCACGGCATCGGCGCCGCGGTCGGCGGGCGCTATCTCTCCAAGCAGCTCATCGCCGAGGACAACGCCTTCGCCATCGACTCCACGGCCACGCTCGACGCCGCTCTTTTCTATGAGCGGAACGCCTGGCGGCTGAGCCTCAATTTCGAGAACCTGACCAACGAGCAGTATTTCACCCGCGGCTTCGGAGCCACGTCGGTGATCCCGGCTCCTGGCCGGACCGTCCACGTTGGTATCGCGTACCGGCTCGGCGGGCGCTGAGCGCCGTCGGGCGTGATGAGATGAAAGGAGTCTCCCGTGGTTGAATCTCCGTACGACGTCATCGTCATCGGCGGCGGCCCGGGCGGGGCTACCGCCGCGACCCTGGTCGCGCAAGCGGGGCATCGAGTCCTTTTGCTCGAGCGCTCCGAGAACCCGCGGTTCAAGATCGGTGAGTCGCTGATGCCCGCGACCTACGAGACGTTTGAACGGCTCGGCGTGCTGCCGAAGCTCAAGGCCAGCCACTTCCCGCGCAAGTACAGCGTCCAGTTCTACAGCAAGTCGGGGCGGGCCTCCGCCCCGTTCTACTTCTCGGAGACCGATCCAGCGGAGAGCTCGCAGACCTGGCAGGTGCTGCGCAGCGAGTTCGACGCCCTGCTGCTCGACAACGCCCGCGAGCACGGCGTCGAGGTCCGCCGCGGGGGCGCGGTCCGGGACGTCCTCTTTGACGGCGAGCGCGCGGTCGGGGTGCGGGCGGAGCTCAACGGCGACGGGCCGCGCGAGATCGGCTGCCGGGTGGTGGTCGACGCCTCCGGGCAGAGCGCGATCCTCGGCCGCAAGCTCGGCCTGCGGCAGCACGACCCGGATCTGAAGAAGGTGGCGATCTTCAGCCACTTCAAGGGAGCGCTGCGCGATCCCGGCCTCGACGAAGGAGCCACGCTCGTCATCTATGGCCGCGACGGCGTCTCATGGTTCTGGTACATCCCCCTGCCGGAGGACAAGGTGAGCGTCGGCATCGTCGGCGCGATCGATTCCCTGATCGCCGACCGCCCCGGGGACCCGCAGGCAATCCTCGAGGAGGAAATCGCCCACTGCGTCGAGATCAAGCGCCGCGTGGCCGGCGCGCACCAGCTCTTCCCCGCCCAGGTCACCCGCGACTTCTCCTACCACTCGTCGCGCATCGCCGGCGACGGCTGGGTGCTGGTGGGGGACGCCTTCGGCTTCCTCGACCCCATCTATTCCTCGGGCGTCTTCCTGGCCCTGAAGTCGGGAGAGCTCGCCGCCGACTCCGTCAACGACGCCTTGGCGGCGGACGAGGTCACATCGGCCCGGCTCGGCGCCCATGGCCCCCGGTTCATGGCCGGCATGCAGGCGATGCGCAAGCTCGTCTATGCCTTCTACGAGCCGGAGTTCAGCTTCTCCAAGTTCCTGAAACGCTTCCCCGACTGCCGGCTCGACATCATCCACCTGCTGACCGGCAACGTTTCCCACTCCACTGACGGCCTCTTCGAGGCGATGGGACAGATGGTCCGCCTGCCCGAGGAAGCCCGGCTGGAGGCGGCTCCCGCTCCAGTGGCCGCCAAGCTGGAAGGGGCCGCCTGAGGAGGGCCGTCCGGGAGGGGACGCGGGACGCATGAGGATCGCCTACATCGCGGCCGGCGCCGCCGGCATGTACTGCGGCAGCTGCCTGCACGACAACACGCTGGCGGCCGCCCTCCAGCGGACCGGCCACGAGGTGGTGCTCGTCCCCACCTACACGCCGCTACGCACCGACAGCGAGGACGTGAGCATCGGCCGGGTGTTCTTCGGTGCCCTGAACGTCTACCTGCAACAGAAGGCAGCGCCCTTCCGCCATACGCGGTGGCTCGACTGGCTGCTCGACCGTCCGGGCCTGATCCGCCGCGTCGCCAGCCTCGGCGGCGCGACCGATCCGACCTCCCTGGGGGACCTCACCTTCTCCATCCTGCAGGGGGAGGAGGGCTTCCAGGCCAAGGAGCTGGCCAAGCTCACCGACTGGCTCCGGGAGGAGCTCCGGCCCGACCTCGTGCACCTCACCAACTCGATGTTCGCCGGCTTCGCGCGCACCCTGAAGCGGGAGCTCAGGGTGCCCGTGCTTTGCAGCCTCCAGGGAGAGGACCTGTTCCTGGACCAGCTCCGCGAGCCCTGGAAGGCCCGGGTCCTCGAGCTGCTGCGCGAGCGGGCCCGGGACGTGGACGCCTTCCAGGTCCACAGCCGCTATTACGCCGGGCACATGGCCGAGTACCTCGGCAGGGTGACGCCGGAGCGGATGCTCATCGTCCCCCTCGGCCTGCCGCTCGCCGGGCACGGCGCCGGACGGACGGAGGGTCCCGAGGGTGGGCCGCTGGTGATCGGCTATCTCGCCCGCATCTGTCCCGAGAAGGGGCTCCACGTGCTGGTGGAAGCCTTCCGGCTCCTCGCCTCCCGGCACCCCGGACAGGTGAGGCTGCGGGTGGCCGGCTATCTCGGCGAGCAGGACCGGCCCTATTTGCGGGATCTCGAAGCCCGCATCGCGGCCTGGGGCCTTGCCGGCTCCTACGAGCGAGTGGGCGAGGTGGACCGCGAGGGGAAGATCCGTTTCCTCCAGTCGCTCGACCTGCTGTCGGTGCCGACCACCTACCGCGAGCCCAAGGGGCTCTTCGTGCTGGAAGCGCTGGCCAACGGCGTGCCGGTCGTCCAGCCCCGGCACGGCGCCTTCCCCGAGATGATCGAGGCCACGGGGGGCGGGCTGCTCGTCGATCCCGGCTCCGCCGAGGACCTGGCACGCGGAATCGAATTGCTGCTGCGCGATCCGGAGCGGCGCCGGGAGCTGGGCCGGCGCGGCAGGGCGGCGGTCGAGGAGCGCTTCAACGACCGCGTCGAGGCCGAGAGCACCCTGAAGGTCTATGAGACCCTGCTCAGCGGACAAGCGGCCTGGAGGGCGACGGCGTAGGAGATGGAAGGCGCCGGAGAGAAGCTCCTGGTCGTCCGGGACGTCCACAAGCGCTTCAACGCCGCCGAGCCGGTGGAGGTGCTGCGCGGGATCTCCTTCGAGCTGGCCGCGGGCGAGGCGCTGGCGATCACCGGCCCCTCGGGATCGGGCAAGAGCACTCTGCTCCACCTGATCGGCTCGCTCGACCGGCCGTCGTCGGGGACCATCGAGATCGCCGGCATGGACCCCTTCCGGCTCCCGGAGCGGGAGCTGGCCCGATTCCGCAACCGCACCCTCGGCTTTGTCTTCCAGCACTCCTACCTGCTGCCGCAGTACACGGTGCTGGAGAACGTGCTGGTGCCCTCGCTGGCGTTTCCGGACTCCCGCGGCGATTCCCGCGCCACCCGGGCGCGGGCCGGGGAGTTGCTCGCGCGCGTGGGGCTCGGGCACCGGCTGGACCACCGGCCCGCCGAGCTGTCGGGCGGCGAGCGGCAGCGGGCGGCGGTGGCCCGTGCCCTGCTCAACCGCCCCCGGCTCCTGCTCTGTGACGAGCCCACCGGCAGCCTCGACCGCGCCGCGGCGGCGGCCGTGGCCGAGCTGCTGTTCGAGCTGCATGAGGCGGAGCGGATGGCGATGATCGGAGTGACCCACAGCCTCTACTTCGCCGCGCGCTTCCAGCGCCGCTGCGAGCTGCGGGAGGGACGGTGCGCCGAGCCCTCCGCGATCTGACCTATTTCTGGCGGCAGAGCCTCGCGGTGGTCCTCGGCGCCGCCGTCGCCGCGGCCGTCCTCACCGGAGCCCTGCTGACCGGGGACTCGGTGCGGGGGAGCCTGCGCGACCTGACCCTCGAACGGCTCGGCGGGATCGATTTCGCCTTGGTATCGCCCCACTTCTTCCGCGAGGAGCTGGCGAAGGACCTGGTGCTCCGGGGCGCCGCCGCGCGCGCGGCCCCCGCCGTCGCGCTGGCGGGGACCGCCCTGAGGGAAGGCGCGCGGGCGTCGCGCATCGCCATCTACGGAGTCGACGCCCGGTTCGGGGAGCTGTTCGGCGGCGACCTCTCGGCGCTGGCCCCCCAACCCGGATCCGGAAGCCTGTTCCCGCCGCTGCTGCTCAGCCAGGCGCTCGCCCGCGAGCTGAGGGCGCGGCCGGGGGACGACGTCCTCCTGTCGTTCGAGCGGCCTGGAGAGATCCCCCGCGAGACGCTGCTCGGCGACAAGAAAACCGACGACGTGCTGGCGTCGCGCCGCTTCACCGTGGCCCGCGTGCTCCCCGGCCGCGGGCTGGGGAGCTTCGGCCTCTCCGCCCGTCAATCCGAGCCGTTGAGCGCCTTCGTCCCGCTGGCGGAGCTGCAGCGGGCGGCGGAACGGGAGGGGAAGGTGAACGCCCTGTTCGCCACGCCGCCGCCCGGCGCGCGGTCGATCGCGCCGCGCAGCGCCCTCCAGTTGGAGGATCTCGGGCTGCGCCTGGTGCGGGGCGACGACCAGACCTCGCTCGAAAGCTCGGAGCTCTTCCTCGACGAGGCCGTCGCCGGTACCGCCGAGTCGCTGGCCCGGCCGCTCGGGGCCACGGCCTCCCGGGTGCTCACCTATCTGGCCACCGGGATGAAGGCCGGGGGGCGGCTCCTCCCCTACTCGATGGTCTCGGGGCTCTCCCCAGCTCCCGCGCCCCTGCGGGACGGGGAGATCCTGCTCAACCGCTGGGCGGCGGACGACCTCCAGGCACGCCCCGGAGAGGCCGTCGAGATGGGCTACCTGGCGATGGCTCCCGCCGGCGGGCTGGTCGAGCGGCGCTCGTCCTTCCGGCTCCGCGGGGTCCTCGAAATGTCGGGGCTGGGGGCCGACCGCACGCTCACGCCGGCCTTTCCGGGCATCGCGGACGCGGAGGACATCCGAGCCTGGAACCCGCCCTTCCCGGTCGACCTGCGCGTGGTCCGCCCGCAGGACGAGAGATACTGGGACGAGTATGGCGCCGCACCCAAGGCCTTCGTGACCCTGGCGACCGCCCGGCGGCTCTGGGGCACGCGCTTCGGGAGCCTCACGGCCGTGCGCTTCGCCGGGGGAGATCCGGCGCGGATCGAGGAGACGCTGCGGCGGGAGCTCCCCAGGAGGCTACCCCTGGAGCCTTTCGGGCTGGCGTTCCAGGCGGTCAAGCGGGAGGGGCTCGCCGCGGCGGAGGGATCGACCGATTTCGCCGGCCTGTTCCTGGCGTTCAGCTTCTTCCTGATCCTCTCCGCGGTGCTCCTGGCGGCTCTCCTGTTCAGCCTCGCGGCCGAGCGGCGCGCGAGCGAGTTGGGGCTGCTCCTGGCCGTGGGCTACCCCGTCCGTGCCGTGCGCCGCCGGCTGCTCACCGAGGGAGCCCTGCTCGCCGGCGCCGGCGCCCTCCTGGGGCTCGCCGGGGCCCTGGGCTACGCTTGGCTTCTGCTGGCGGGGCTGCGGAGCTGGTGGCTGCCGGCGGTGGGCACCTCCCGTCTCGCCCTGCACTCCACGCCCTCGACCTGGATCGCGGGATGGTCCGCCTCGGTCCTGACCGTCCTGCTCGCCATCGCCTGGACCACCCGGCGGCTGGCCAGGCTGCCGCCGGCCGCCCTGCTCGCCGGCGCGACCGCGGCTCCCGATTCGCGGGGCGCGGACCGCTTCCTCCGCCGGCTCGCCCCCCTCGCCACCGGCGCCGCCCTCGCGCTCGCCCTCTACGCGGCGCTCTCCGGCGAGATCTCGTCGCCCGCCCTCTGGCTGGGGATCGGCGCCTGTGCGCTCGCCTCCGGCCTGGCGTTCTTCACGCTCTGGCTACGCCGCCGCCCCCGCTCGCCGTGCGCGACCCTGCCCGGGATGGCGGGGCGCAATATCGCCGCCAGCCCTGGGCGCAGCGTGCTCGCGGTCGCCCTGGTGGCCTGCTCCTCCTTCGTGCTGGTGACCGTGGCCGCGAACCGCCGGCAGGATGGGGGCGGTCTCCAGGAAGAGACTGGCGGCTTCCCGCTGTTCGCCGAGTCCGCGGTCCCCCTCCCCTACGACCCCGCCACGGCCGCGGGGCGGCGCGAGCTCGGCCTGTCCGAGGAGGACGAGGCGGCGCTTCGCGGCGTCTCCATCGTCTCCTTCCGGACCGTGCCCGGGGACGACGCGAGCTGTCTGAACCTCTACCAGCCTCGCCAGCCGCAGCTTCTCGGGATCTCTCCCGGCTTCGGCCAGAGCGCCACGCTCCGGCTCCGCGGCTCCCGGGACGCCGGGGCCGCTTGGCGCCTGCTCACGCGGGCTCACCCCCCGGACGTGATCCCGGCCCTGGCGGACGCCAACTCGGCCACCTGGATCCTCAAGGTCAAGGTGGGCGAGGACATCCCCCTGCGGGACGAGTCCGGCAGGGCGCTCCGCCTCCGGCTGGTGGGCCTGCTGGAGGGGAGCTTCTTCCAGAGCGAGGTCCTGCTCTCGGAAGAGAGCCTCCTGCGCCACTTCCCGAACCGCGCCCAGCGGTCCTTCTTCCTGCTCTCCGCGCCGCCGGAGCGGCAGGCTGGAGCGACGCGGGCCCTGGAGGAGGGGCTCGGCCGTTACGGCTTCGACGTTGCGGCCACCGCCGCGAGGCTCGCCGCCTTCCACGCGGTAGAGAGCACCTATCTGGCGACCTTCCAGACGCTCGGCGGTCTCGGCCTGATCCTGGGGACGGCCGGGCTCGGGGCCGCCCTGCTGCGCAGCCTCCTGGAGCGCCGGGGAGAGCTCGCGGTCCTGCGGGCCTTCGGCTTTCCCCGCTGGCGGATCGGCGGCATGGTCCTGGCCGAGAACGCGCTCCTGCTACTCTTGGGCGTCGCTCTCGGCACCCTCTCGGGTCTCCTCTCGGTGGCCTCTCGTCTCGCCGGAAACGGCGCCCTGTTCCCCTGGGGGCCGCTGCTCGGTACCCTTCTCACCGTCGTCCTGGCAGGGCTGCTCTCCTGCCTGACGGCGACCTGGAGCGTCATGCGGGCACCGCTGCTGCCGGTGCTCAAGGAGGAATGATGAGCTGGCTTGTCTTCGCGTTGATGACCGTGGTGTCCTGGGGCCTGTACGGGGCCTTTCTGCATACCGGCCAGATGGGCATGGCCGACCCAATGAATGGGCGCTACAAGGCCTTCCTGTTCGTCGGCTTGGCCTACTTCCTGACCGCCGTGCTGATGCCCCTGGTCGTCCTCAAGATCGAGGGGGCCAGCTGGAGCTTCCCGGCCAAGGGGGTTCTCTGGTCGCTGATCGCCGGCACGGCCGGCTCGGCCGGGGCCTTCTGCGTGCTCCTCGCCTTCGGCGCCCGGGGGAACCCGGCGGTCGTCATGTCGATCGTCTTCGCCGGAGCGCCGATCGTCAACGCCCTCTACGTGCTGAGCCTCCACCCACCCGTCGGAGGCTGGGGCGCCGTGCGCTGGCAGTTCTACGTCGGCCTGCTCCTGGCGGCGCTGGGGGCGGGCATGGTGACGCTCTACAAACCACCCGCGGCCGATCCCGTGGCGCGCAACGCGCCTTCTCCACCTCCTGGCCTCTCTCGTTGAAGGACCTGGAAGAACGATGCGCGCCCCTCGCCGAGCGGTCCTGAGCTTTTCCGCGGTCCTGGTGCTCGCGTCGATGGGACGCGCCCCCGCCCAGGACTGGCCCATGTGGGGCGGCAGTCCGGGACGCAACATGGCGTCCCCGATGCACGGCGTGGCCGAAACGTGGGATGTCAAGACCGGCCGCAATCTCCTCTGGAGTGCCAGGCTCGGCTCTCACACCTACGGCAGCCCTGTCGTTGCCGGCGGCAAGGTGTTCATCGGCACCAACAATGATGGCAAAAGAAATCCCTCCATCCAGGGAGACAAGGGGATTCTCCTCGCCTTGAGCGAGGCCGACGGCAAGCTCCTGTGGCAGGCGATAACCGACAAGCTGACCAGCGAGAACGACTGGCCCCAGATCGGAATCTGCAGCTCCCCCTTGGTCGAAGGAGACCGCCTCTACTACGTGACCAGCCGCGGCGAGCTCGTCGCGCTGGACACCGAAGGCTTTCTGGACAAGGAGAACGACGGCCCGTTTCGCGAGGAGACCGCCACCTCTCCCACCGACGCCGACGTCGTCTGGAAGCTCGACATGCGCAGCCAGTTGGGCGTGGTGGCCCGGTTCGCCACCGCCAACTCCCCGGTCTCCTACGGTGACCTTCTGTTCATCAACACATCGAATGGGATCGACCGGGAAGGGAAGCCGGCCGCCCCCCGGGCCCCCAGCTTCCTGGCGGTCAACAAGCAGACTGGCAAAGTGGTCTGGTCGGACGCGTCACCCAGCGCGGCGGTCATGGCCGGCCAGTGGTCCTCACCGGCCATCGGCGTGGTCGGCGGCGTTCCCCAGGTAATCTTCGGCGGCGGGGACGGCTGGCTCTACGCATTCCAGGCCCTGACCGGCGAGCCGCTCTGGCGGTTCGACGCGAACGCCGATGCCGGCCCCAATCCCGCGGCGCGCGGGTATTTCGTGGCGACCCCGGTCTTCTATGAGGACAAGGTGCTCGTGGGGATCGGGCGGGACCCTCAGGACGGCGCGGGCCCTGGCCGTTTCTGGGCCCTCGATGCCACCCGGCACGGAGACATCACGCACTCTGGTGTCCTCTGGCGTTATGACAAGCTGGGCCGCACCCTCTCAACGGCGGCAGTGGCCGATGGGCTGGTCTACATCGCCGACTTCGGCGGCCTCCTCCATTGCCTAGACCTTAAGACCGGCCAGCCTTACTGGACCCACGACATGCTTGCGGATGTCTGGGGATCGCCGCTAGTCGTGGACGGCCGGGTCTATCTGGTGGACGAGGATGGGGAGGTCGAGATCCTCCGGGCGGGCCGCAAGCGCGAGGTGTTGGGGACCATCAACCTGGGAGAGGCCGCCTACTCCACGCCGGTGCCCGCGAAGGGCAAGTTGCTGATCGCTACGTCCAGTCAGCTCTTCGCTATCGCACCGGAGCTCATGCCGGGGAAAAAGACGGGGGGAAGCCGTCTTGCAGGCGAGCCGGCCGCCCCGCCCGGGCATCAATGCCCGGACGGGGTCCAGGAAGGAAGCCATCCCTTCCGGAGAGCGCCGCAAGCAGTCCGCCATGTGCAGCGCCTGAATCAGGTTCTCGTCGAACAGCTCGCAGTGCCCCACCACCGCGCCGCGGCGCGACCGGCAGGCGCCGTGGATCAGGCGGACGGCGACGCGCCGGAGGCGGCGGCGCTGGTGCGGGCAGGAAGGATCTCGAGCCGGCCGTTGCCCGCCAGGGTCGCGAGATCGATGTCGCCATGGAAGCGCACCGGGACGTAGTCGAAGACCAGCTCGCCCACCAGGGAGATACTGCCGGTGCCCTTCTCGAAGTCCGCCTTGGAGACGTCGCTGCGCTCGGGATCCAACCGGATGCCGAGCTCGGTGCCGCCGCAGGTCTCGGTGAATTTGATCAGCACGTGCTTCCGATCCACCTGTGCCTTCAGCTGCTCCAGGGTCGGCGACGGCCGGAGGCTGGCGATGATCGGCTGCTCCTGCGTAAGTCTCTGTATCAGCTCGTTCATGGAAATCGGCTCCTTACCTGAAGCTCGCGCGCGAGTATAGCAGAGGCCGTCCGCCGGAGCTTGGCGTCGAAGGCCTTAGCTGACGCAGCATTTCGGCTCCTCTCATCCGTTGCAAGCGGCGCCTCGTTCTTGTTTTTACCTCTCTCCGCCCTACCCTATTTAATCTCCTGTTCTGTGTCTCGGGTATCTTGACAGAGAGGGCTACCCGCCACGCCGCCAAGGTGCTCCCGCACCCAGTCATCGTCGTAGATGGTGTCGAGATAGCGTTCTCCGCGATCGGGCAAGATGAGGACGCAGTTGGCGTCGTCAGAGATAGTTTCCTGGAGGCGCTCGAGGGCCGCGACGACCGCGCCTGAGGAGCCTCCTGCCAGGATCGACTCGCGGGCCACGAGCCGACGGCAGGCCTCCACGCACTCGAGGTCGTTCACCAGGACGACGTCGTCGATCAGAGTCGGATCACAGAGCGGTGGTCGCAGACCTGCCCCCAGACCCGGGATCATTCGTTTCGCCCGTTGATGGCTGAAGATCAGGCTGCCTAGAGCATCGACCGCGATCACCCGTGTAGAGAGCCCGTGGTCGCGGACGTACTCGCCGCAGCCGCGGATTGTCCCGCAGGTGCTGGTGGCCACGAAGAGTACGTCCACTTTGCCGGCGAGCGCCGTAGCGACCTCGCGCATGGTCCTGTGATAGTGGGCCCCCGGGTTCTGCTGATTGGCATACTGGTTGGGCCAGAAAGCGCCGTCGATCTCCTGCAGCAGACTCTTGACGCGAGTGATTCGCGCCTGGAGAAATTCCCCCGAGACGGGGTCTGGCTCGCTCACGAGGTCGACCTCGGCACCGTAGGCGCGGAGGACCCGCAGGTTCTGCGCAGACGTCTTAGGATCGACCACGCAGATGAAGCGCAGGTTGTGGTAGCGGCAAGCCTGCGCGAGCCCAATCCCCATATTGCCCGAGCTGGACTCGACCACCACGCTCCCAGGTCTGATCTTTGCCGAACGCAGAGCCTCTTCAAGGATCTGCAGCGCCGGCCTATCCTTGATGCTGCCTCCAGGATTGAACGACTCCAGCTTGGCATAGACCTGGAATCTCGCCGACGGCAACAAATGACCGAGCCGGACGAGCGGCGTGTCACCCACGGTCGAGAGAATTCCGTTATGAACTTGATCTCCCACGTCGTTACACCTTGCGCACTAAATTATAGCCCGGCTTAAGCTGCTCCCCTCTTAAGGAAGTGCCGGAAATTGGTGAAAAGGGGACTCAGGAGATCTACGGTATTGGGGGTATTGGGTATGAACGCGCACCCAAATTCCTTGCCAAGAATCTCCTGTGTCAAGCTATAATCAAGCGAATGGA
>DASXJP010000193.1:0-51813 GCA_036497345.1 Thermoanaerobaculia bacterium
CCTTTTATGCTCAAGGTATTTCGCGACAATCTGAAGAATCTCGCCTGGATCCTCTGGGTGGTCATCGCCATTTTCGTCCTCGCGATCGCCGCCGACTTCGGCGCCAGCGTACGGGGGCGCGGCAACGCGGACACGGTCGCCAAGGTGGGCAGTGAGACGGTGTCGCGGGAGGAGTTCAAGCGCGCCTACCAGAGCCTGAGCGAGATGTACCGCCAGATCTACGGCGGCCAGCTCCCCCCGGGGGCGGAGAAGCAGCTCTACCAGCGGACGCTGAGCCAGACGGTCGTCCAGAAGACGCTGATCCTGGAGGCCCGGCGGCTCGGCCTCGCGGTGACCGACGCCGAGCTGCGGAACCGCATCCTCTCGATGCCCAACTTCAAGGACGAGCAGGGGAATTTCCTCGGCGAGGAGGCCTACACGCGCCTGCTGCAGGCCAACCACATCACCGTGGCGGACTTCGAGTCTCAGCTGCGCGACGAGCTGCTGTTGAAGAAGCTCAACGACGCCCTCGCGGCCAACCTCTACGTCAGCGAGGAGGATGTCCAGCGCGCCTACCGCGACCAGGTCGAGCGGGCGAAGATCCGCTACATCCAGGTGCCGCGCGCCCGCTTCACCGCACAGGCGTCGGCGACGCCGGACGAGGTGTCGGCCTACTATCAGATCCACAAGCAGGAATTCAGCCTGCCCGAGCAGCGCGACATCGCCTACCTCCTGGTGAACGGCTACCAACTCGCCGACCAGGTGAAGGTGAGCGACCAGGACCTCCGGAGCTACTACGACGCCCACAAGGCCGAATTCTCCCAGGAGGAGCAGGTCAAGGCCCGGCACGTCCTGGTGGCGGTCAACGACCAGCGCAACGACGCGCAGGCGCAGGCGCGCATCGCCGAGGTGAAGAAGAAGCTGGAGGGGGGCGCCGACTTCGCCGCGCTGGCCCGCGAGTACTCCGACGATGCCGCCTCGAAGGCCAGCGGCGGCGATCTCGGCTGGTTCGGCCACAACAAGATGGTCAAGGAGGTCGAGGACGCCGCCTTCAGCGCCCAGCCGGGCAAGCTGACGGGGCCGGTGAGGTCCTCCTTCGGCTACCACCTGATCGAGGTCACCGACAAGCGCCCCGGCGGCGAGCAGCCCTTCGACGCGGTCAAGGAGCAGATCCGCGTCCGGCTCAGCGCCGAGCGCGCCCGGGACCTCGCCGAGAGCAAGGCCAAGGACCTCGCCGCCCGCCTCAACGCGAAGAAGCCCGCGGACGCCAACGCTCTGAAGAGCCTGGCGGCCCAGAGTCCGGGCGTGACCTTCGGCGAGGCCAAGATCGGCGCCGCCGACCCGGTGCCGGGCGTCGGCATGGGTCTCAGCGCCGCCGCCGTCTCCCTCAAGAAGGGGGAGGTCTCGCAGGAGGTCCAGATCCCGCAGGGTTGGGGCATCGTCTACGTCAAGGACGTCATCGCGGCCCACGTGCCCGAGCTGAAGGAGGTCGAGCCGAAGGTGCGGGCGGCGGTGACCAACCAGAAGCTCCAGCAGATGACGATGAAGGCGCTGGACGACGCGAAGCGCCAGATCGCCCAGGGCAAGACGCTGGACCAGGTGGCCGCCGAGCTCGGCGCGCAGATCCGGGAGACCCCCGAATTCGGCGCCCAGGCGGCGGTCCCCGGCATCGGCTACAACCCCGAGCTGACGAAGGCCGTCATGGCCCTCCAGACCGGCCAGGTGGGCGGCCCGGTGGCGGACGCTCAAGGGGGGCTGCTGTTCCAGGTCACCGATCGCAAGGGGTGGGACCCGAAGCAGTACGCCGCCAACCGCGAGCAGACCCGCTCGACCCTCCTGCAGCAGAAAGTGGGGGAGGTCGAGGGCGCGCTGATCCTGCAGCGGCAGCGGGAGCTGAAGGTCTCCTACGACCAGCAGTTCCTCGAGCAGCTCGGCATCGCGGCCCCCCAGTCGGGCGCCTGATCCCGATCTGATCCATCCCCGGTTGCGGGGCGGCCGCCGCCGGGCCGCCCCGCCGTTCTACAATCCCTCCCATGATCGGCTATCTCCAGGGCACCCTCCTCCGGGCCGATCCGGAGCGCCTGCTGCTCGACGTGCACGGGGTGGGCTACGAGGTCAACGTCCCCCTCTCCACCTGGTACGAGATCGAGAAGCGGCGCGACGAGCCCGTTCGCCTCTTCATCCATACCCACCTGCGGGAGGACGGCATCGCCCTCTTCGGCTTCTGGACCGAGCGCGAGAAGGCGCTGTTCGAGAAGCTGATCGGGGTCAACGGCATCGGCCCCCGGCTGGCGCGGGTGATCCTCTCCGGGATGGCGCCGGACGACCTGCTGGGAGCCATCGCCCGCGGCGACCTCGGGCGCCTGGCGACCATCCCCGGCGTGGGCAAGAAGACCGCCGAGCGGATGGTCCTGGAGCTGCGGGAGAAGATGCGGGAGCTGGCCGCCGGCCTCCCCGAGGAGACCGCCGCCGCGGCGCCCGCCGATCAGGACGTGGTCTCCGCCCTGGTCAACCTCGGCTACAAGGCCGGCCTCGCCGAGCGGGCGGTCGCCGAGGTGCGCCGGGAGAAGCCCGACGCCGCTTTCAACGATCTGCTGCGGGCCAGCCTCAACCGTCTCTCCAGGGCGTAACCCTCACCCTACCCTCTCCCGTCCCCTCCCACCTCCTCACCGGGAGAGGGGAAGAAACGGCTAGAATGGCGCCATGTCCGCCGTCGACGACCGCATCCTTTCCGGGGTCCCCGATCCGGAGGACCTCGGGGTCGAGCTGTCGCTGCGCCCGCAGCGGCTCGACGAGTACATCGGCCAGAAGAAGGTCATCGACAACCTGCGGGTGTTCATCCGCGCCGCCCGCGAGCGCCGCGAGCCGCTCGACCACGCCCTCCTCTTCGGCCCGCCCGGCCTCGGCAAGACGACGCTGGCCAACATCATCGCCGCCGAGATGGGGGCCCCCCTGCGTACCACCGCCGGGCCGGTGCTCGAACGGGCCGGGGACCTCGCCGCCATCCTCACCAACCTCGAGCCCGGGGAGGTGCTGTTCATCGACGAGATCCACCGCCTGGGCCCCACGGTCGAGGAGATCCTCTATCCGGCCCTGGAGGACTTCCGGCTCGACCTCGTGATCGGCCAGGGGCCGGCGGCGCGCACGGTGAAGATCGAGCTGCCGAGGTTCACCCTGGTGGGAGCGACCACCCGGGCGGGGCTGATCAGCGCGCCGTTGCGGGCCCGCTTCGGCATCGTCCACCGGCTCGACTTCTACCGCCCGGAGGAGCTGACGGAGATCGTGCTGCGCTCGGCCAGGCTGCTCGGCGTCCCCGTCGACCGGGAAGGGGGGACCGAGATCGCCCGCCGCAGCCGGGGGACCCCGCGCGTCGCCAACCGCCTGCTCCGCCGGGTGCGCGACTTCGCCCAGGTGGAGCGCGCGAAGATCATCGACCTCGCAATCGCCCGCCGCGCCCTGAGCCTCCTGGAGGTGGATGAGCTCGGCTTCGACGACGTCGACCGCAAGATCCTCACCACGCTCATCGAGCACTACGACGGGGGCCCCGCCGGCCTCAAGGCGCTGGCCGTCTCGGTGGGCGAGGACACGGGGACCCTGGAGGACCTCTACGAGCCCTACCTGATCCAGGAGGGTTTCCTCCAGCGCACCCCCCGCGGCCGGGTCGCCACCCGGCGGGCCTACCAGCACCTCGGCTATCCGCAGCGCCCCGGCACCGCGGGGACGCTCTTCTGATCCCCCGCATGCGCTCCGCGTCCCTGATCTACAACCCCCGCTCGGGGCGCCAGCGGCACGCCCAGGTGCTCGACGCCCTGCTCGCCACCCTGCGCGGCGGCGGTCTCGACGTCGAGCCGGTGCCCACCGCCTTCCCGGGGCAGGCGACCGCGCTCGCCCGCGAGCGCCGCCAGAGCGCCGAGGTGGTCTTCGCCTTCGGCGGCGACGGCACGGCGCGGGAGGTGGCGAGCGGCCTGATGGGTGGGCCGGCCGCGCTCGGCGTGCTCCCCGGGGGGACCGCCAACCTGCTGGCCCTCGCCCTCGGCCTGCCGCGCGACCCGGTCGCCGCCGCCGCGGCCCTGCTGCAGCTCCCCGCCCGGCCCTTCGACGTGGGGCTCGCGGGCGGCGTCCCCTTCCTGATGATGGTCTCGGCCGGCCTCGACGCCGTGCTGCTCGCCGCCCTCAACACCCGGCTCAAGTGGCTCTTCGGCAAGCCGGCCATCGCCGGCCAGGGGCTCCGCGAGTGGTGGCGCTACCCCTACCCGGCGCTGGAGGTGACGGCCGACGGCGAGCGCCTGGAGGCGTCGTTCGTCTCGGTGTCGAACATCCCCTACTACGCGGGGGCGTACCGGCTGGCGCCGGCGGCGCGCACGGACGACGGCCGCTTCGAGCTGGTGCTCTTCCGGGGGACCGGCCGCGCCGCCACCGCCGCCTTCGCCCTCGACGTGTTCCGCTCCCGCCACGTGCTGCGGCATGACGTCGAGATCCGCCAGGTGCGCGAGGTCTCCCTCGCCGGTCCGGCCGGCACGCCCGCCCAGGTGGACGGCGACGTCTGCCAGGAGCGGCTCCCCCTGAGTGTCCGCTTCGCGCCCGAGCGGCTCCTCGTGCTGGCGCCGGACCCCGCGCCGGGGGAGGCTCGATGACCGCCCGCGCCCTCGACCCGATCTTCTCCCCCCGCTCGATCGCCGTGGTCGGCGCCTCGCGCCGGCGCGACTCGATCGGCTTCGCCCTCCTCCACAACCTGCTGGTGAACGAATTCAACGGCGCCATCTACCCGGTCAACCCCCACGCCGAGTCGGTCCATTCGTTGAAGTGCTACCCCTCGCTGGCCGCCATCCCCGACCCGGTCGACCTCGCCATGATCCTGGTCCCCAAGCGTCTCGTGCAGGGGGCGGTCGAGGAGTGCGTGGCCAAGGGGGTGAAGGGGCTGGTGGTGATCACCGCCGGCTTCTCCGAGACCGGCGAGGAGGGGGCGGCGCGGGAGCGGAAGCTGCGCGAGACCGTGCGCGCCGCCGGGGTGCGGATGATCGGCCCCAATTGCATGGGGGTGATCAACACTTCCTCCGACATCAGCCTCAACGCCACTTTCGCGCCGACCCCGGCCCGCCCCGGCGCCATCGGCTTCGTCAGCCAGTCGGGCGCGCTGGGGGTGGCGATCCTCAACGTCGCCCAGGACCTCGGGATCGGCCTCACCCAGTTCGCCTCCATGGGCAACAAGGCGGACGTCTCCGGCAACGATCTCGTCGAATACTGGGAGGACGACCCCGCCACGCGGGTGATCGCCATGTACCTCGAATCGTTCGGCAACCCGCGCCGTTTCACCGAGATCGCCAAGCGGGTGACGCGCAAGAAGCCGATCCTGATCGTCAAGTCCGGCCGCACCGCCGAGGGGGCGCGGGCCGCCAGCAGCCACACCGGCGCCATCGCCGGCACCGACGTCACCGTCTCGGCCTTCCTCGACCAGTGCGGAGTGCTGCGCGCCAACACCATCGAGGAGCTGTTCGACGTGGCCCGCGCCCTGGTCCGCTGCCCGCTGCCGGCGGGGGACCGGGTGGCGATCGTCACCAACGCCGGCGGCCCCGCGATCATGGCGACCGACGCCTGCGTCAACCTCGGGCTGCGCATGGCCGAGCTCTCCGAGGGGACCCGCGCCGGCCTGCGCGCCGCCCTGCCGCCCGAGGCGAGCGTCGCCAATCCGGTGGACATGATCGCCTCCGCCACCGCCGAGAGCTACTCCCGCACCCTCGCCGCCGTGCTGGACGATCCGGGGGTGGACCTCACTATGGTGATCAACGTCACCCCCCTCCTCTCGAACCCGATCGACATCATCGCGGCGGTGGGGGAGGTCGCCCGCGATCGGGCCAAGCCGGTGCTGGCCGTGGTGATGGCGACCGACGAGTTCTACGAGGCGGTGAAGACGGCGCGCGACCTGCCGCCGGTCTACCGTTTCCCCGAGTCGGCCGCCCGGGCCGTATTCCTGCTCTCCCGCTACGCCGCCTGGCGGCGAAGGCCCGCCGACGCGCCCATCCCCCGCTTCGAGACCGACGACGCCCAGGTGGCCGCCATCCTCGACGCCGCGCCGGACGGCTATCTCGATCCCGGAGCGGTCTTCCGCGTCCTCGAGCTCTACGGCATCCCGGTCATCCAGCAGCGGCGCGCCGCCGGCCGCGCGGAAGCCCTGGCGGCGGCGCGCGAGATCGGCTACCCCGTGGTGCTCAAGGCGGTGGCGCCCGGCCTGGTCCACAAGAGCGACGTGGGGGCGGTGCGGATCGACCTCCGCAACGAATCGGAGCTGGCGCGGGCGCTCGCCGAGATGGAGGACGCCCTGGCCCGGGCCGGATTCGCGGCCGAGGGGTTCCTGGTCCAGGAGATGGCGCGGGGCGGCCACGAGGTGATCTTCGGCATCACCACCGATCCACGCTTCGGGCCGCTGCTGATGTTCGGGCTGGGCGGCAAGTACGTCGAGGTCTTCCAGGACGTCCGCTTCGCCGTGCCGCCGCTCGACGCCCTGGAGGCGCGGGAGGTGGTGCGGGGCATCCGCGGCTTCAAGCTGCTGGAAGGGGTGCGCGGCGAGCCCGGTGCCGATCTGGATCTTCTCGCCGAGATCCTCCTGCGCCTCTCACAGCTCGTGCAGCGCCATCCGGGCATCCGCGAGCTGGACGTCAATCCCTTCCTCGCCGGGCCGGACCGGGAGAGCGCCCGGGCCCTCGACGCCCGGCTCCTGCATGAGAAGATCGTGAGGACCGATTCGAAAGGGGGCTAGCGATGCTGCGGAAGCTGATGCGGACGGACGACGACATCGGGATGCTGATCGTGCGGGTCTTCCTGGGGCTGGTCATGTTCCCCCACGGCGCCCAGAAGCTGCTCGGCTGGTTCGGGGGCGGCGGGTTCTCGGCGACCCTGCAGGGGATGACCTCGATGGGGCTGCCGGCGGTGATCGTCCTGCTGGTGATGATCGCCGAGTTCTTCGGCGCGATCGGCCTGGTCACCGGCTTCCTGGGCCGGGTGGCCGCCTTCGGCATCTTCTGCGTGATGGTGGGGGCCATCCTCACCGTCCACCTCCACAACGGCTTCTTCATGAACTGGATGGGGAACCAGAAGGGGGAGGGGTTCGAGTACCACCTCCTGGCCATCGGCATGGCCGTCGCCGTCATGGTGAAGGGGAGCGGGCGGCTCTCGGTCGACCGCTCGATGACGCCGGACCGGCGGATCTACCGGTGATCAACCCTGGCGCATGAAGTGCCACCGGAGGTCGCCGTCGAGGCGGCGGTAGACCTCCGGGTGGATCTTCGGGGCGAGGCGGTGGAGGAGGGCGTTGATCGGCTCCCCCTGGGCCGCGGCCTCCAGCGCCTCGGCCGCGTCGCTCCCCGCCTTGCTGATGTAGGTCTGCCAGATCCCCTGGCGCACCGAGACCGAGCCCATCGAGACGTTCGGCATCCGCGCCACGCCCTTGCGGAGCGTCGCGATCTTCTCCTTCAGGCTCTTCTCGTCGTCCATCGGCTCGCGCTGCCACGGGGTGAACGGCTTCGGCACCAGGACGTTGACCCCCAGATGGATGTTGCCGATCAGCCCCTGCTTCGGCAGCTCCTCCAGCATGATCGCCCGCGCCTGGGCCACCAGGTCCAGGATGCCCTGGACGTCCGCGTCCGTCTCATCGGGCAGCCCGACGATGAAGTAGAGCTTGAGCGACGTGAAGCCGTGACGGAAGATCAGCCGCACCTTCTCCAGCAGGACGGAGTTGGGAATCGGCTTGCCCATCTTCACCCGCAGCTCGTCCGTGCCGGTCTCGGGGGCGAGGGTGATCGAGCGGTCCCCCGAGTCGTGGAGGGCCTCGAGCACCCCCTCGGTCACCGCCGGGATGCGGATCGACGACACCGAGGTCCGGAACCCGAGCCCGTTGGCCTCGCGCAGGATCTTCTCGATGTCCGGATGGTCCCCCACGGCGGTGGCCACGAAGCCGAGCTGGTTGGTCACCGGCCGCGCCCGCTCCAGCGAGGCCAGGATGTACTCCGTGGGATGCCAGCGGAAGCGCCCCATGCCGAAGCTGGCCCAACAGTAGCGGCACTTCTCGGGGCAGCCGCGCGACATCTCGATCAGGAACTTCTCGGAGAATTCGGTGTGCGGGGTGACGATCGCCGTGGTGGGCAGGTGCCCCGGCTGCTTCATCTGCTCCTCGGTCAGCTCCCGCTTGTTGAGCTTGGGGAGGGCGTCCCCCTCTTCCTCATAATGATGGAAGGCAGGGACGTAGAAGCCGTCGCGGGCGGCCAGCCGCTCGATCACCGCCTCGCGCTCCTCCTCGTCCTGCAAGGCCGCGAGCAGGTCGGGCAGCACGTTCTCGGCGGCGCCGATGGCGAAGACGTCGACGAATTCCGATATCGGCAGCGGATTGATCGAGGCGCAGGAGCCGCCCATCACGATCACCGGGTCCCAGGGGCCGCGGTCCTTCCGGCGCAGGGGGATGCGCGCCCGGCCGAGCATCTGGAGAAGGTTGACGTAGTCCTCCTCGAAGGAGACCGAGAAGGCCACGCAGCCGAAGTCGTTCAGCGGCCGGCCGCTCTCGACCGAGATCGGCATGCCCACCCCGTCCGTGAAGAAGCGCTCGACCGTCCACTCCGGGGTCCGGTGGACCAGCTCGTAGACCCGCTGGAACCCCAGGCTGGACATCGCCACGTGGTAGGTGTTGGCGTACGCCAGCGCCAGCCGGTAGCGGCCGTGGGGAGAGAATCTCTCCACGGGACGCTCGGCGGCGAGGATGGGGGACCAGTCGTGGGCGGCGGATCTCTTCATGACGCTCTTTCCAGAACCACTTACGGGAGGGCGGCATTCCTTAGTGAGATTGAGCCGCTTGCGCCCCGCCGCTCAGGCGTCCCACGGCGTGGATCGTCACCCGCACCTCCTTCTCCACCCGCAGGAGGAAGAAGCTGGGGTCCTTGAGCCCCCAGTCGAGGTAGCGGACGATCATCGTGCCGGTCCCCTTGACCTGGGTGCCGTCGCTGGTGGCGACGACCGTCAGGTCCATCGGGCGCTTCGTCCCGTGCAGCTCCAGCATACCGTGCAGCTCGAGCTGGCTCCGCCCGACCGGGTTGAGCTCGCCGCTGAAGCGCTGCGGCTCGAAGATTATCTCGGTGTAGCTCGGGCTCTCCAGGATCTTCTCATGCATCTTGTGGTCGCGCCGGGAGACGCCGGTCTCGGCGCTGGTGGCGTCGAGCACGAACCGGCCGCTGGCCTCGTGGGTGTCCGGGTCGATGCGGACCGACCCCTCCTTGGCCCGCAGGAAGCCGTCGACCGTATGGAGGGTGGCGCCGAAGGTGAAATCGACCTTCGTGGCGGCGGGATCGATCTCGAAGGTGTAGGTGGCGGCGGACAGGGGGAGGGCGAGCAGCAGGGCCAGTGGGAACCAGACGACCTCCTTGCGAAGCATCGGGTCTTCCTCCTCGTCGGTTCGGTCGGTTCGGAGATCAGAGATCAGACGGCCATCAGCCTCCAGGCCAGCCGCAGCGCCCCCAGTCCCAGGCGACGCGGCGGCAGGGTGCGGGCGTGGATGCCCAGTAGACGCGAGAACAGGGCCGGCTCGGCCGCGAGCGCCCGGACGGCGCGGACGCGCAGCCGGGGGCGTCGCTCCAGGGCGAGCACCAGGCCGGTCATGAGGTCCGGCAGACGGTTGATCCGGCGATGCGCCACCGCATACCGGCCGAGGTCTCCGGCGAGGATCGCCTCGACCAGGGCCGCCGATTCGTGGAGGGCCACCGCCAGCCCCTCGCCGGTGATGGCGTCGAAGTAGCCCGCCGCGTCCCCGACCAGCGCCAGGTTCCCCTTGCGCACCGCCCGGGCGCGCTGGCGCAGGGGGCCGGTCCCGCGGTCGCGCGAGGCGAGGGGCGCTCCCGCCACCCGGGCGCGCAGCTCGGGGAGGGTCGCCAGAAGATCGTCGAAATCCGCCTTGCGCCCGCTCCAGAGGAAGGCGATCCCCACCTGGTGCGCGGCGACCGGCGTCACATAGGCCTCGCAGCCGGGGCCCCAGTAGACCTCCACGAAATCGCTCCACGGCGCCATGGCGAAATGCCGCCGGACGCCATACCGGAGCCAGGGCCGAAGCAGGGGATCACCGCCGCCGTCGAGATCCGCCCACTGCCGGACCCGCGACCGCAGCCCGTCCGCCCCCACGATCCAGCGGGCGGTGAGGATCCCCTGATCGGTCTCCACCCCGCCCTCCCGCAGCCCCTCGGCCTTGACGCCCCAGCGCAGGTCGACCCCCACCTCACCCGCCCGGCGGACGAGCGCCTCGTGCAGCTCGGTCCGGCGCACCCCCAGCCCGCCGGCCTGCGGGCCAACCTGAGGGAAAACCCCCTCGGCCACGACCCCGCGATCGACATAGCGGATCCCCCGGAAGGGGAGCCCGCGCGGCACCACCCCGATCTCGCGGAGCCGCGCCACGGCGTCGGGCATCAGACCCTCGCCGCAGGCCTTGTCGACCGGCGGCTGGGCGCGGTCGATCACCGTCACCCCGAGCCCCGCCATCCGCGCCCGGATGGCGGTCGCGAGCCCCGCCGGCCCGCCGCCCACGATCAAGAGATCATTCATTCTTCCCGCCGATCCCAGCGCATCCGCGCGTAGGCCTGGCTGGAGCGGGCCATCGCCCCGGCGAGCCGCAGGGGGGTGACCGGCGCGGGGGGAGTGAGCTCCCCCGCGAGGTGAAGCCGCAGCGTCTCCCCCCGGCGGAGCTTGCCGGAGGAGGTGCGGGGGAGGGTACCCGGCGCGAGAACGATCACCTGGTCAGGGGAAAGGTTGGTCGCCCCCAGCACCGCCTCGCGGCAGGCCTCGGGCAGCGCCTCGATCTCCGAGGCCGTGGCCTCGCGCGACGACTCGACGAACAGCGCCAGCACCTCGCCGGGAGCGTCCTCCGGCAGCCAGCTCACGGCCACGGCGCAGCCGGCGCGCACGCCGGGGATCTCCTCGACCGCCAGCTCGATCTCCTCCGGCGCGTAGTTGCGCCCGCGCAGGATGATCACCTCCTTGGCGCGGCCGGTGAGGTAGAGCTCCCCCTCGTGGAGGAAGCCGAGGTCTCCGGTGTCGAGCCAGCCGCCCCGCAGCGCGCGGACAGTGGCCTCGGGATCGCCCAGATAGCCGTCCATCAGCGAGGGCCCCTGGGCCCAGACCCGCCCCACCTGCCCTTCCGGGAGATCGCGCTCCGTCTCGTCCACGATCCGCAGGCGAAACCCCGGCACCGGCCGGCCAACGGAGACGATCTCGCGGCCAGCCGGCGCCTCCAGGGCGGCGCGGTCCCGGGCCAGCGCCTCGCGGTCGAAACGCCGGCCGCGGAATGGCCGGTCGAGATCCGAGAAGGTGACGGCGAGCGCCGCCTCCGAGAGGCCGTAGACGGGGGTGAGCGCCTCGGGCCGGAAGCCCCAGCGGGCGAAGCGGTCGCGGAAGGCGCGCAGCACCGAGGGGGCCACCGGCTCGGCGCCGGTGAGCGCCGTCCGCCAGATGGAGAGATCGACCCCCTCCATCTCTTGCTCAGAGACGCGGGTGACGCACAGGCTGTAGGCGAAATTCGGCGCTGGCGAGATCGTCCCGCGGTAGCGCGAGAGGGCCCGCAGCCAGAGGGCCGGCCGGGCCACGAACAGCTCCGGCCCGAGCAGCGTCAGCGTGACGTCGCGCGCGAGGGCCGGAAAGACGCAGCCGATCAGACCCATGTCGTGGTAGAGCGGCAGCCAGGAGACGCAACTGTGGCGCAGCCCCGACGTTTCGGGCCAGAAGCCGCTCAGGATCTCCACCTGGGCCGCGATCGCCCGGTGGCTCAGGGCGACCGGCTTGGGATCGACGGTGGTGCCCGAGGAGAACTGGATCACGGCCAGGTCGGACGGCTCGACGGGGACCGGAGCCACCGCCGATCCCGGCAGGTCGCCGATCGTCCGGCAGCCGAGATCGGGGCGTGCTTGGGCGACGGCCTCTCCGAGGATGCGGCGCACCCGGGAATCCGCCAGCACCAGGCGGGCGCCGGAGCGCTCCAGCATGCGGGCGGTGCGGCGGAGGTACTCGTTCATGCGGCCCAGCCGCACCGGCGGATAGAGCGGCACGGGCACGGCGCCGGCCAGGAGGGCGCCGAAGAACCCCTCGAAGAATTCGATGCCGGTGGGGAAGACGAGGGCGACGCGGTCCCCTTTCCGGACGCCCAGGCTCAGCAGCCCGCCGCAGACGGCGAGCGCCCGCTCCCGCACCTCCCCCCAGCCGAGCCAGGTGGCCGCCTCGGAGCGGTCCACGAAGCGGAGCCCCCCTTCCGGGTGCTGCCCCGCCGCGGCGAGCCAGTCGTTGATGATCATTCAGTCCCCCCCAGCTTCCTGCGCACGACGGCCACGAGGTCCCCCACGGTTTCGATGGAGCCCTCGTCCAGTTCGTCCAGGCGGACCCGGAATCGGTTCTCCACCTCGGCGGCCAGCGTCAGCAGACGGATCGAGTCGAGCCGCAGGTCCTCGACCAGCCGCATCTCCGGCGTCAGCTCATCCTCCCAGCCGAGATGGGCCCGCGCCACCTCGGCCACGCCGTCGAGGATCGCCTCGTCGCTCATGGTCTCTCTGGAGTACCCGGCATCAGACGGGGACGGCTTGCGAAAACGGTGCCGTAGTCGGTCATCCGCGCCAGCGCCTCCTCCTCGGCGCGGATGCGGACGCGGAGGATCAGGCCGTTGAGGACGCTGAAGACGGCCGCCGTCAGCCACGCCGTATGCACCAGCGGCAGGGCGAGGATCTCCGTGATCACCGCCAGATAGTTGGGATGCCGCAGGAGCCGGTACGGCCCGCCCGTGACGGGAGAGGCCCCCGGCAGGACCACGATCCGCGTGGTCCACCGGCCGTCGAGGGTGGAGATGACCCAATACCGCAGCCCGGTCGCCAGGACCACGAGCAGGAGCATGGGAATCCCCAGCGCCGGCACGAACGGCCGATCGAGGAGCCAGACCTCCAGGGGGCAGCAGATCAGGAAGGCGGTGTGTAGCAGCACCATCCACCGGTAGTGCCCCGGCGCCGCCTCGACCCCGCCCCGGGCCAGCAGCGCGCGCCGGTTCCGCCCCGCGATCCGCAGCTCGATCAGCCGTCCGAGGGCGACGAGGAGGACGAGGAGGGTGTAGAGGAGGCGGGTGCTCAAAGGGGTCTCTCGGCAAAAGGATCCTCTACTCTTCGCGTCTCCCGGGTCTTGGCTCGAATCGCTTTGAGCTCCTCGGAAGCCACGTAGAAGCGTCCTCGCTTTTCTCCCTGCGGAACGAGCAAGCCCTGCGCCACGAGAGTCTTCAGGTCTTTGCTCGCCAGGCCTTCGGTGATGTCCGCGATCGGCCGATACGTAGCGTTCCGCACTCTCAGCCCGACCGCGGCATCGGCCATCGCCAGAAGCGTGCGTTCCGGCAAACCTCTCCTGGCGATCTCCTCCTCCAGCGCGTCCCACAGCCGCCCGATCTCCCGCGTGCGCAGCAGCAGCGTGGACGCCTGCCGGTAGTGGGCCGTGAGGCAAAATCGTATCCAGGGCCGCGCGTCACGCTCCGGCTGCCAGGAGCCGTCCCCGACCGTCGCCAGGACATCGTAGTAGGCGCGGGTATTTCTACCCAGATACTCCTCGATGCTGGAGAACGGCGCGGCCAGCACCCCGCTCCGGGCCAGCACCATGGTCTGGAGACAGCGCGCCATCCTTCCGTTGCCATCCGAAAAGGGGTGAATCATGACCAGGTTGAGATGGGCCATCGCCGCCTTAATGACCCCGGGCATTCCGGGATTCCCATTGAGGAAGCCCAGAAGCTCGTCGACGAGCCCGGGCACCAGCTCGGCGTCCGGTCCCACGTAGACCCGCTCTTCCCTTTCGTCGTCATACACGAAGATCGGCCCCGGCCTCCATCTCCCTGGATTCTTGGCCAGGGTGTGTTGCAGCATCATGAAGTGCAGGCTCCGCAACAGGTCCGCCGAGTAGCGAAAGTGGATGTCGCCCGCGAGCTGCAGGACGTAGGTCATGGCGACCTGATAGCCCCTCACATTCGCCCAGGCTTCGGTCTTGGCGTCCAACGGCTCTTCCCCTTCCGCCGCCGCGATCGCATCGTCCAGGGATACGTCGTAGCCCTCGATGCTGTTGGAGCCTTTGACCGCTCGCGCGAAGGTGGTGCGACGGAGCAACCCGTACCACCGTCTCGGCTGGTCCGAGACCGCATGGCCGAGGACCCTCTTGAGCTCGTCCACCCGATGAAGGACGTCTTCCTCTTGGGGATCGAGGTCTGGTGTTTGGAAGAGCATAGGGGAGGATATCCGGTTTTTAACTAGCCTTGGGGTAGATAATATCTACCCCGACAGAGGATTACAACTGTTCTTGCGGAAGGAGGTTTACCACCGCAGCAGCACCAGCTCCGAGCAGAACCCCGGCCCCATCGCCAGCAGCATCCCCCAGCTTCCGGGAGGCGGCCGGTGATTCGCCAGGGTCTCCTCCAGGACGAGCAGGACCGAGGTGGAGGAGAGGTTCCCCACCTCGCGCAGGCTGCGCCAGGTGACGTCGAGCGCCCCTTCCGGGAGCTCCAGCGACTCCTGCATCGCCTCCAGCACCTTGGGGCCGCCGGGGTGGCAGACCCAGGAGGCGATATCGGCGCGGGTCAGCCCCTGATCGGCCAGGAAGGCGTCGACGTCAGGACGCAGCTTCTCGCGGGCCACCAGGGGGACATCCCCCGAGAGGACGATCTTGAAGCCGGTCTCGGAGATGTCCCAGCCCATCACCCGCTCGGAATCCGGATAGAAGACCGAGCGGGTGGCGACGATCCGGGGACCGTCGGCCGGCCGCTCATTCCCCCGCTGGTCCCCGACGACCACCACGGCGGCGGCGCCGTCGCCGAACAGCCCCGAGGCGATGAGGTTGGGGATCGAGAGGTCCTCCGGCTGCAGGGTCAGCGAGCAGAGCTCGACCGAGAGAAGGACCGCCACCTGGTCCGGAAACCCCCGGACATAATCGGCCGCCCGCGCGATCCCCGCCGCCCCCGCCACGCAGCCGAGGCCGAAGATCGGCATCCGCTTCACCCGCGGCGGCAGCCCCAGCCGGTTCATCAGCCGGGCGTCGATCGAGGGGGTGGCCACCCCGGTCACGGTGACGAAGATCAGAGCATCCACGTCGGATGGCGAGAGCCCCGCTTTCGCCAGGGCGTCCAGCACGGCGGCGCCGCCCACCTCCTGCGCCACCCGGATCCAGGCGTCGTTCGCCTTCCCCCAGGTGGTGAGGTGGGCGTACTCCTCGAGCGGCAGCGACAGGTGGCGTCCGCCCACCAGGACGTTCTTGTGCAGCCGCTCCAGCCGCTCGAGGTTGAAGTAGCGGTCCGCCCAGCGCTCACGGAACGCCGCCAGGAGCGTCTCCTGGTCGTAGTAGTGGGGGGGAAGGGCCTTCCCGACGGTCGCGATCTTCAAGGTCCGAAAAGGCTAGCACAGAGCTTGCCAGACCTTGGAAGAGGCTTGCGCTATGATCTGCGCGCTTTGAGACGCTTCCTCATCCTCGCCCTGCCGCTCCTCGTCCTCACCATGGGCCTCTTCCGCTTTGGGCAGGAGATGCTCAAGGTGGCTCCCGACTCCGCGGCCCTCTCGCGCTCAGGAGTCGCGGTCCTGCCGGCCTGGGTGACCTTCGCCACCTGGATCCTGGAGGCGGTGGGGCTCTCGGCCCTGTTCCTGCTGATCCTGGGGCGCGGCGGCTCGCGGTGGGCGTCCGGCCTGCTCGCGGGGTGGATCGCCTGGGTCTTCCGCGGCCCCCTGCTGGTGGTGACCGTGGTGGGTCTCGCCGGCCTCCCCCCGCGACCGTGGTGGGCGCTGGCCTTCTCCTGGTGGATCCTCTACACCCTCTGCGGCCTGATGCTGGGCGCCGCCGCTTCCGCCTCCCGGCTGCAGCCCTGAAGGAGCGCGCCGCCCCGGTGTACACTGGGGAAGGCATGCGCCAGACGCCGAACCCCACGCTGCTCGTCTTCACCCTCGGGGCCGCCCGCGAGAGCGCCCGCCGGTCTCTCGTGCCGGGTGAGCTCAGGGGGCTGGAGATCGGTCTGCGCGAGGGGTGCCTCGCCGCGGCCCTGGACGCGGGACGCGGGTGCGGATGTCGGTTGGAGGTCTCCTCGTCGGCCAGGCTCGCGCTGCCTCCCGAGGTCTCCCACGTCCCCCAGCCGGGAGCGGATTTCGGGGATCGCCTGGCGCGGGCGATGGACGCGGCCTTCGCCCGCGGGGCCGGCCCGTTGCTGGTCGTGGGGACCGACGTGCCGGGGCTCTCGGCGGAGCCTCTGCGAGAGGCCCTGGACCTGCTGGCGGACGAGCCCAACCGGGTGGTGCTGGGGCCCAGCCCGGACGGCGGCCTCTATCTCCTGGCGGCCTGCCGTCCCATCGCGGGGCTCGCCACCGCGGTGCGCTGGTGCGGACGCGCGGCCCTGGGCGATCTCCTCCGCCATCTCGAAGCCGCCGGGCGGCCGGTCGTGCTCCTCACGCCGCTCGCCGACCTCGACCGTCCGTCCGACCTCGACGGCTGGATCTCCCGCGCCGGAGCGGACGCCCGCTGGCGCGGGCTGGCCCGCCTCCTCCGGCAGGCCCTTGCCGGCCGGCGCCGGCCGCTCGTCCCCGCGGCCCTCGGCGGACCGCGTTTCGCCTTCAGCCCTGTCTACTCCGGCCGGGCTCCCCCCGCGCCGCCCTCCCGCTAGCAGCAGTCATTCCAGGCTGAGTCGTCGACGGGATCGCCGCGCGCGGCATCCGTCTCTTGGGCCGTTTTTTCAGAGGAACCACATCTCATGCCGACTTTGGTGGTGGAAGACGTTGTCCGCGAGCGGTATCAGCGGGGGGCCCAGGAGCGCGTGGCCGATCTCTGCTGCCCGGTCGACTACGATCCGCGATATCTCGCGGTCATTCCGGAAGAGGTGCTGGAACGGGATTATGGTTGCGGCGATCCCAGCCGCTATCTGCGGGAAGGGGAAACCGTCCTCGATCTCGGCAGCGGCACCGGCAAGATCTGCTTCATCGCGGCCCAGGTGGTGGGGCCGGCCGGCCGCGTGATCGGGGTCGACATGACGGCCGAGATGCTGGAGGTGGCGCGCCGCAACGCCCCTGTGGTGGCCGGGCGGCTGGGTTTCGCCAACGTCGAGCTCCGCCGCGGCCGCATCCAGGACCTGGCGCTCGACCTCGACCTGCTCGACGAGGCGCTGGCGCGCGAGCCGGTGACCAGCGCCGAGGGGCTGCTGCGCGCCGCCGCCCTCGCCGACGAGCTCCGCCGCGCCCGGCCGCTGGTCGCCGACGCCTCGGTGGACGTGGTGGTCTCCAACTGCGTCCTCAACCTGGTGGACGGCCGCGAGAAGGGGCGCCTGTTCCAGGAGATCCACCGCGTGCTGCGCCCCGGCGGCCGAGCGGTGATCTCGGACATCGTCAGCGACGAGCCGGTGCCCGAGGAGCTGCAGCGGGACCCCGAGCTGTGGAGCGGCTGCATCTCCGGCGCGCTGACCGAGAGCGGCTTCCTCGCGGCCTTCGAGGAGGCCGGCTTCTACGGCATCCGCATCCTCGAGCGCCAGGAAGCGCCCTGGCGCACCGTCGCCGGCATCGAATTCCGCTCGCTCTCGGTCGAGGCCTTCAAGGGCAAGGAAGGCGTCTGCCTGGAGCGCCGTCAGGCGGTGATCTACAAGGGGCCGTTCCGCGAGGTGCTCGACGACGACAATCACCGCATGCGGCGCGGCGAGCGCTACGCCGTCTGCGACAAGACCTACCGCCTCTACCAGCGCGAGCCCTATCGCGCGTCGTTCGAATTCGTCGCGCCGCTGGAGGAGGTGCCGCTCGCGGAGGCGCAGCCGTTCGACTGCTCGCGCACCGCCCTGCGCCACCCGCGGGAAACCAAGGGTCAGGACTACCAGATCACCACGGAGGCCGAGGCATGCTGCGCGCCGGGAAAATGCTGCTGACCGCGGGCCTGGGCCTGCTCGCCGCGACGATCGCCATCCAGGGCGCCGCCTCCCCCGCGGCGCTGCGGGTCAACGGCTCGACCACCGTCAACCCGGTGGTGGTCGAGGCCGCGGAGATCCTGCGCCGGGAGCGCGGCCTGGCCATCCAGGTCGACACCCAGGGGGGGAGCTCAGGGGGGATGGCCGCGCTGGGCGAGGGGCGGACCGAGGTGGCCATGGTCTCGCGCCCGCTGATCGACGAGGACCGCGCCCACTTCCCCAAGGCCCGCTTCCAGGCCGCCCGCATCGGCCTGGACGGGGTCGCGCTGGTGGTCTCGCGCGACGTCTGGCAGGGGGGTGTCCGCACCCTGACCAAGGTCCAGATCAGTGGGCTCTACGAAGGCAGGATCAAGAATTGGAAGGAGATCGGCGGGCCGAATCGGCGGGTCGTCTTCTTCAACAAGGAGGCCGGCCGCGGCACCTGGGAGGTCTTCGCGCGCTGGCTCTACGGCGATCCCAAGGCGGCCCCGCTGGTCAACCTGCCCGAGGTGGGGTCCAACGAGGAGGGGCGAAGCAAGGTCACGGCGACCCCGGGCTCGATCTCCCAGCTCTCCGCCGCCTGGGCGGACGGCCAGCACGTCTTCGCCGTGGGCATCCGGGATGACGGCGGCAAGGTGATCTCCCCCACGCCGGCCGCCATCCTCGACGGCGGCTACCCCTTGAGCCGGCCGCTTATCCTGGTCACCAACGGCCCTCCGCAGGGAGCGGCGAAGGCCCTCATCGACCTGCTGCTGAGCCCGCGCGGCCAGGCGCTGATGCGCAAGAACGGCTACGAGCCCATCGCCGGCGGAGGGCCGGCCCGGTGAGGGTCGGCGGCCGCCCGCTGGAGCTGACGCGGATTGTGAGCCTCGGCTTCACGGCCCTGGCGGCGGCCGCCTTCCTCGGCATGCTGGCGCTGTTCGCCGCCGGCAGCGCGCCGCTCTGGCGCCAGCCGGGGGCCGCCGGCTTCTTCGGCATCCGGTGGTTCTTCCGCGTCCACCAGTTCGGCTTCCTGCCGATGATCTACGGCACCCTCGCCGTCTCCGCCGTGGCCCTGGCGGTGGCGGCGCCGCTCGGGATCGGCACCGCCTTCTTCACCGCCGAGGTCCTGCCGCGTCGGGCCCGGCTGGCGGTCAAGGCGGGGGTCGAGCTGCTCGCCGGCATCCCCTCGGTGGTCTACGGCCTCCTGGGCGTCCTCCTGCTGCGGGACTTCGTGGTCCGGCTGATCGCCCGCTGGGAGCCGTTGAGCGGGGACACCCTGTTGACAGGGGGCCTGCTGCTGGCGGTAATGATCCTGCCCACCGTGATGACGCTGGCCGATGACGCCCTCTCCGGAGTCCCCGCCGGCCAGCGGCTGGCGGCCCGGGCGCTCGGCCTCACCCGGGCCGAGACGGCCCTGCGGGTGGCCACGCGCCAGGCCTTCCCCGGCCTCGTCTCCGCCGTGCTCCTCGGCCTCGGCCGGGCGCTCGGGGAGACGATCGCCGTCTTCCTGGTGATCGGCCGGCAGGACAACCAATGGCCGCAGCGGCTGCTCGCCTTCGAGCCGCTCACCACCGCCGGCCAGACCCTCACCACCAAGCTCGGCGGCTCCGAGACGTTCATCTCCTACGGCGACCCCGTGCACTGGGGGGCGCTCATGGGGCTGGCCCTCGTCCTCTTCGCCGTGGTGGCGGCGGTGAGCCTGGCGGGCGCCCGGCTGACCACCTGGAGGGGGCGCCGTGCGTAGAGGGCTCGACCGCGTTTTTGTTTTTCTGGCCGGGGCCTGCGCCGCCGCCGTCTGCGCCCTGCTGCTGGGGATCGCCGGCGCCATCGTCTGGCGCGGCCTGGCGGTGCTCGACTGGCGGTTCGTCACCCGCCTGGCGGCGGGGAGCGGCGGCTCCGGAGGCGTCTTCTACGAGATCCTCGGCACCCTTATCCTGGTCGCCGCCGCTCTCCTGGTGAGCGCCCCCCTGGCCACCGGCGTGGCGCTGACGGAGGCGGTCTATCTCGATTCCCGACCCCGCGCCGGCCGCTGGCTGCTCTCCGCCCTCTACGCGGCCAATTCCATCCCCTCGGTCCTCCTCGGCATCGCCGGGCTGATCGTCTTCAGCCGCTGGCTCGGCTGGGGCAAGTCGTGGCTGGCCGGCGGCATCCTGCTCGGCCTGATGATCCTCCCCACGGTGAGCGTCGCCCTCATCGAGCGCTTGCGCAGCCTGCCGCGCAAGTACGTGGAGGCCGCCACCGGCCTCGGCCTCTCGCGCTCGCAGGTGGTCCGCTCGGTGCTGCTCCGCCAGAGCCTGAGCGGCCTCGTCTCGGGGCTCCTGCTGGGGCTCGCCCGTGCCGCGGGGGAGACGGCGCCCATCCTCTTCGCCGCCGCGGTGTTCTCGGGGGCCGGCCTGCCGGCGGGCATCCGCGACAGCCCGGTGGTCGCCCTCCCCTACCACATCTTCGTCCTCGCCCAGGACTCGCTCGACCCGGCGGTCCAGGACCACCTCTGGGGGGCCGCCGCCGTGCTGCTGGGGCTCGTCTTCGCCCTCAGCCTGCTGGCGCTGCCGGTCCGCCTGCGCATCCACGAGGAGGCGAAGCATGCTTGACGCGCTCTCCACCGAGGCCCTGGCGCCGGAGCCGGCCGAGCCCATTCTGGAGACCCGGGGGCTCACCGTCGCCGCCGGCCGGCGCACCCTCCTGCGGTCGATCGGCCTGCGGATCGAGCCTGGCCGGGTGCTCGGCATCCTAGGGGCCTCGGGGGTCGGCAAGACGACCCTGCTGCGCTGCCTCAACCGGCTGACCGACCTGACCCCGCAGCTCGCCGTGTCGGGGGAGGTCCTGCTGCACGGACGCCCGATCCACGGCCGGGACGTGGACGCCGACGCCCTGCGCGCGCGCATCGGCATGCTGTTCCAGCAGCCGGTGGTCTTCCCCGGCAGCATCGCCGACAACGTGATGTTCGGCGTCCGCCACACCGGCCGCCTCCCCCGGCGCGCCTGGCCGGAGCGGATCGAGCGGGCGCTGCGCGAGGCGGCGCTCTGGGAGGAGGTCCGCCACCGCCTCAGGGAGCCGGCGGCGAGCCTCTCGGCGGGGCAGCAGCAGCGCCTCTGCCTGGCCCGCACGCTGGCGGGGGAGCCCGAGGTCCTTCTCCTCGACGAGCCCACCAGCGCGCTCGACGCCGGCTCCACGGCGGCGATCGAGGAGCTGATCCTCCGCCTGCGCGAGCGGCACGCCATCGTCCTCGTCACCCACGGCCTGCGGCAGGCCCGCCGCGTGGCGGACTCCCTCGTCTACCTCGCCCCCCGCGACGGCGCGGGGGAGGTCGTCGAGAGCGGCCCCTGCCAGGACCTCTTCACCCGGCCCCGCTCTCCGGAGCTGGCCCGCTATCTCTCCCGGGAGCCCGCATGACCGCCGCTGAGACAACCGCCCCGGAGGTCGCCCTCCGATCGCTCGACACCCTCTGGTTCCAGGTGGGGGGCACGGTGTGCAACCTGGCCTGCGCCCACTGCTTCGTCTCCTGCTCGCCCACCAACCACACCCACGAGATGATGCCCCTCGCCCAGGTGCGGCGCTATCTGGAGGAGGCGGCGCGGCTGGGGGTGCGCGAGTATTACTTCACCGGCGGCGAGCCGTTCCTCAACCCCGAGATGGAGGCGATCCTCGCCGCCACTCTTGAGGTCGGGCCGGCCACGGTGCTGACCAACGGCCTGCTGCTCGACCCCGGCCGCTGCGCCCGCCTCAAGGCGCTGGCGGACGCCTCCGACTATTCGCTCGACTTCCGGGTCTCGCTCGACGGCTGGGACGCGGCCAGCAACGACCCCATCCGCGGCGCGGGGACCTTCGAGAAGATCCTCGCCGGCATCCGCAATCTCCACGCGGCCGGGCTCAACCCCGTGATCACGGTGACCGAGGTCTGCGAGGGGGCGGCCGGCGACGCCGGCAAGAAGCTCTTCTTCACCCTGCTGCGGTCGCTGGGGATCGAGCGCCCGCGCCTCAAGATCCTCCCCGTCTTCCGCATCGGCGCCGAGGCCGAGCGCGGCGGCGCCTACGAGAGCTGGCAGCGGCTGCGGGAAGGAGAGGTACCCGACGGCGGCTGGGATCATCTGCAGTGCAGCTCCTGCCGGATGGTGACCGACCAGGGGGTCTGGGTCTGCCCCATCCTGGTCAACGAGCCGGCGGCGAAGATGGGCGAAGCCCTCGCCGACACCCTGGGCGGCTTCCCCCTGGAGCACCCGGCCTGCTGGACCTGCCACGTCTACGGCGTGAGCTGCCGGACCTGAGGCGGACGACCGATGTCCTCCAAGCTCACCGTCCACCGCGGCCTGGCCACCTGGGGGGAGAAGCTCGTCCCCCTCTCCGCCTTCCGCGAGGCCGCGGCCCGGAAAGGCCTGCGGCTCCCACGGGAAGATAGAGAATCCGCCGTGCTCACCTACACGGCCGGCCTGGACGACCCCACGCCGGTCGAGGGCCCGTATTCGCGCATCGCCGTCTTCGGCGGCGTCTACAGCAATCACCTCGCCCTGCTGGAGCTGCTGGAGGACGCCGCCCGCCGGGGCGCCGAGGCGGTCTACTGTCTGGGCGATCTGGGAGCCTTCGGTCCCAATCCCGAGAAGGTCCGGCCGCTGCTGGCGCAAGGCCAAGTGCTCGCCATCCAGGGGAACTACGAGGAGTCGCTCGCCGCGGGCCGCGAGGACTGCAACTGCGGCTACACCGATCCGCGCGACAACCACTTCGCGGAGATCTCCTACCGCTACACCGAGCGGAATTGCTCCCCCGGATTCAAGGCCTGGATGGGCACCCTACCCCGGCGCCGCCGCGTGCGGGTGGGGGAGCGCGAGCTGCTGCTCGTCCACGGCTCGCCGCGCCGGATCAACGAGTTCCTCTTCCACAGCACCTCGCCGGTGCCGTTCCTGGAGGTGCTGCTGGAGCAGAGCCGCTGCGACGGTATCCTAGCCACCCACACCGGGCTCCACTGGCACCGCCGCCTCCCCTCGGGGCGGGACGTGGTCAACGTGGGCGTGATCGGCCGGCCAGCCAACGACGGCCGGACGAACGTCTGGTACGCGATGCTGGAGGCGCGAGACGATGTACGAGGAAACCGGTTGAAGGTCGAGCTGGTGCCGCTCGCCTACGACCACCTGGGACTGGCGGCCGAGATGCGGTCCGAGGGGTTGCCCGAGGAGTTCGTCGAAACCGTCCTGACCGGTTGGTGGACTACCTGTCTGGAGATCCTGCCCGCCCGCGAGCGGGCCGCTTCATGCTTCTGACCCAGGGAGGATCGAGAGATGTCCGACGCCAAGCCTCATATCGCCATCCTCGGGGCCGGTCCGACCGGCCTCGAAGCCGCTCTCGCCGCCGTGGAGGCGGGCCATCCGTTCACGGTCTACGAAGCCTCGCCTTCGGTGGCGGGCAACGTCCGCGCCTGGGGTCACGTCCGGCTGTTCACGCCGTGGAAAATGAACGTCTCCCCGCGCATGCGGCGCCACCTGGAGGCGGCCGGCCGCGAGGTCCCGGGCGGCTCCGAATGCCCCACCGGGCACGACCTCGCCGGGAAGGTCCTGGAGCCGCTGGCGGCTCTGCCGGAGATCGCGCCCCACCTGCGGCTGGGCACCCGTGTGCTGAGCATCGGCCGCCAGGGGCTGCTGAAGCACGAGGAGATCGCCACCCCCGAGCGCGGCCGGCACCCCTTCCGCCTGCTCCTCGCCGATGGCGCCGGCCGGGAATGGACCGAGACGGTGGACCTCGTCATCGACGCCACCGGCACCTGGGGGAGCCCCAATACGCTGGGGGACGCCGGCATCCCCGCTCCCGGCGAGCGTTCCTTCGCGGGGGAGATCCGGCGCGACATCCCCGACCTCTCGGCGGAGAAAGAGGGTTGGGCGGGCAAAGCCATCCTTCTCGCCGGCGCCGGCCACTCGGCGCAGACCGCCGTCCGCGCTCTCGCCGAGCTGGCGAAGGAGGCGCCGGGGACGCGGGTGATCTGGGCCCTGCGCAATCCCGAGCCCTCCTGGGGCACTCATGAGGGAGACCCTCTTCCCGATCGCGCATCTCTCGCCGCCTCCGCCGTGGATCTGGCCGGCGGCGCCTCGCCCGCCGTCGAGGCCCGGCGCGGCGCGGTGGTCGAGGAGATCGCGAAGCCCAACGGCCGCTTCGAGGTCACCCTGCGCAACGGCGCGGGCCCCGAGACGATCGAGGTCGACCGCATCCTCTCGCTGACCGGCGCGGTGGGCGACCACAGCCTCTACCGCCAGCTCCAGGTCCACGAGTGCTACGCCACCTGCGGTCCGATCAAGCTCTCGGCGGCCCTCCTGGGCGCCGGCAGCTCCGACTGCCTGGCCCAGACCACCCACGGCGCGGACACCCTCACCAACCCGGAGCCGGGCTTCTTCATCCTCGGCGCCAAGTCCTATGGGAGGAACAACACCTTCCTGATGCGGGTGGGGTGGGAGCAGGTGGGGGAGGTGTTCGGGATGTTGGCTGTGCCGGACTGACCCTCAGCTATGACACAATGGTGGGACCGGCGGGAGAGCTAAGCCGGTCCTACCATGCGCGATTCGGCCTTTCTCACCCGGGTTCTGCTGGAGAACTATAAGAGTATTGCGCGTTGCGATGTCTCTTTGTCTCCTTTGACCTTCCTTGTCGGTCCGAACGGTTCAGGGAAGAGCAACTTCCTCGATGTTCTCCGCTTCGTTGCCGATGCCCTGAGGACAGCGTTGGATCACGCGATCCGTGACCGGGGCGGAATCAAGGAAGTCCGCCGCCGGTCCAGCACACATCCGCCGACCTATTTCGGAATCCGGCTCGAATTTGCGCTGCCGACGGGCCAAAGAGGGTTCTATTCATTTCGGATTGGAGCCTTACGCGCGGCCGGCTATGAGGTCCAGCGGGAAGAATGTCTAGTTTCGGCGAAAACGGCACTAGAACAGGACGCTCACTACCAAGTAGATCGAGGGGAGGTAGTGTCGAGAAGCGTATCCGTTTCTCCTGTAGCTTCAAAGGATCGACTCTATCTAGTCAGTGCATCTGGGCTGCCGGAATTCCGGCCAGTGTTCGAGTTCTTCTCAAATATGGGATTCTATAATCTCAACCCGGACGAGATCCGCGATCTCCAGCCACCGGACGTGGGAGAGATCCTGTCTCGAGAGGGAAACAATATCGCAAGCGTCCTCGGGCAACTTTCAGCGCACAATCCGGCAGCAAAGGAGCGAATCGAGGAGTACCTCGGCAAGGTCGTCTCGGGAATCCAGACGGTGGACGCAAGGTCAATTGGCTCGAAAGAGACTCTTGAGTTTAGGCAGCACATTGAGGGATCTCAGCATCCCTGGAGATTCCTTGCTTCCAGCATGTCGGACGGGACCTTGAGGGCTGTCGGTATTCTTGTCGCACTTTTCCAATCATCCAATGGACAGCGGACCCGGGTACCCCTAGTGGGAATCGAAGAGCCTGAGGTTGCTCTTCATCCTGCAGCGGCCGGCGTCCTCTTGGATGCGCTTATGGATGCTAGCCGACACACGCAGGTCCTCGTCACCAGCCACAGCCCTGAGCTGTTGGATGATTATCGAATTTCGGCAGATTCGATCTTGGCAGTAGTGGCCAAACGGGGAATCACCAGTATCGCTTCGTTGGACGAGGTCGGAAGGTCGGTTCTCCGCGATCGCCTGTATACTCCTGGGGAGTTGCTGAAGCTCAATCAGCTCAAGCCGGATCCTGCCGAGTTAGATCGGCTCATCAACAATCAGATGAATCTCTTCAAAAAGAACCTCGCCTGAATGTCACTCGGCCTAGCCTGTATCGTCGAAGGAGATGGGGATGTCGAGGCGGTCCCAATCGCGATTCGGAGAATCATCCAGCAGATCGCTCCGGGGCTGGTCCCCCAATTTCATCCCCTTCGAGTCCCGCGGACCAAACTGGTGAAACCGGGAGAGCTGGAACGGTCCATTGAGCTCGCCGCCCGTAGGGCAGGTAGAGGCGGTGCTATTTTTGTCGTTCTGGACAGTGACGATGACTGTCCAGCGACCCTGGGGCCGGAGCTCCTCGACCGGGCCAGGAGGGCTCGCTCCGACCTCGCGATCAGTGTCGTGCTCGCGAAACGAGAGTTCGAGGCTTGGTTTCTGGCCTCCGCCAGATCCTTGCGCGGTCTTCGAGGGTTGGCTGACGATCTTGAGCCACCTCCCGATCCGGAAGCTATACGGGGTGCCAAAGAATGGCTAACAGCACGGATGCCGGAGGGACGCAGCTACGTGGAGACCCTGGATCAATCCGCGCTGGCCGCCTCCATGGATCTCCTTCAGGCGAGAGCGGCCTCCTCGTTCGACAAATTCTTCCGCGACCTCGTGGCCATCGTCGAACAGCTCACGGCCGGTAAAGAAGACCTCCTGCGCTAGACTTCCTCCCACCATGAAGTACTTCGGCCAGCCCGACTTCCAACACGGGGAGGTACCGGCGGTAGGCGTCCTCCTGGCGAACCTGGGGACCCCCGACGCGCCGGACACGCCGTCGCTCCGCCGTTATCTGCGCGAGTTCCTGCTCGACCCGCGGGTCATCGAGATGCCGCGGGCGCTCTGGTGGCTGATCCTCCACCTGTTCGTGCTCCCCTTCCGGCCGGCCAAGTCGGCCGCGCTCTACCGGAAGGTCTGGACCCCGGAGGGCTCCCCGCTCCTCGTCATCGCCAACCGCCAGGCGGCGGCGCTCCAGCAGGTGCTGAGCCGGGAGACCGGCACGCCGATTCACGTCGCCGTCGCCATGCGCTACGGCAACCCGTCGGTGCGGTCGGCGCTGCGCGAGCTCGCCGGTAAAGGCTGCCGGCGCGTCCTGGCGTTCCCTCTCTACCCCCAGTACGCGGCGGTGACGACCGGCTCGACCATCGACGCCGTGGCCGCCGAGCTGATGACCTGGCGATGGGTGCCCGAGATCCGCACCATCCATCACTACCACGACGACCCGGCCTACATCCGGGCTCTCGCGGCGAGCATCCGGGAGGTCTGGGAACGGGAGGGGCAGGCGGAGAAGCTCCTGTTCTCCTTCCACGGCATCCCGAAGCGCTACTTCCTGGCGGGCGATCCCTACTTCTGCGAGTGCCACAAGCTCGCCCGCCTGGCCGCCGCGGAGCTGGGGCTCCCCCGCGAGCGCTGGCAGGTCTCCTTCCAGTCGCTCTTCGGCAAGGAGGAGTGGCTCAAGCCCTATACCGACAAGACCATCACGGCGATGGCGAAATCCGGCATCCGCAGCCTCGACGTCGTCTGCCCCGGCTTCTCGGCCGACTGCCTGGAGACGATCGAGGAGATCGACGAGCAGAACCGCGAGATCTTCCTCCACGCCGGCGGCGAGCGCTACCGCTACATCCCCGCCCTCAACGACCGGCCGGACCACATCCGCGTCCTCGCCGACCTGGTCCACCGCAACCTTCAGGGGTGGGTGAAGACGCCCGCCGAGCGCGACGAGGAGGGGGAGCGCCTGGAGGCCGGCGAATCGCGGCGGCGGGCCGAGGTGATGCTGGCCGCGCCGGTGCTGGAAGACGCCGGCTATGGGCGCTGAGCGCCGACTCTGGTAGATTTCAGAGTCTTGAGAGATTCCTAAGGAGGAGCCAAAATGAGCACCCTTCGATTCCGCGCCGGCCTCGTCGCCGGCCTGCTGCTCGTCCTCACGGCGGGAGCCGCGCTCGCGCAGCAGCTCGACCTCCCCCGCCCGAGCCCCAACGCGTCGGTGACGCAGACGGTGGGGATCACCGACATCACGATCAAGTACAGCCGCCCGGGCGTGAAGGGGCGGGAGGTCTGGGGCAAGCTCGTGCCCTACGGCGAGGTCTGGCGCACGGGGGCGAACGAGAACACCACGATCAAGTTCAGCACCCCGGTCAAGATCGAGGGGCACGAGCTGCCGGCCGGCCTCTACGGCCTGCAGACGTTCCCCGCCCAGGGGGACTGGACCGTGGTCTTCAGCAAGGACGCCAACGAGTGGGGCGCCTTCAGCTATAAGCCCGAGCACGACGCCCTGCGGGTCCAGGTCAAGCCGCAGCCGGCCCCCTTCCGCGAGCGCATGGGCTTCGACTTCGAGGACGTGACCGACACCTCGACCAAGGTCGTCCTCTCCTGGGAGAAGCTCCAGGTCCCCTTCACCATCGAGGTGGACACGCCGGCCCTCGTGCAGGCGAAGCTCAAGGACGCCGTCCGCTGGCAGGCGCCGTATCAGGCGGCGAATTACTGCGTCCAGAACAACACCTGCCTCGACGAGGCCTCGCGCTGGCTCGACGCCTCGATCGCGATGCAGGAGAACTACGCCAACCTCCGCGCCAAGGCGATGCTGCTCGCCAAGCGGAACGATCCCGGCGCGGCCGCCTACGCGCAGAGGGCGTTGGCCGCGGCGAAGACCGCCCAGCAGGCGCCGGACCCCCAGCAGATCAAGGATCTGGAGGGGATCGCGGCGGGCGGCGCGAAAAAGGGGAAGTAAGGTTTATGCGCTGACCGTGGCCGCCCGCTCGGCGAGCCAGGTCCCCAGGTCCACCACCTGATCCAGGCAGGCGAGGGGCTCCAGACGCAGGAGCTCCTCGCGGTCGTGCCCGCCGGAGCAGACGCCGACCGCGTGCGTCCGCGCGCTCCGCGCCATCTCCAGGTCGTAGGTGGTGTCGCCGATCATTACCGCCTCGCGCGGCGAGACCCCCAATTCATCAAGGATGTCGAGCAGCATCTGGGGGTGGGGCTTCGAGAAGGCCTCGTCGGCGGTGCGGGTGGCCTGGAAGACCTCCCGCAGGCCGGTCTGCTCAAGGGCGTAGTCGAGACCGCGGCGGCTCTTGCCGGTCGCCACCGCCAGCAGGTATCCCTCGTTCGACAGATCCCGCAACATCTCGTCCACCCCGTCGAAGAGCAGCGGCATGTCGCGGTAGGTGGTGTGCCAGTGCTTCCGGTACCCCTCCAGGATTTTGCCGTAGAGCGCGTCGTCGCAGCCGGGGCTCAGGGTCTCGACGGTCTCGCGCAGCCCGAGGCCGACCGTGCCGCGGATGATCTCCTCGGGCAGCTCGCCCAGCTCCAGCTCGCGGATCGTCGCCTGGGCGCAGGCCACGATGGGGCCGATGGAGTCCATCAGCGTCCCGTCCCAATCGAAGACGAGCAGGCGGAAGTGGTTTGCGTCGAGCGGCATCGTTGAGGGCCGGGGTGCGTCCGGATGGCCGATGATGACAGACGGGGGCCGATCGTTCAACCTTCGGATCAGCTTTCAATATCCGGGCCGAACGGCGTATAGACCGCGCCGCCCACCACCGAATCGTCGAGCCCCGGGGCGAAGCCCGGGGATTGCGGCATGACGATCCGCCGCTCCACCCAGGTGCCCGGGGGGACCGAGGCGCCGAAGCCCACGATCGTCTCGCGCACCACGCACCCCTTACCGATTCGCGCGCCCGGCAGCAGCACCGCCCTCTCGATCCGCGCCCCTTCTCCCACTTTCACCCCCGGCTCGATCGCCGACCGCCGCACCTTCGCTCCCGCCTCCAGGCTCGCCTCGGGGGAGATCCACGACCGCCGCCAGAGCCGCTCCGGCCAGTCCGCCCGCGCCCGGTCGAGCACGCCGTCGAGGAAGCGCTGCGGCGTCCCCATGTCGTGCCAGAGCCCGCCGTCCACCACCGAATCGATCACCGCTCCCTCGGCCAGCATCGGGATGTAGAGGTCGCGCACGATGTCGGATTTCCCCGGACCCACGCGATCAAGAAGATCCGGGGAGAAGACGTGCGCGCCGGCGAAGACGTAGCGCCGCGCCACCTCCCCTCGTTCCGGATCGCCGGACCGGAAGGAGAGGATGCGGCCGGCGCGGTCGATCCCCACGCCGCCGCCGAACCGCGCCGGGTCCGGCCGCGAGGTGAGGAGAAGAGTCGAACGGGCGCCGCTGGCGAGGTGCTTGCGGATCAGCTTGCGGAAGGGCCACTCGCAGAGACTGTCGCCGTTGACGAGCAGCACCAGCTCGGCGGGGGCGAGGAATTCCTTCAACGGATGGAGGGCGCCCAGGGTGCCCAGGATCTCCGGCTCCTCCGACCAGGTGAGCGGCATTCCCGCATGGGAGTCGCCGAAGCGCTGGCGGATCTGATCCCCCAGATAGTGGAGGTTCACCGCCACGGCCTCGCAGCCGACGGCGGCGAGCCGCGCCAGGGTGTGCCCGAGGATGGGCACGCCGCGCACCGGCAGCAGCGGCTTCGGGGTGAGGTCGGTCAGCGGGCGGAGCCGCGTGCCCAGCCCCGCCGCCAGCACCACCGCACGGATCCGCCTACCCTGCATCGCGCATCGTGAGATTCGGAGCCTAGCGGAACACCATCTCGGGAGGGGCGTCCGGATGCTGCTTGAGGTAATCCTGGTAGAGGCGCAGGTAGGAGCGGCGCTCCGACTTCGCCGGATCGAAGCCGCAGCGCTTGGCCACGGTCTCGGCGCCGTCCCCCTCGAACTCGGCGAAGTCGCCGATGGGCGTGTGGTCGAGCGCGATGGTGACGCCGCCGAGCTGCCACTCCTCCCGCATCTTTTGGTAACGGCGCACCACGGTGAAACCGAGGTTCGCGAACAGGGCCATCGCCTCCTCGGCGCTCTGCACCTCGATCTCGCGCTCCTCGCGCACCTTGATGTTCCCCTCGAGCCGCATCGGCCCCTTGAAGGTCAGCCGGGCCCGGGCGCCGTCGGTGCGCAGCCGCAGGATGCGGCCGGAATCCAGCAGCTCCTGCTCGCGGTCGAGGATCCAGTTGTCCTCGAAAGCCGAGGGCCCGACCCGCTCGGCTTCGAGCTCGATCAGGCGCTCGCGCAGCTTGTCCAGCTCCACCCGCGGGAATTTGATCTCGCGCTCGAAATTGTCCTTGCTCCTCATAGACTGCTCAGACGATCCAGCAACCGTGCGACGGAGCGGATACCGTTGTAGAAGTGACTGATATTGAATTTCTCATTGGGCGAATGCAGGCCGTCGTCGTTGAGGCCGAAGCCCAGCAACAGCACCGGGCACTGGAGGACCGAGGCGAAGGTCGAGACGATGGGGATCGAGCCCCCCTCGCGAATCCGCACCGGCCGCGCGCCCCAGATCTCTTCCATGGCGTCGAGAGCGGCGTCGACGATCGGGCCCTTCACCTCGACCACCACCGGATCGGCGCCGTGAAGGTTGGTCACCTCGACCCTCACCCCCTCCTGGGCGACCGAGTGGACATAATCGGTGAACAGGCTGGCGATCTTCTTCGGGTCCTGGTCCGGCACCAGGCGCATCGATACCTTGGCGCCGCCCCAGGAGGGGAGCACCGTCTTCGCCCCCTTCCCCATGTAGCCGCCGAAGATGCCGTTGACATCGCACGTCGGCCGCGCCCAGGTGCGCTCGCGCGTGGTGTACCCCTCCTCGCCGAACAGCTTGGGGACGCCCAGCTCGGACCGGTAGGCGGCCTCGTCCCACGGGAGCTTGGCGAACTCCTCGCGCTCCCAGGCCTCCAGCGGCCGCACGTCATCATAGAAGCCGGGGATCAGGATCTTGCCCGTCTCCGCGTCGCGCAGACGGTCGACGATGTGGCAGAGGGCGTTGAGCGGGTTCCAGACCGCGCCGCCGAAGGTGCCGGAATGGAGATCCCGGTTGGGGCCGGTGACCTTGATCTCCATGTAGCACAGACCCTTGAGGCCGTAGATCAGCGACGGCTGCCCGGGCGCGAAGAGCGACGAGTCGGAGATCACCACGCAGTCGGCCGCGAGGCGCCGGCCGCCGTCCTGGCGGACGTACTCGTCGATCGCCTGCCCCCCCGCCTCCTCCTCCCCCTCGACCAGGAACTTGACGTTGACCGGCAGGCTCCCCCGCTCGGCCAGCATCGCCGCCACGGCCTTGAGGTGGGCGTAGGACTGCCCCTTGTCGTCCGTGGCGCCGCGCGCCACCAGCTTGTCCCCCTCCTCCGTGGGCTCGAACGGCGGGTTGCGCCAGAGCTCTATCGGGTCGACCGGCTGCACGTCGTAGTGCCCGTAGAAGAGGACCGTGGGCTTGCCCGGCGCGCCGAGCCACTCCCCGTACACCAGCGGATGGCCGGCGGTGTCGATCCGCTCCGCCTGGAGCCCCGCCTCGCGCATCTTGCCCACCAGGAAGTCGCCCGCGCGCAACACCTCGGGCTTGTAGTCCGGATCGGTCGAGATCGAGGGGATGCGGATGTAGTCCTTCAGCTCCTCGAGGTACCTCTCCTTCTCCGTGTCGATGCGGGCGAGCACGTCCCGCGAGTCGCTAGCCATTCTTCGAGCTCTCCTTTTCGTCGCAGGCTTCGGCCCGCGGCAGTCTAACAGAGTCCCTCGCCAGGCGCCGGAGGTTCACGGCGTTGACCAGGAAGTGCCCGGCCACCGGCCCCAGCAGATTGCCGCGCCAGGCCATGATGCCGCCGAACAGCGCGCCGGCCAGCACCGCGAACAGCGTCCAGAGCCGGAACGCCTTGCCCGGCCCGCTGTGCAGCAGGCCGAACAGGACCGTGGCCGCCCCCCAGCCGAGCGCCCCCTGGACGGCGCCGCGGAAGAACAGCTCCTCGGCGAAGCCGGAGAGCAGGGCGAGCGCCACCGCCTCCGAAGAGGTGATCGGCCCCAGCGCCTCGCCGAGCCGCGCCTCCAGCTCCTTCGCCAGAGGAAAGGTGCGCTCGGCCCCCCACCACGCGCCCAGGAGCAGCAATCCCGCCGCCAGCCCCACGCCCAGATCGATCCACCAGCCGGCACGATCGACGAACAGCGACAGCGGGATCACCCCGAGACGGAGGCCGAGCCAGAGCGCTCCGCCCAGGGCCAACACCAGGTAGAGCCCCCAGGCGAAACGGTAGAGGCGCCCCGGCCCGAGGGGGGTGATAGACGACGGCTCCAAGGAGGTTTACGAATCGAAAGTCTTGCCCGTCTTCTTCCAGTCGGCGAGGAAACGGTCGAGCCCGACGTCTGTGAGCGGGTGCTTGTAGAGCTGCTCCAGCACCTTGAACGGGATCGTGGCCACGTCCGCGCCGAGCATCGCCGCCTGCACGATGTGGACCGGATGCCGCACCGAGGCCACCAGGACCTTGGTGTCGAACTCATAGTTCTGGTAGATCGTCAAGATCTGCTCGATCAGCTCCATCCCCTCCTCGGCCACGTCGTCCAGCCGGCCCACGAAGGGGGAGATGTAGGCCGCGCCCGCCTTGGCCGCGAGCAGCGCCTGGGTGGCCGAGAAGCAGAGGGTGACGTTGGTGCGGATCCCCTCCTTCTTGAAGGTGCCCACGGCGCGCAGACCGTCCGGCGTCAGCGGCACCTTGACCACCACGTTCTCGGCCAGCCCGGCGAGCCGCCGCCCCTGCGAGAGGATCTCGTCGTACGCGGTCGCCAGCACCTCGCCCGAGACCGGGCCCGGCACCAGCTTCGCGATCGCCTGCACGGTCGGCAGATACTCCTTGCCGGCCTTGGCGATCAACGAGGGATTCGTGGTGATGCCATCGACCATGCCCCACTGGAGGCCGGTCTCGATCTCTTTGATCTCGGCGGTATCGAGGAAGAATTGCATGAGGCGGGCCCTCCCTTTCGTCCACGGTCAAAAGCGTCGCGCCCCAGGCGGGGCGCGACTAGATTAGCACCGGAGGGGCGGAGCGGTCCTCAATGGACCGTCTCGTCCGGGCCGCCGTCCTCATCCTCCTCCTCGTCGTCGGCCTCCTCGAAGCCGGCGGTGTCGAGGATCGGAAGGTCGTCGTCCCCCTCCTCGGCCGCCTCCAGCTCCAGCTCGGCCGCCACCGGTCCGCCCTCCCCCTTGGCCAGCTCGATCTCCGTCTCCTCGTCCTTCTCGGCGAGCTTGGCCACGGCGACGATGCGGTCCTCCGGGTCGAGGTTCATCAGCTTGACGCCTTGGGCCGAGCGGTCGACTTGGCGCACGCCGGAGACGTTCAGCCGGATGATCATCCCCTCCTGGGTGATGAGCATCAGCCCCTCCTCCGGGGTGACGTACTTGACACCCACCACCTCGCCCGTCTTCGGCGTGACCTTGAGATTGATGATGCCGAGGCCGCCACGTCCCTGGAGGCGGTACTTCTCGACCAGCGTCCGCTTGCCGTAGCCGTGCTCGGTGACGGTGAGCACCTGGCCGTGCGGATCGAGCTCCTCCATGGCCACCAGCCGGTCGCCCGCGCGCAGCTCCAGCCCCTTGACGCCGTAGGTGGCCCGCCCCATCGAGCGGACGTCGCTCTCCGGGAAGCGGATCGAGAACCCCTTCGAGGTGGCGAGCAGGATGTCCTTCTGGCCGTCGGTCTCGCGCACGGCCAGGAGGCAGTCCCCCTCATCGATGTTGATGCCGATGATGCCCCCCACCCGCGGGTTGGAGAAAGCCGAGAGCTCCGTCTTCTTCACCGTGCCGTTGGCCGTGGCGAAGACGAGATAGCGATCGTCGCGGAACTCACGCACCGCCACCGTGGTGGCCAGCCGCTCGCTGGGCTCCAGGTTGAGCAGGTTGACGATCGCCTTGCCGCGCGCCGCCGGACCCGCCTCCGGGATCTCGTGCACCTTCAGCCAGTGCACCCGGCCGCTCTCCGTGAAGACCAGGATGTAGCTGTGCGCCGTGGCCACGTAGAGGTGCTCGACGAAATCGTCCTCCTTGGTCACCATCCCCGTCCGCCCCTTGCCGCCGCGCCCCTGTGCCCGATAGAGCGACAGCGGCGAGCGCTTGACGTAGCCGGACTGCGAGACGGTGATCACCATCGGCTCGTCCGCGATCATGTCCTCGATCGAGATGTCGTGCGTCTCGGGGATGATCTCGGTGCGCCGCTTGTCGCCGTACGCCGCCTTCAGCTCGCCCAGCTCGCGCTTGATCTCCTCCAGCACCAGTTGATCGGAGCCGAGGATGGCGCGCAGCCTTTCGATCGTCACCATCAGCGCGCGATACTCCTCGACCACCTTCTCGCGCTCGAGGCCGGTCAGGCGCTGGAGACGCATGTCGAGGATCGCCTGCGCCTGGATCTCGGTGAACGCGAAGCGGGACATCAGGTTCTCGCGCGCCTCCCCCGGCGTCTGGCTGGCGCGGATGGTGGCGATCACCTCGTCCAGATGATCGAGCGCCTTGAGGATGCCTTCCAGGATGTGGGCGCGCTCCTCGGCCTTCCTCAGATCGTACCGGGTGCGGCGGATGACCACCGTCTTGCGATGGTTGAGGAAGTGGTAGAGCAGCTCCTTGAGCGTCATCACCTTCGGCTGGTTGTCGACGATCGCCAGCAGGATGATGCCGAAGGTGGTCTGGAGCTGCGTCATCTTGTACAGCGAGTTGAGGAGGATCTCCGCGATCGCGTCGCGCTTCACCTCGATCACGATGCGGATTCCCTCGCGGTCCGACTCGTCGCGCAGGTCGGAAACTCCTTCCAGCTTCTTATCGCGAATCAGCTCGGCGATATGCTCGATGAGCCTCTTCTTGTTGACCTGATAGGGAATTTCGCTGACGACGATCGCCTGCCGTTCGGTGCGCGCGTTGGTCTCGATCTCGACGCGCGCCCGGAGCTGGATGATGCCGCGGCCGGTGGTGTAGGCCGAACGGATCCCCTCCAGGCCATGGATGAAGCCGGCGGTGGGGAAGTCCGGTCCGGGGATCACCGTCATCAGGTCCTTGATCAGCACGTCCGGGTTTTCGATCAGCATCAGCAGCGCGTCCACCACCTCGCCCAGATTGTGCGGCGGGATGTTGGTCGCCATGCCGACCGCGATGCCGGCGGCGCCGTTGACAAGGAGGTTGGGGACGCGCGCCGGCAGCACGAGCGGCTCGGTCTCCGAGCCGTCGTAGTTCGGGCCCCAGTCCACCGTCTCTTTATCGATATCATCGCGGAGCATCTCCTCCGCGAGCTTCATCAGGCGCACTTCGGTGTACCGCATGGCCGCCGGGTTGTCGCCGTCGAGCGAGCCGAAGTTCCCCTGGCCGTCGACGAGCGGATAGCGCATGGCGAAGTCCTGGGCCATGCGCACCACCGTGTCGTAGATCGCCGAGTCGCCGTGCGGGTGATATTTACCCATGACGTCGCCGACGATGCGCGCCGACTTCTTATACGGCCGGTCCGAGCGGTTGCCGCTCTCCCACATGCCGTAGAGCACGCGGCGATGCACCGGCTTCAGGCCGTCGCGCACGTCGGGTAGCGCGCGGCCGATGATCACGCTCATCGCGTAATCGAGATAGCTACGCTTCATCTCCTCTTCGATGCCGACCGGAATCGGCTGCTCGAAGGGGAGCTCCTGGTCGTTGTTATCGCTCATAGCCCCGCTTTATTTCGAGTGCTCGGTTTAAGTTTTCAACAGCCTTATCTATAAATTTCTTTTCAATTCCGGTTGCCGCTCTAACTTTCAGGAGATAATGCTCCATCACCTTAAAGCCCAGATGGTCTGCTATTTCGGTCGGCCTTTGTCGGGCGAAAACCAGGGCATAGTCCTCTGGACTATGTGCGCTTGCGAGCTTCTTCCCTAATAGCGAATCTCTGTAGGGAACCCTGATATCGAGAGCCGCCTTATCAGCTCTCATCAAAGCTCGTTTGGCTTCCGCAAAGGAGGCTTCTTCCAGCTCTACTCGTTCCTGAACAACCCTTGTCAGCCATTCTTCAACCCTGGCGCGGTGAATCCGCGCTAAGAAAGATGCTCGGGCGGCAAGGTCGACTGGAAGAGAAAAAGCTTCATCTACAACCCTCTTGACGTAAACCGGTTCTTCCCAAGCGGAATCGTCTTCAGCTTGACTAATTACCACGTCATCGATTTCGTCCCTGGAAAGCGCCTGTCGTTTCTTACTCATAGAGGCCATCCCGTGATGATACGGACAACGTCGTTCGTCTTGAGTTGGAAGATGATCTTCAAGAGGCGGCCACCAAAAGTCCGTCCGACCAGTTGATATCGGTCTTTATAGTCCTTGTTCCTGCGGACGTAGAAGTCCGAAAGGAAAGATTCGACGGCCTCTTCGAAGGTAACTCCGTGTACGGCGAGCTTGTCGCGATCGAAGTCATACTCGAAATCTGCAGGTTGAAACCGGCTCCAGTCAACCACAAGCTCGCCTTATCACCCCTACACATCCAGATTCCGGACTTCCAAAGCGTTGTTCTGAATGAACGCCCGCCGCGGCTCCACCTCGTCGCCCATGAGGATGGTGAAGATGGCGTCGGCGTCGACGTCGTCCTCGACCTGCACGCGGAGGAGGCGGCGCTTGGTGGGGTCCATCGTGGTCTCCCAGAGCTGCGTCGGATTCATCTCGCCGAGGCCCTTGTAGCGCTGGATCGAGAGGCCTTTCTTGGCGCCGTCGTAGAGGCTGTCGATCGCCTCCTCCAGCGTGTCGAAGACGTTGATCGTCTCCCCTTTGGCGAGCGTGAAGTTGGCCGCGGAGATCGCGTCGAGGGCGAGCTGGTTGTTCGCCATGGCGCGATATTCGGCGCCGGTGACCAGGTTCCAGTCGATGCGGACCTCGCGCTCGACGCCGTCGCGCTTCGACAGGAAGCGGATGTAGAGCGTGCCGTGGTCCTCGTCCCTGCCGACGACCACCCCGTGGAAGCCGGAGGCCTCGATCACGTGGGCGATCTTCTCGATCTTCTCGGGATCGGTGAGCGACAGCTTGTCCTTGACGCCGTTCTGGAGCGCGACCTTGATTGCGTCCGCCGGGTAGCCGCGCGAGACGAGCTTCTCGAGGTTCTGACGGAAGAGCGCGATCTTCTCCAGGAAGAAGGCCAGCCGGGTGCCGGTCAGCCGGCCGCCGTCGCCATTGCCGTTGTGCCCGTCGCTGTGCGAGATGTCGAGCTCCCAGGCGTCCTTGATACGGTCCACCAGATAGACCTGGTACTCGCGGTCGTCCTTGAGATAGGTCTCGCTCTTGCCGTGCGAAACCTTGTAGAGCGGCGGCTGCGCGATGTAGAGATAGCCGCGCTTGATGATCTCCGGCATCTGACGGTAGAAGAAGGTCAGGATCAGCGTCCGGATGTGGCTGCCGTCGACGTCGGCGTCGCACATGATGATCAACTTGTGGTAACGCAGCTTGTCGATGGCGAAGTCGTCCTTGCCGATGCTGGTGCCGAGCGCGGTGATCATGGTCTTGATCTCGTCGGAGGACAGCATCTTGTCGAAGCGCGCCTTCTCGACGTTGAGGATCTTCCCCTTGAGCGGCAGGATGGCCTGGAACTTCCGGTCGCGCCCCTGCTTGGCCGAGCCGCCGGCGGAATCGCCCTCGACCAGGAAGAGCTCGGCCCGCTCGGGGTCGCGCTCCGAGCAGTCGGCGAGCTTGCCGGGGAGGTTCGAGGCGTCGAGGGCGCCCTTGCGCCGCGTCAGGTCGCGCGCCTTGCGCGCCGCCTCGCGGGCGTGCGCCGCCTCGACGCACTTCTCGACGATCCGCCGGGCCTCGCGCGGGTTCTCCTCCAGATGGGTGTTGAGCCGCTCGAAGACCACCTGCTCGACCCACCCCTTGATGTCGGAGGAGACCAGCTTGTCCTTGGTCTGCGAGGAGAACTTGGGGTCCTTGATGCGCACGGAGATCACCGCGGTGAGCCCCTCGCGCACGTCCTCGCCGGTGAGGTTCTCCTTCAGGTTCTTCGACAGGCCGCTCGCTGTCGCGTAGGCGTTGATGGCGCGGGTGAGCGCCGCCTTGAAGCCGGCCAGGTGGGTGCCGCCGTCCCGGTTGTTGATCGTGTTGGTGAAGGCGTAGATCAGCTCCTGATAGCCGTCGTTCCACTGCAGCGACACCTCGACCGTCTCGGGGCCGGTGCCGTCGTCGCGCACGTCGATCAGGTGGATCGGCTGCGGATGGAGCGGCGTCTTGTTGCGGTTCAGGTGCTCGACGAAGGAGGAGATGCCACCCGCGTAGACGAAGTCGGCCTCCTTGTCCGTCCGCTCGTCCTTCAAGTGGATGTGGATCCCGCGGTTGAGGAACGCCTGCTCGCGCAGGCGCGTGGCGAGCGTCTCGTAGCTGAATTCGGTGACGGCGAAGATCTCGGCGTCCGGCCAGAAGCGGACCTTGGTGCCGGTGCGATCGGTCTCGGCGATCGGATGGATGGGCCCCTCGGGGAAGCCGCGGTGATAGGTCTGAAACCAGACCTTCCCCTCGCGCCGGACCTCCAGCTCCAGGGTCTCGGAGAGGGCGTTGACCACCGAGACGCCGACGCCGTGGAGGCCGCCGGAGACCTTGTAGGAATTCTTGTCGAACTTGCCGCCCGAGTGGAGCTCGGTCATGATGACCTCGGCCGCCGACCGCCCCTCCTCCTTGTGGAGGTCGACCGGGATGCCGCGGCCGTCGTCCTCCACCGACACCGAGTTGTCGGTGTGGAGGATGACCTCGATCCGCGAGCAGTAGCCCGCCTGGGCCTCGTCGACCGAGTTGTCGACCACCTCGAACACCATATGGTGCAGGCCGGACGCGTCATCGGTATCGCCGATGTACATGCCCGGGCGCTTGCGCACCGCTTCCAGGCCCTTGAGGACCTGGATGTTGTCAGCCGTATACGTAGCCTGTGGATCTTCCAAAACGGGGATCTCCGTTCTCTTTCGAAGCTTGGTTGGGCCCCTGCCGGGGGAGGGGCCCGAGAATGTGAAAATTATACCACAAAAGCGACCGTGCCGCGAGTCTGATTAGCGCTGAAAATTCAACAGCTTAGACTCCAAATTCGGCGGGATTCCAGGGATCTGGAAAACGGGCCCCGGACACTATTTCAACAAGAAAAGGAGAGCAGAAGATTCCCGGAAGCGGATTTCCGGTTTTCACTCCGAGAGGAGCCGGATCTCCCCCCGTTCCATCTCCCAGATCGTCCCCACGTCGAGGGTGAGCCAGACCTGGGGACGGTTGGAGGTGGCGAAGAGCTGGGCGGCGCCGCGGAAGACCCCCCAGACGGCGGCCACGGTAGGCGGGGCGAGCTCGGCGTCCATGTCGTCCAGGAGGTAGAGCGGGGGCCTCCCGGTCTCCTCCATCACTCTGCCGTGGGCGGCGAGGAGCATGAGCGAGAGGGACTTGCGCTCGCCGGCCGAGGCCACGCGGCGGATCTCGTGGCCTCCCCAGAGGATCTCGAGCTCGTCGCGATGGGGGCCGAGGAGGGGCGTCTGGCGGCGGCGCTCGCGGTCGGCGATGCGGTCGAGGGCGTCGGCGATCACCTCCGCCCCTTCGAGGCCGTTGGTGGGGGAGGGGCGGTAGTGGAGCTCGATGGGCGGAAAGGGGAGCCCGGAGGCCTCGATCACCTTCACCAGCTCGACTTTCACCAGCTCGACGTAGCGGTGGCGCTGGGCGATGACGTCCGCCGCCGTGGCGGCCAGCAGCTCGTTCCAGATCTCGATGCCGACGCCGTCCGAGAGCAGGAGCCCCCTTTTCTGCCGCAGGGCCTCGCGGTAGCGGCCGAGCACCTCCAGGGCGGCGGGGCGGATTCCCACCACCCCGCGGTCCATGAAGCGCCGGCGCGCCTTGGGGGCTCCCACCAGCACCTCGGCCTCGGCGGCGGCCGTCCAGGCGACCACCGGGAGCACGGCCAGGTGCTCGGCGAGCGGCGTTATTTTTCCGTTCAGAGCCCGGATCCTCTGGCCGTCCATCCAGCCCACCTCCAGGGTGGAGCGGCGATCGGTCTCGATCTCCCCTCGAATGTGGAAGGAGCCGGCGCCATGGCGCGCGCAGTCGCCGATCTGGGCGGCGCGGAAGCTGCGGGTGGTGGCGAGGACGTGGACGGCCTCCAGAAGGCTCGTCTTGCCGGCGCCGTTGCCGCCCAGCAGGAGGTGCGACCCGCGAGCGGGAGCCCAGGCGAGGGGCTCCAGGTTGCGGAAGTCGCGGGCGGCGAGGTGGGTCAGCATCGCGGGGATCATGCCGCATCCCCGCGATCGGGGCTACCTCAGATCCGCATCGGCATGATCACGCAGAGGTAGCGGGTGTCGGGCCCGTCCTGCGGATAGCCGACGCACTGCGTGTTCTCGTCCTTGAGCTCCAAGCGGATCTTCTCGGTCTCGACCGCGGACAGGAACTGGGTGAGGTAGTCGGGGTTGATCCCCACCCGGAACTCGGGACCGTCGTAATCGCAGGCGACCTCCTCGACCGCCTCCCCGAGGTCGGAGTTGACGGCCGAGATCACCACCTGGTCGGTGGCGAACTGGAGGCGGACGGCGCGCGCCCGGTCGCCGGTCATCAGCGCGGCGCGCTGCACGGCGTCGACCAGGAGCTTGCGGTCGAACAGCACCTTCTTGTCGTTGTCTTTGGCGATCACCCGCTCGTAGTCGGGGAAGGTCCCTTCGAGGATGCGGCAGATCAGCTCGCGCCGGCCGAGGCCGAACGAGAGGTGGTGCTCGCCGCGGCCGTAGGCGAGCTTGCCGTCCCCCTCGAAGCGCTGGAGCTCCTGGAGGGCCTTGCGCGGCACCAGGACGGAGTCCTCGCCGCCGGCGCTCTCCAGGCCACCCTCGACCAGGGCCAGACGGTGGCCGTCGGTCGCCACCATTTCCAGCCCTCCGTCCTTCAGCTTCAGCAGGGCGCCGTTGAGCTGGAAGCGCGACTCCTCGGCCGAGACGGCAAAGAGGATCTTGGCCACCATGCGGCGAAACTCGGTGAAGGGGATGTCGACCTTGCGGCCCTCCTCGACGGTGGGGAGGGTGGGGAAGTCGTCCGGAGCGAGGCCGTGGATCTTGAAGCGCGACTTGCCGGCCCGGATGGTGAGCACGCGCGGCTCCTCCTGGACCAGCAGCACCTCCTCGCCGGTGAGCGAGCGGATGATCTCGATCAGCTTCTTGGCCTGGACGGCGATCCCCCCCTCGCGCTTGATGTCCGCCTCGCACCAGGAGGTCAGCGAGACGTCGAGGTCGGTCGCGGCCAGGTTGAGCCGGTCGCCACGCGCGGTGAGCAGCAGGTGGGAGAGGACCGGGATGGTGGTCTTGCGCTCGACGATGCCCTGCATCGGGCTGAGCTCGCCCAGGAATTCGCTACGGGTGACGCGGATCTCCATTCACTCTTCCTCTTCTAGAAGACATCTGAATATAGCATAGCCGTAGTAGACCGTAGGCGCTGCGGAAACGGGGAAAACCGCCCTAAGCTGTTCCATCCTGGAGCCTTGCGATTGTACCCGGGAGCTGTGCAGAGCCTGCGGACGGGTTGAGGAAAAGGAGGAAAACCCGCAAAGACAGGAAAAAATCCGCAGAAGCTCCACAACCCTTCCGGAGCCCTCTCCGCAGGCTTTCCCCAGGCACACCGTGAGCCTGCGGGAACGGCGGAATCAAATGCAAGCCGCGTGCCCCTAAGCGAAGTGCTGCTCGAACCCATGCAGGGTGCGGTCGAAGTCAGGGTCGGAATCGCGCTTCTTCTGGACCGTCTCGCAGGAGTACATGACCGTCGAGTGGTGCTTGTCGTTGAACAGCTTGCCGATCTCCGGGTAAGAGAGGCCGGTCAGCCGCTTGCAGAGGTACATCGCCACCTGGCGCGGGATGACGATCTGGCGCGAGTTGCTCTTGCTCTTGATCTCGGAGACCTTGAGGTCGTAATGCCGGGCCACGAACTTGATGATCTCGGCCGCGGCGGGCTTCTTCCCCTCTTCCGGCAGGATGTCCTTGAGCGTCTCGCGGGCGAGCGCCGGCGAGAGCGGCTTGTCGGTGAGCGAGGAGTAGGCGATCACCCGCGTCAGCAGCCCCTCGAGCTCGCGGATGTTCGACTTCACCTGCTGGGCGATGAACTCCGCCACCTCCTCGGGGAGCTGCACCCCCTCCAGCGAGGCCTTGCGCTGCAGGATCGCCACCTTGGTCTCCAGGTCCGGCGGCTGGATGTCGGCGATCAGCCCCCACTCGAAGCGGCTGCGCAGCCGCTCCTCCAGCGTCGGGATGTTCCGCGGCGAGGAGTCGGAGGAGAGGATGATCTGCTTCTGGCTGGTGTAGAGCGTGTTGAAGGTGTGGAAGAACTCCTCCTGAGTCCGCTCCTTGTTGGCGATGAACTGCACGTCGTCGATCATCAGCACGTCGATCGTGCGGTAGCGCTCGCGGAAGGCCGGCATGCGGTCGAAGCGGATCGAGTTGATCAGCTCGTTGACAAACTGCTCGGCCGCCAGGTAGAGCACGCGGAGCTGTGGCCGGCTGCGCTGGATCTCGTGGCCGATCGCGTGCAGCAGGTGGGTCTTGCCGAGGCCGACCCCGCCATACACGAAGAGCGGGTTGTAGGACTCCGCCGGCTTCTCGGCCACGCGCTTGGCGGCGGCCGAGGCGAACTCGTTCGACTTGCCGTCGACGAAGCTCCCGAACGTGTACTTGGGATTGAAGCTCGACGGCGCGGGCGGCGTCTCGTCGGAGTGGATCTCGTCCCTGTCGAGCGCGAAGAGCACCTCGAAGCCCGGATCGCCCAACCCGGCCACCGCGCGGTCGACCATCGGCCGGTAGCTCTCTTCCAGCGTGTGGAGGAAGCGGGAGTTGGGGGCTACCAGGACGAGCCGGCGCCCATTCTCATCGCCCACCTTCAGCGGGCGGAACCAGGTGGTGAACTCGTCGGGATCGAGCTGCTGCTGCAACTGTCTCTGGAGAAGAGACCAATAGGATTGCGACATGGGACCTCAAAAGCTGCGCGACGATAAGCTATTTCCACAGAATTTCCACAGTCTGTGGAAATCCTCTCTCCAGGGAGGATTTGAATTCCTAGCGAAGCGGCTAAAGGTGACTACAACGGGACCATCATAGCACAGCCGCCAGCGCCCGCAAGCCCTCTCGGCACGAAGTCGAAAAGAATCTGTAACGTTATTCAAATCAATGGTTTCCGGTTAAAAGGGCCGCGCGATCCTGGCGACCTCCGCGGGTAATTCAAGCAGGCGTGGCGGGGTCTTTTCAAGGGACTTGACAACGTCCGCCAAAGCTGCCGGGAGGCGCGGCTGCCGTTTCTCCAGGAAGAGGTCGAGCCACGACGGTGGCGACGGATAGAAATCGAGGCCCACCGTCTCGCCGGCGCCGAGGTGGGCCTGCTGGCGGGCGATCTCGACGGCGCGGTCGAGCCCTCCGAGCTCGTCGACCAGACCGATCTTCTGTGCCCTCGCGCCGGTCCAGACCCGTCCGCTCGCCACCCCCTCGACCGCCGAGCGGCTCATCTTGCGGCCGGTGGCGACGTGGCCGATGAACGCCTGGTAGGTGCGATTCATGAGCTGCTGGACCCGCGCTTCCTGTTGCGGTGTGTACGGCTGGAGAGAGGAGTAGAGGTCGGCGTTCGCGCCCCGCTTCTGGGTGTCGTGGCCGATTCCCAGGATCTCCTCCTCGAAGCGGCGGGTGACGAGCTTGCCGCCGAAGATGCCGATCGAGCCGGTCAGGGAGGCCGGCTCGGCCACGATCTTGTCCGCCCTGGCCGCGATGTAGTAACCGCCGGAGGCCGCCGTGTCGGACATCGAGACCACCACCGGCTTCTTCTCCCGGAGCCTCTCGACCTCGCGCAGGATGAGGTCGGAGGCCAGGGCCGATCCGCCGGGGCTGTCGATGCGCAGCACCACGGCCGCGATCGAGCGGTCCTTGCCCACGTCGCGCAGCACGCGCGCCATGTCGTCCGAGCCGAGGTAGAGATCGTCCGTCCAGGGGGCCGCGCCGCCGCCGCCACGCACGATCTCGCCGAGGGCGAAGACGACGGCCACCCGCTTGCCCGCGAGCACGGGGCTGGGGGTGTAGTCCTCGATCGCGAGCCAGGACGGCCGGCGCCCCACCCGCTTCTCCAGGTGGGCCTTGAATTCGTCGGGATAGGCGAGCCGGTCGACCAGCCCGCGCGCCAGGGCCTCGTCGGCCGACCAGGGTGCGCCGTCGATCAGGGCTTTCACCTCGGCTTCGCTCTTGTGGCGCGCCTCGGAGATGGCGGAGACGATCTGCGCGTAGTAGCCGTCGAGCACCTCGGCGAGCGCCTCCTGGGCCTCGGGGCTGTACTGGCTCTGGGTATAGGTCTCGACGGCGCTCTTGTAGCGGCCCACGCGATTGAAATTGGGCTCGATCTTGAGCTTGTCGAAGGTGCCGCGCAGGAAGCGGGTCTCGGTGTAGAGCCCCAGCAGGTTGAGGTCCCCCGCGGGAGCGAGGTAGATCTGCTCGCAGGCGGTCGCCAGATAATAGACGAGGGTGCCGTTCGACCCCTCGCCGGCCGTCTCCAGGTAGCAGTCGACGAATTTGCCGGCCCGCCGCAGGGCCAGCATCTGGCGGCGCAGCTCCTGGGCCTTGGCCAGCCCCAGGTCGGCGTCCTGGATGTAGACGGCGAGGCCGCGCACACTGGAGTCCTGGCGGGCCGCGCGCAGGGCCGGATAGAGCTCGGCGATGCTGGCCGGCTCGGGCGAGCCGCTGAACGGCAGCCGGGGCTCCCGCTGCTCCAGGACCGGACCGGCGAGGTGCCAGACGAGCACCGTGGGGCCTTCCCCCACGGCACCTCTCCCCCCCAGAAGGAGGCCGGCGACCGTGGCCATGATCGCGATCCCCAGCAAGAAGGAAAAGATGAAGAGCAGCTTTTTCATGGTCTGATCCTACTTCCCTTCTCCCCTTCTCCGCCGTCCTTCCAATCTTCCCAATAGGCCCGCCAGGCGTCCATCTCCCCGCGCTCGACGAGCGCCACGTGGCAGATGGCGTCCCCCGGGTGGACCAGCGGGAGCTGGGTGAGGCCGAGGACGATCCCCGCGCTGGGGGCCTTGAGCACGCTGCGCTCCCGGCCGAAGGGGTTGCTGTGGACCGAGATCTCCTGCCCCCGGCTCAAGGGCGCTCCGAGGTCCACCTTGAGGTCGAGGATCCCCCCTTTGCGCGAGCGGATCCAGCGCGTGCGCTCGATCCACAGCCGCAGCGGCGGATCGGCGGGCTCGCCCGGCATCATCCGCAGATGCCGCAGCACGTTGAGCACCCCCCGGATCCCCACCTCGATGAACGGCCGCTCCAGCCGGCGGGCGCTCCCCGCCTCGTAGACCACCGTCGGCACCCCGGCCGCCACCGCCGTGCGGCGCAGCGACCCCTCGGGGCCGGCGCCGGCGACGATCAGCGGGCAGCCGAACGCCCCGGCCAGCTCGGCCACGGCGGGGTTGGCGAGGTCGGCCCGGAGCTGGGGGTAGTTGGTGCGCTCGCCGCCGGCCGTATGGAGGTCGAGCCCGAAGTCGCTCTTGCGGATCACCTCGCGGAACAGGACGTCGGCCAGGCGCGAGGTGAGCGACCCCTTGCGGCTGCCCGGGAAGGAGCGGTTGAGGTCACGCCGGTCGGGCAGGCGGCGGTCCTGGTTGAGGAAGCCGGGGACGTTGACCACCGGCACGGCGATCAGCGTCCCCTTGAGGCCGCTGAAGTCCGTATCGTTGAGCAGGCCGCGCAGGATGCCCACGCCGTTGAGCTCGTCGCCGTGGACCGTGGCGGTGACGAACAGGGTGGGGCCGGGAGCGCCGCGCACCACCGTCACCGGCACGGTCACCGGCTCGGCGGCGTAGGACTCGGCCACCTTGAGCCGCAGCTCGGCCGTGCTCCCCAGGGGGACCGGGGTGCCCGCGAAGGCGAGCGGCTCGCGCTTCATCCCCGGCCCCGGGTGTGCGGATGGCCGTGCGGCGCGCGCTCGAGGACGAAATCGATCATCGCGCCCGCCACGTCGACGCCGGTCGCCCCCTCGATCCCCTCCAGCCCCGGCGAGCTGTTGACCTCCAGCACCATGGGACCCTCCTGGGAGGGGATCATGTCCACCCCGGCGATGTTGAGGCCGAGCACCTCGGCGGCGGCGACGGCGGTTTTTACATAGGCCTCCTCCAGCTGCACGCCGGTGGCCGTGCCGCCGCGGTGGAGGTTGCTGCGGAACTCCCCCTCCCCGGCCTGGCGCGCCATGGCCGCCACCACCTTGCCGCCCACCACGATGGCCCGGTAGTCCGTGCCGTGGGCCTCCTCGATGAAGGCCTGGATGAGGATGTTCTGCCGCAGCGAGCTCATGGCGTCGAGCACCGATTCGGCCGATTTGACCGACTCGGCCAGAATGACACCCGTCCCCTGGGTCCCCTCCAGGAGCTTGAGGATGACCGGCGCCCCGCCGACCTTGCGGATCGCCGAGCGCAGGTCCTCGCGGCGGCGGGCGAAGGCGGTGGGCGGGATGCCGATGTCGTAGCGCGAGAGGAGCTGCAGGCTGCGCAGCTTGTCGCGGCTGCGCGAGATCGCCTGGCTCTCGTTGGCGGGGAAGACCCCCATCATCTCGAACTGGCGCAGCACCGCCAGGCCGTAGAAGGTGATCGAGGCGCCGATCCTGGGCACGATGCCGTCGATGCCCGTCACCCGCTCGCCGTTGTGGAAGACCTCCGGCCGCCGTTTCGACACCTTGACCACGCACTGCAGCGGGTCGAGCACGGTCACGTCGGCCTGGCGCTGGCGGCAGGCCTCGATCAGGCGTGAGGTCGAATACAGCGTCGCCTTGCGGGACAGGATGGCGATCTTCATCAGCGCTGGGGTCTCCGGGGGTGCCACTTGCGGAGGAGGTACTTGGCGGCGACGTCCACCCGGAAATCCCCCTCCAGGGCCTTGCGGCCGAGGATCATACGAAACAGCATGCCCGTGCGGTCGGTCAAGGTGACCAGGATCGTCTTGCGCACGGGGCCGAGCACCAGCTCCGTCGCGATCACCGGCCGCACCTCCGGGTGCCCCCCCGAGTCGACCACGCGCATCCGGCGCAGCACCCGCGCCTCGGCCCGCACCCGCCAGTCCGGCCGGCGGCGGTCGGGACGGAGGTCGAGCTCCACCCGTTCGGTGCCGTCCGGCAGGACCTCCAGCACCCGGAGGGAGTCGACGTGGAGGGTCGAGGTACGGGCCCCGGTGTCCACCTTCGCCTTCAGGTGGAAGACGCCGAGCGCGGGGAGATCCAGGTACTCCTTCCAGCCGACGGTCAGCTCTTCCCCACGCTCCGGCACCTCATCTCTCCTGGGAAATCGACGTCGGCATGTAGAAATCTCCCACTCGAACGTATGCCTTTGTACGAATGAGCACAAAAAGGGATCGCCCGCCCGGGGGCCGGGAGGAAAAACCCCGCTCAAACCGGCCTTTCTGGGGGCTTGGGGCGCTCATCGGAGATCAGGCATGTTACTTGCAGATAGAGAAGAGCACAAATCAGTTGGAACACGAGGAGGAGGTTCCGTCCAGCCAACCGTATCCCATCCCTTTCGAGATCCTACGCGATCTCATCCTTGAGAAGCCCTCCTTGGATCCCCTCATCAGGGGTAGAGCCAACCAACAGCCAACCTGAAAGCAAGGAATCTCCTCCCTACAGCCCCCCAGCCCAGTGGCCGGGGGGCCTTTCTTTTTTAGGGGTGAGGGGAACGGCGGCCCGCGGCCGTTTCTGTCAGCACAGAGAAGAATGCCGACTCGGGAATCTAAGATCGGGCACGGCTGTTGCAGAGAGCAGAGAGAAGGAAACGACGTGGGGGAGGTTCCAGACCAACCTAACTAGATCCCACCAGCTTTCGAGATCTCAGGATCTCACCCTCTTTTGACCAACCGAAATCCCCTACACACAGGGGTATAGCCACAATAGCCAACCGGAGAGATGGGGCCTCCCCCCCAAGCTCCCAGCGAAAGCTGGGAGCGTTTCCTTTTTGGCCGGTCCGTCTGCCAAATTGACCGGCACCGTGCGGTTAGAATGACGCGATGCGGCAGGCCGAAGCCCTCCTGACCTGGTTCGATCAGCACCGGCGCGACCTCCCCTGGCGCCGGACGAGCGATCCCTACGAGATCTGGCTCTCCGAGGTCATGCTCCAGCAGACCCGGGTGGAAACGGTGCGCCCTTTTTACAACCGCTTTCTGGAAAGATTCCCCACCGTGGAGGATCTGGCGCGGGCGGAGGTCGAGGAGGTGCTGGCTCTGTGGTCGGGGCTGGGCTACTACCGCCGGGCCCGCCAGCTCCACGCCGCCGCCCGCAAAATCACCGAGGCCGGGTCCTTCCCGTCGACGGTCGAAGGGCTGCTGGCGCTCCCCGGGATCGGCGCCTACACAGCGGCGGCCGTGGCGAGCATCGCCTTCGGGGTGGCCGCGCCGGTGATGGACGGCAACGTCGAGCGGGTCCTCTCCCGCGTCCTCGCCCAGGCGGACGATCCGAAATCGGGCGAGGCGCGCAAGCGGCTCCTCACCGCGGCGGCCGGGCTGCTCGATCCCGCCCGTCCCGGCGACGGCAACCAGGCCCTGATGGAGCTGGGCGCCACCCTCTGCTCGCCCCGCCGTCCCAAGTGCCTCCTCTGCCCCCTCCGCCCCGGCTGCCGGGCGGCCCGCGAGGGGGACCCGGAGAGCTACCCCGCGCCCAGGGTGAAGCGGGACGCCGAGCGCCACAGTCTCCTGGTGGCGGTGGTGGAGGACGATTCCGGAGTGCTCCTCTTCCGCCGGCCGGACGACAGCACCCTCCTCGCCGGCACCTGGGAGCTCCCCTGGATGACCCGCGAGCGCGACGGCGTCCCCGAGCCCGGCGATCCGCAGGCGGTCCTCGCCGAACGCTACGGCGGCCGCTGGACAATCGGCCCCCGGGTGGGCGGCGTGCGCCACGGCATCACCTACCGCGACCTGGAGATCGACGTCCACCGCGCGGAGCTCGCCTGGGGCGGCGAGGTGCGGGAGGGGATGGCCGCCGGCTTCTTCGATGAGGCCGGGCGGGCGGGCCTGCCGCTCTCCTCCCTGGTGGGAAAGGTGCTGGCGGCGGTGTCCGGGACAGAATCTATGTCGGCGGCGGCACCGGCCAGGAGATCCCGGAGCCGCCGGCGATGATGAACCAGCCGATGATCTTGTCGTCCAGCTCGCGCAGGCGGCTCGCCACCAGGTTGCAGAGGATGGTGAGCAGCCGGATCGACGAGATCTTGTGGATGTCCAGGATCCCCTCGAGCACCTCGCGGGAGATGACGAGCACCACGGCGCCCTCCTCGTGGGCCTTGGCGTCGGCCGAGCGGGGCTCGTTGTCGATCAGCGCCATTTCCCCAAAATAGCCGCCGCGCTCCAGGAAGGCGAGCGCCTCCTCGCCGGCGCCGGGAATGTACTTGCTGATCATCACCCGCCCCTCCAGCACCACGTACATCTCGTTGCCCATCTCCCCCTCGCGGAAGATCACCTGGCTGGGGCCGTACTTCCGCTCCCTGGAGAGGGTCGCCAGGAAGTTGATCTCCATGCTGGAGAGCTTCTGCTCCTGGAACAGCTTGCGCTTGGAGGCCAGATCGACGCGGAACTCCCCCGTGGCCTGTTTGGGGGAGGCCGACTCGACGCTGGGCGGCTTGCCGGTCTGCGAGAAGAAGCGGGTGAGATTGTCGTTCGTCTGCCGCAGCTTGGACGACAGGCTCTTCCAGAACGCCCAGTAGAGCGCCAGCTTGAAGCGGGGATCGCTCTCCATCAGCTTCGACAGCGCCTCCGGATGGAGCCTGATCAGCTCCGTGTCGGCGGTGGTCACCGCGTCGCCCGAGCGGGGGACACGGTCGACGAAGGAGGTCTCGCCGAACAGTGTGCCCGGCTCCAGGGCCGCCAGGCTGAAGTGGCCGTAGGGGGTCTTGCGCTGGATGCGCACGCCGCCGCTCTCGATGAGGTAGGCGTCCTGCGTCTCCTCCCCCTCCTTGACGATCACCGCCCCGGCGGGATAGCGATCGCGCGTGGCGTGCTGGGAGAGCTGGGCAAGCTGCTCGTCCGTGAAGTGAGAGAAGATCTCCCACCTGCGAAGAAGGTTCTCAATTCCCAAGGTGGGCCTATTGTAGCGGAGGTCGGGCGCGCTGCAACGCTCTTCTAGAGCGACGGCAGGGGGAGCTGGGCCGGGCGCAGCCGCTCCCAGGCGGTCCGTTCGACCGTGTCGAGCCAGTCGGGCCGGGCCGCCGCGTCGAGCCGCAGGACGGAGAGCCCGCGCGCGGCCACCTCGTGGGCGAGCCGTTCCTCGACCGCGTACTGGAACCCGGGATCGGGCGAGCGGATGCCGTCCGGTCTCAAGGATTCGACGATGGGGACGTGGATCAGCAGGTCGTACCCCTGGATCCAGTACTCGACCAGCCGCTCCGGCCCCTCCTGGCGTCCGGCGGCGAGCAGGAGGTAGACGTAGTTGTCGAGCACGCTGCGGTCGCAGACCACCACCGGATACCGCGCCTGGGCCACCAGCTCCTCGGCGATCTGGGTATGGAGGATCCACGACTGCGCGGCGACCGACGTCTCCTCGTTGATCGGCAGCGGGCACCGCCGCGCCACCTCGTGCACCACCTCGACCCCCACGTCCCGCCGCTTCAGCCGCGCCGCGAGCCCGTAGCAGAGCGTGGTCTTGCCCACGCCGTGGCTGCCGATGAAGGCGATCTTGGAGCGGGGGGTGGGGAGCATCGCGGGGACATTATCAATCCTCGTCCTCCGGATCGAGGTGGAAGTCCTCGGGAGGCAGGTTGAGCTGCCGACAGAGGCTTCGGAGGAGAGTCGGGGTGAGGACATCGTCCTCTCCGACCCCGAGCATCAGGGAGAACGCGTCGGTCAAATCCTCCCTCTCCAGGTAGGAGAAATAGACCGGTCCGCGAGGGCCGAGCATGGGAAGCCCGAAGGTACGGATCGTGACCCCGTAATCCCTCCGCACCACTTCTACGAATTGGCGCAACGTGAGGCGCCACGGAGGAGCGGTCAAGTCGCGGCCTCAGGCGGCTCTCAATTCGACGTCGGGGAGGACTTGGAAGGCGCCCTGACGGAAGGGGAGGGCTTCAGCGGGGATGGGCTCCGCCTGTTCGTACATCGCCCAATAGCGCCGTGGGGCCCGGGGCAGGTTGGCGAAGGGAATCCTCCCCTTCTCGGCGCTGATGAAGAAGTGGCCGACCAGGATACGCTCCAGCTCATAGAGGAGGTCATCCCTGGTACGGGCCTGAGCGGCGATATCGTGCTCCAGGCATTGGGCGACCCACCACCCCTCTTCCTGGAACAGAACTACCTGGATCTTCAGCTCTGCCATAGGGAGATTATAGCCTATCCAGGCCTCGATGAAAACGTCTCAGGTCAGGGCGAAGTTCTGGGAACTGAGAATCTCGTCTAGAATCCCATCACCTCTTCAATGATGTCCCTTGGTTTTGGATGACGGCCTGGAAGCTATTCACCCAACTCCTCGGCCAGCTTCCT
>DASXJP010000194.1:0-13132 GCA_036497345.1 Thermoanaerobaculia bacterium
CGGATCTCCTCCTGGGCGACCTTCAGCTCGGCCCTGCGGACGACCGTCGCCAGCACGACCTTGCTCACCACGAGCGCGAGGTCCCGGCCCGTGCAGGTGTGCTGTCCGGTGCCGAAGGGGCTCCAGACCTCCGGCGGCAGCGTCTTGCCGTAGAAGCGGTCCGGATCGAAGCGCTCGGGATTCGGGAAGAGGTCCTCGCGCACCGACAGGGCCGGGTAGCAGACGGCCACCAGGGTGCCTTCGGGCAGCAGGTAGCCGCCCAGCTCGAACGGCTGCTTCACCTTGCGCAGGCTGGTGTACATGTTCGTGGGACGCCGGCGCAGACCCTCGTAGACCACGGCTTCGAGATAGGGCAGCTGCGGCAGGTGAGAGCTCCGGAGATCCTCCCCCCCGACCACCGAATCGAGCTCCTGGCGCAACCGCGCGAGCGCCTCGGGGTGGGTCAGGAGCTCGGATAGGGTCCAGGTCATCGAATCCCCCGTCATCTCGTGACCCTGGAAGAGCAGGTCGAGGAGCTCGGCGAGGATGGTCTCCCGCGAGAGCCGGCTGCCGTCGGCGAGCCGCGCCTGGTCGAGGGCGGGGATGAGGCCGTCCGCCTCGGCCGTGGCCAGGCGGGCGTCGATCTCCCGCGAGAGCGCGGCGAGGATCTCGCGCTGCCGCTTCTTGACCTGGCCCCAGGGGCTCCAGGGCCCGAGGTCGATCTGCAAGGAGGGGTGGACCGAGACCGGCTTCCGCAGGCCGTTGAAGGAGAAGTCCTGGTAGAGGTCGGCGAGCTTCTTGAGCCTCTCCGGGCCGGCGCCGCCGAACAGCACCTCGACCAGGGTCTCCAGGGAGATCCGCTGGAGCTCCCGCACCAGTGGGAAGGGCTTGCCGAGCGGCCACTCCGCGACCTTCCGCTCGGCGATCCGGCGCGCCTCGTCGACGTGGCGCAGGCTCGTCTGGGCGCTCAGGTGCGGGCAGAGGACCTCCCGGCGCTCCCGGTGGGCGGGGCCGTCGAGGTGGGAGGTGGCGCCCCCTCCCAACAGGTGGACGAGGCTGAAGCCCTCGATGTCGCCGCCGGCCAGGACCCCGGGCGGCGCCGCGAGCATGGCCTGGACGAGGTCCGGCGAGCAGAGGTAGACCCACTCCCCCAAGCCCGGGATCCGCATCGCGAAGATGTCGCCGCACTCGCGGAAGACGTCCGCGTAGAGCTGCATCGTGTTCTTGAAAAACCGCAGCGAATGCGCGAGCAACGATCCCGCGGGACGTGGGATCTCGGACAAGGGTTTCATCCTGCCTCCTCGGAAAGATGGCTCCTGACGTGGGCCAGACTATAGAGTGCCCCGGACGGCGCGAAAGTGGACCCTGCCCGGCGGGCTCTCTTTCCTCCGCGTTCGACACTCTAGGAGTGTGCTTCCGGAAGAAGGTATGACCGCATGAGCTATCAGCGCCCCACGCGCCTCCTGAACCGCGATTTCCTGCTGCTCTGGCAAGGCCAGCTCGTCAGCATGCTGGGCTCGCAGGCGTTCTCGGTGGCGATGATCTTCTGGATCAAGCGCCAGACCGACTCGGCGTCGCTGCTGGGGCTCGGCATGCTGTCGCAGTGGGTGCCGGCGATCCTGCTGGGCCCGTTCGGCGGCACCGTGGCCGACCGCATGTCGCGGCGGATGATCCTGATCCTGGCCGATCTGGTGCGCGGCGCGGCGGCGATCGCGCTCGCCGCCCTGGTGCTGCTGGAGCCGGGGCGCTCGGGGACGATCCTCCTCTGGCTGCTGATCCTCTCCGCCGTCATGGGGGTGGGCGACGCCTTCTTCCGGCCGGCGATCAGCGCCTCGATCCCGGACCTGGTGCCGGAGAGCGAGGTGGCCCGCGCCAACTCGGCGAACCGCCTGACGCTCGACATCTCCACCTTCCTGGGCCAGGGCTCGGGCGGGGTGCTCTTCCGCGTGATCGGCCCCGGCGTCCTCTTCCTGGTCGACGGCCTGAGCTACGTCTTCTCGGCGATCTCCGAGGCCCTGGTGCGCTTTCCGCCGCCGCCCGCCGTGCCCAAGACGGCGGGCTGGCGCGAGGCCGGCGCCACGTACTGGCACGAGCTCAAGGCCGGGCTGCGCTACGTGGCGAGCCGCCGGGGACTGCGCTACATCCTCTTCCTGTCGCCGCTCGAAAACTTTTTCGCGATCACGATCGTGGTCCTCCTCCCCTTCTTCATCGAGGACTTCCTGCGCGTGAAGCCCGACTGGTACGGCTTCCTGATCGCCGCCTTCGGCGCCGGCTCGTTCCTGGGCAGCATCACCGCCGGCGCCACCAATCTCACGGGACGGCGGCGGGCCTGGGCCTATCTGGCCTGCGCGCTGGGCGTCGGCCCGCTGGCGGTCGCCTTCGGCTTCGTCCGTTCGCCCTGGCCGGCGATGGGGTTGCTCTTCATGGCGGGGTTGCTGATGGGCTTCAACACCATCCACGCCCTGAGCCTGGCGCAGCTCACCACGCCGGCCGAGCTGCGGGGCCGCGTGCTGGGCCTGTTCGAGACCCTGGGGCTCAGCTCCATGCCGATCGCGGCGGGCCTGGCGGGCATTGTGGCCGACCTCCTCCACCGCAACATCCCGCTGGTCTACTGGGGTTGCGGCGTGGGCCTCGCCGCGGTGGCGCTGGTGCAGATCGTGAAGCCCGAGGTTCGCGAGCTCCTAGCCTACGAGGCGGCGCCGGAGGAGGTGGCGGCGGCCGTTCCCGAGGGTGTTGCGGGGTGAGCGGTCATCAACCCTGAAAGATTTCGTCCGCCGTGACGGCCAGGACCGCCTGGTCCAGCCAATGGCTCAGACGGTCGAGATCGATACAGCTCAGGATCTCCTGCCTCTGATCCGCGCTCACGGCAATGCCGCGCCTCTCCAGAACTTTGAGGATGGACTTGGCGATCCCTTGGGCCTCCGCCGCGACTTTCATTCTGCGGAGCGCCGGATTGTCCTTGGCCTCCAGCGCCTCGGCCACCGCGTCGTCCGCCGTCGCAGCATCCAGCAGGGCCGCGACCGCGAGCGATTTCGCCAGGCAGGGATCCTCGATCGCGGAGGCGAGACCCAGGGGCCGCCAGCTCCCCTGACCCTCGGCAGACCACTCACAGACCTGCCGGCTCTTGACGAAGACCGCGAAGATCCGTCGCACGCCCCGCCGGTGCATTCGAGGCGCTTTCTCCGCGACGTCCCGATCCTTCTGCTCCGAGACCACCTCGAACGCCAGCTCCTCCAGATGACGTTTGCCCGTCTGCGGATCGACGCCCTCTCGGCGCACACACGCGTCGCTGGCGAAATCCGACTTCTGGTCGAAACGGGTCAGCAGGTCCACCGACGCGACATAGCCGGGAGCGACATGAGCGTGCAGGACGTATTGGAGCCGGTCGTGCTGATCGCCATGCGGCGCTTCCGCCGGAAACGCCACCACCCGCCGGCCGTCGATGATCTCGTCGCGCGTGACTTCGGGCTCGACCAGGTGCTCGTCGACCGGCGGGAAGGGTCCCCGGCCCGGCAGGTGCAGAGACCTGCCCGAGACGCCGGGCGCTTTGAGGCTGTAGGCTGGACTATCGTCACCCATGTCGAAATCATAGCAGACACCGGTCTATGAGTACAATGGTCTTTGACCTCGATACTTTTTCCGACATGCCGCTCTGCTAGAGACGTCAGCAGACGGCGGCGGCGATCGGCAGGGTACGTCCTGTAGACTCCCCGCGACCATGAAGATCGTCCACACCAGCGACTGGCATATCGGCCGCCGATGGAAGGGCATCCAGCGCCTCGATGAGCTCGAGGCGGTGCTGGATCACCTCGCGGCCTTCATCGAGAGGGAATCCATCGACCTCGTCCTCCACACCGGGGACGTTTTCGAGAGCCGCAACCCGCCGGCCGAGGCGGAGCAGCTCGTGAACCGGTTCCTGGTCCGGGTGGGCCACACCGGCGCCCAGATGCTCGTCATCGCCGGCAACCACGACGATCCGCTCCGGCTGGACGCCCGCTCGCTGCTCACGGAGCACGTCAACGCGCGGATTCTCGGCCGCCCGCGCCCCGCCTCCCGGGGAGGGACCCGCACCCTCGAGACCCGGTCCGGCGAGAAAGCGGTGATCGCGGCGTTGCCGTTCGCGTCCCCCGGAGCCTGGGTGTCGGCGCTGGACCTCGCGGGCGAGGAGGCGGCCGCCCGGAGCAAATACGCCCGCATGTTCGAGCTCGCCGTCCAGGACCTCTGCGCCCCCTTCCGCAAGGACGCCGTCAACATCCTCATGGCGCACACGCACATCGAGGGGGCTGAATTCGGCGAATCGGAGCGCCGCGTCCATATCGGAGACGACTGGGCCGGCTCGCCCAAGGCCCTGCCCTCCAAGGCCAGCTACGTCGCGCTCGGGCACCTCCACAAGCCGCAGAAGATCGACGCGGCGGCGCCCGCCTACTACGCCGGCTCGCTCCTCCAGATGGACTTCGGGGAGGCCGGCGAGGAAAAAACCTTTGTCGTCGTCACCGCGTCGCCCGGCAAGCGCGCCAGAATCGATCATGTTTCTTATGAAGGGGGGCTGCCGCTCGTCGACGTTCGGGCCTCGCTCGCGGAGCTCGAGGAGACCGCGGACAAGCTCCGCACCGGCTGGTTGCGCGTGACGGTCCCGTTGACGGAGAGAGATCCCGATCTCAATCGCAAGGTCCGCGAGCTGCTCCCCAACACGCTGGTGGTGCGCGCCGAGCTCCCCGAGGTCGAGGAGCCGCCGGACATCCAGCTGGAGATGGGAGCTCCGCCGGTGCGGCACTACGCCGCCTATCATCTCCGCGAGCACAACCAGGCGGCGGAGCTGGCCGTGCTGGATACGTTTCAGGATCTCTACGATCAGGTTTCCGGGGAGGATTGAGCGCTGCGTCCCATCCATCTCACCATCGAGGGTCTCGCGTGCTTCCGGGAGAGGCAGGAGATCGACTTCACCGACCTCGAGCTGTTCGCCATCTCGGGGCCGACGGGCGCCGGCAAGTCGACCCTGCTCGACGCGATCATCTTCGCGCTCTATGGCGAGATCCCCCGCGTCAACACCTACAACCGGACCGAGATGATCTCGGCGGGCCGGGACCGGGTCAGCGTGGTGATGGATTTCGACGTGGGGCCGAGCCGCTACCGCATCGCGCGGACTCTGCGGCGCAGCGGGGTCCAGATGGTTCGCCTGGAGGAGCTCGAAGAGAGCGGCTCCTTCAAAAATCTGGCGGACCAGGTGCGCGTGGCGGGCGATCAGGTGACTCGCATCCTGGGACTCGGGGCGCCCGCGTTCATGCAGGCCGTGGTCCTGCCACAAGGCGAGTTCGCCAGGTTTCTCAAGGCGCAGCCGCGAGACCGGCGCGGCATGCTCCGCACGCTCCTCCGCCTCGACGTCTACGAACGGATGCGGGAACGGGCCCAACGTCTGGCGGCCACGAAAAAGGGTACGGTCGAGTCCCTGCAGAAACTCCTCGCGGACGAGTACGCGGGCGTCGACGAGGCCGCCGTGGCCCGGCTGGAGACGGAGCACGCCCGGATCGTCACGTCGCTCGAAGCTTCGCGGAAAAGACGGGACGAGATCCAGGCCACGCTCACCCGGCTGCGCGGCCAGCACGCGAAAACCCGAGAGCTGCGAGAGGTTGAAGAACGGCGCGCCGCTCTGCGGGAGCAGGCCGAGCAGGTAAACCTCGTGCGGGCGAAAATCGACGCATCGGCTCGCGCGGTGCCCCTGCTCCCCTTCCTCGACGAAGCGGCCCGGGCCGCCGCCGCCGCGCGGACCGCGGCAAAAGCGGAGGACGAAGCCAGGGCCCGCCATGACTCGGCGCAGAAAGATTGGAAAGAGAAATCCCGCGCGTTGAAATCCGCGGAGGAAGCCGCCGCGGCGATCCCGGCGATGCGTGAGCAGGTGGCCCGTCTGCACCAGGTGCTCGGACGCCTGCCGGAACGGGAGCAGCTCCAGGCGGCCATCGCGCGGCAGACGCGGGGCCTGCGGGCTCTGGAGGAGGAGCTCTCCTCGCTCGCCACGACGGCCGAATCGGCGAAAGCCCTGCAAGCGCAACAACAAAGCGCTGTCGACGCCGCCCGGCAGGCAGCGGAGGCCTCGGGTTACGACCCGGAGCTGGACGAGCTGTTGCAGAGCGTCCGCGACCGGGCCGTCGAGCTTGGCGCGGCGCGCCGGAGCGCGGCGGAGCGCGGTCTGGAGCTCGCCCGGAAGCGTGAGGAGGTGGAAGCGCAGGCCGGAGAGGTCGAGCGGCTGAAGGAGCAGGCCGAGCTCGCCCGGAGATCCGCGGAGGAGGCGCAGCGCGGCTTCGAGGCGGCCGAGGAGGCGTTGCATCGCGCCATCAGCCTCAACGAGGCCAATCACCTCCGCGAGGGGCTGGCTCCCGGCCAGCCCTGCCCGGTGTGCGAGCAGATCGTGGACACCCCGCCTCCCGCCCGTCTGGCCCCCGAGGTCGAAGCGGCCCGGGCCGCGCTCCAGGCCTCCCGGGAAAAGCGCAAGGAAGCCGACGCGCTCGCCAGAAAAAACGAGGGCGCCTTCACCGGCGCGCAGGCCAGGCTCCAGGCCGCCCGGCAGGGTCTCGCCGAGCTCGAGTCGCGCCACACCGAGCTCCAGGCCGGTGTGGCCGCCGGTGAGAAAAAGATCCGCCGGGCTCTCGGCGACCGCGCTCCGGAAAAGGATGCCGTGGTCGAGGTGTGGATCGAAACCCAAATCGCATCGCTCGCCCGGAGCCGCAAATTGAACGAAGAGGCAAAGGCGCGGCTGGCCACGGCGGAACGGACCCTCGAAAGAGCCAGGAGCGAGGAGACCACCGCGCGGGATCGCCTCGCCGAGAGGCAGGCGTCGAGGCAGCAATTGGCGGAGGATCACACTATGAGCCTGCAAAGGCTCGCGACCTTGCAGGCCGAGATCCACGCGGTCACCGGGTCCGCCGACCCGGCGGCCGAGGCCGCGGCCCTGGAGGACCAGATCCGGCAGCTCGAAGCCGGCCTCAAGGCGGCGACCGAGGAAGAGGCGACCGCGAAAAACCTTTTGGTCACCGCCCGGGAGACGCAACGGCTCACCGCCGATGCCGCCGAAACGGCCCGCCGGGAGGCCGACCAGAGAGCGGAGAGCCGGGACGCGGAGATCGCCCGCGCCAATTTCGAAAACGAGGCCGCCGTCCGCGAGGCCCTGCTCGACGAGGCCACCGCCACCCGGCTCAAGGTGCAGGTCTATAAGCACGTGCAGGACCTGCAAGTCGCCCAGGAGCGGGCCACCACGCTCCGCGCCGAGCTGGGGGACGAGCGCGTGTCCGACGATCAGTTGGCGGCCGTCGAGACGGTCGCGGCGGGCCTCACCACCGAGGTGGAGACCGCGCTCGGCCAGGAAAAGAGGCTCGAAGAACAGGTCGGACGCATGAAGCAGCGGCTCGAACGCTCCAGGGAGCTGCGCGCGAAGCTGGAGACCGAGGAGGCGGCCCTGCGCGTGCTCGACCTCCTGGCCGGCGACCTGCGGAGCGACAAGTTCCAGGCGTACGTCCTGCACGAGGTGTTCACCGAGCTGGTCCAGGGCGCCTCGGCCCGTCTGCTGATCTTGACCCAGGAGCGCTATTCCCTGCAATTCAGAGACGAAGAGATCCGGGTGGTCGATCACGACAACGCGGACGAGACGCGGATCAGCGACACGCTCAGCGGCGGAGAAACCTTTCTGACCTCGCTGGCCCTGGCCTTGGAGCTGAGCGATCAGGTGCAGCGCGCGGTGGGCGCGGTGAACCTCGACAGCCTGTTCATCGACGAAGGCTTCGGCACCCTCGATCCCGACACCCTCGCGCTGGTCTCCGAGACCCTCCAGGGGCTGCGGGTGGGCGGCCGGATGGTGGGCATCATCACCCACATCCCGGAGCTGCGGGACGAGTTCGCCCAGCAGGTGATCGTCACCAAGCGCCAGGGCTCCTCCACCGTCGAGGTGCGGGGGGTGGAGGCGGCGGCGTGAGGCACAGCTTGTCGCTCTCCGAAGCTGCCAGCAGCAAGCTCGTCCCTCCGCAGTTAGACATACTCCGCCAGGACCTGTGCGAAGTCGGGGTAATTGTCGTACGCGCCTCTACGTTCCTTTCGCAGAGCGACACTACTGGCCTCGTTCCGCTGCACCCGCCGTAGGGCGTCAAGGGCCGCGCGGCGCCCGGGCTCCAGCGTGACGGCTTCGACCGGAACCGGAAACTTCGGTATCCGCTCGCCACGAGCGCGCTCCAGGTCTTCCAGGCTCACGCCGTGAGCTTGCGCCAGCCGTTTGGAGGGCAGCCGCGTCGGGTCGACCACGACGACCGGGACACCCCAGGAGGCAGCGCGTGCCGCGAGCACCGAGCGCGCATTCGCGGTGACGACCGCGGCCTTGCGGGCGATGATTTGGTCGAGTCGCCGAAATGAAACGTTGTCCTTCATGACGGTGCATTGGGGGCACCAGATCCGCGGGTCGCCCAGGGCGCCCAGGGACGATACCGGGGCCGCGAGCTGCGCGAGCAGGCTCAGGGCGATCCTCTCCGCAATTTGGAAGCGGAGGAAATGGCCCATCCAGGGCGCCGCGAGCCATAGCCACTCCCCATCCGGGGCGGGCGGAGCTTCTTGCTCACGCGAGACAATCGACGAAAACGTCTTTTGATGGGGTAACGGCTCGTATCGATAGGTGAAGGGTGCCGGCAACAGGACGTCATGCTCCGTCATCGACGGGTATAGAAAGGAGTCGCCGCAGGGATCCAGAATCAGGGTCGGGATCTGGCGCCGGGATAAGAGCTGGAACAGATGGGGGATCAGCCCGGGGAACTTGGGAAACTGAACGAACGCTCGGAAAGACGAAAGGACGACGACGTCGGGGCGGAACCGCAACACCCGTTCGAGCCGTTTCCGGATCGTTGAGACCGGTGTGCCGTACAGATCTTCCAGGCTACCCGCGGTGAGCAGCGGCTCGCAGCCGACGCTCGACAGGAGCCGCCGCGAGCGGGCGATCACGTCGGGCCCGCCCACCAGCTCGAGGTAGCGCCATTGAACGGTTTTGTCCCGAGAGCTTTCCACCGCCCGCATGAGAGCCGTCAGCTCGCCGATGCTCCCCGCCATGAAGGTGAGGCTCGCCGAGGGAAAGATCAAGAGCGCGCGCAATCGGATCTCCTCCCGATCTCTAGGCGTTGCCGAGGCGATCAGCGCACGCATGGGGAAACGCGCGTCTCACCAGGTCGCCGCAGCGCGCGTTGACCTGCTCGATCGTGGTCTCCCGCTCACTCGCGCAGGATTCGATGATCGCGGCCGCGAGGGCGTCGTCCAACGTGTTGAGGTTCAGGTGGATCTCGGGGACGCGGATCGCCAGGGCTGTGCACCCGCGATCGATCAGGAGGTTGAGCGCGTCCCCGATGTGCCCGCCGGCCCTGGGGCCGACGGGAAGGGCGGCCTTGAGCAAGCGGGCCGGAAAGGCCGCGACCCCGCACCACCTGGCGTCGCCGACGATCTCGTGGGGGGCCGGCTTCTCGCGCAATCTTTCGACGCGGCCTTGCCCGTCGAGCACCGCGTTGCACAGGATCTGGCTGGGGTGCGAGCCGGTCACCACGGCGAGCGCGAGATCGTCCGGGCTGGACAGCGGCGCTTGCGCGACGTTCCTCAGGGCGTTCCTATCCTGGATGTATTCGTCCCCCAACACCATCAGGACCCGGCAATCCCCGAGCGGATCCAGAGCGGCGAGGAGGCCGCCGATCGGCCCCAGCGGTATGGCCTCGGGGAGGCAGGTCACGCGTACGGAAGATTGGAAGCGCGCCAGGACCACGGAGATCAGGGGCTCGAACCTGGCGGCGATCGAGACAAAGACATCCTCGGCTCCGGCACGCGCGCACTGCTCGATCTGGCGGAGCAGCAGGAGCTGATCGAAGACGGGCAGCAGGCACTTGGGGAGAGCCTCGCCCAGACTCCCCAACCGCGTGCCGCCGCCGCCGGCGAGAATGAGCGCCTTCAAAGCCCCACCTTCCCTGGGCGCCGCGGCGCTCAGGAGCGCACCCAGCGTGCCTTCGCGGCGGCCGCCGCCTGATCGCGATACGGCTTCCCCAACTGTTTCTCACTCGCCACGCTCGCCAGGTACTCGACCTCCTCGGCGGTGAGGTCCGGATGGAAGAAGTCGAAGACGAGGACGAAGCGGGATTCGTCGCTGTCGTTCCAGGCGGAGTGCAGAAACGAGTCATCAAAAATGATGCAGCGCCCTTCCCGCTGCTCGATCTCGTCGTCTCCGACCTTGAGCCTGCACCCCCGGCTCGGGACCCGGAGCGGCAACTGGCAGCGCAGCTTGGCGTTGGTATATCCGAAATGAGGAGAGATCCGCGTATGGGGGGCCAGAGCGGAAAAGAGAGTGGTCCCGAACTGCGCGACTCCCGGGATCGCGCTCAGGGCGCGGACCGTCTCCGGGCACCGGCGATGGGTCTCTTCGACCCCCTCGCCGAAGATCCACAGATAGGCGGCGGCCCATTCTCCCCGGCTCGTCTGGCTGGCGTGAATTTTGCCGAAGGCCTCACTCTCCTCCAGGAGCCGCGTGAATTCCTGCTGGATCCTGGGGAACGACGCCTCGAGCGCGGCCACCCAGGGAAAGCGCCGGGGATCGTGAATCTCCTGGGTCGAAAGCCCGGGGAAGAAGACCAGCGGCTGCTGCAGCTTGAAGTGGGAGGAGAGCGGAAACGAGCTCATCGACAGGGCGAAGAATTCCTCCAGGGCTTTCCTGAAGAGGTCGAGGCGGGTACTGGAGCGCCGGTCGGATCTCAAGGGCCGCAGGATCTCCTCGCCGACCCATTTCCTGATCAGATTTTCGAAGATCTCCCGGGGGACGTCCCATTCCTCGCTGATCTCCTGATAAGCGTCCTCGACGGATTGCGCCCGCGCGAAGGCGAGGAGGACGGCGATCAAATCCCGGGACACCTCGGTCGACGGCGCCACCGCGCCGCGGTCCAGTTGCAGGGTCCCCGCGGGCGTCGGCCGAAACCGCAGATCCGCGGGGAGGGAGTACACGCCGTTCCAGTCGAATTCAGATTCGTTCATGGCTCCTCGGTTTCGCCGTTCCCGTTCCGCCCGCCCAGGCCGAGGGCCTCGGCGAGCAGGCGATGGGAGCGGACGCGGTCTTCGAAATCAAGGCAGACGTCGGCGAAGATGAGCTCCTCGGTGGCGTAGCGCTCGCGCATCTCCGCGACCATCTCGCGGCACTGGAAAGGATCGCCGACGAGCGTCGGGGTGACAGGGGCTTCCAGCCCGGCGGCGAGCTCCCGCGCCCGCTTCTCGGTTTCCGCGCAGACTCCCGCGACGGCGACCGCCCATTTGGGGGCGGGCAGCTCCGGGCTCGGCTGGAAGCGGTCCCGGTACTCCGCGAGGATCGCCGCGATGTCCAGCTCGTCAGAGGCGATGAACACCGCGATGCAGAAGGCGGCGCCATGGTCCGCCGCGAGCTCCATGCTGGCCCTCGCCGAGCCGAGGAGCCAGGTTTCCGGCGGGGCGATTCCCCGCGGGTTGATCCCCGTCTTCCCCGTGCCGCGCAGGTAACCCATCAGCTCTTTCACCTTCTCCTCGTAAGGGACGCTGCGCGGCCCCCCGAGGAGGATCTCCTCGATGAGGGGATGGGTGCGCGCGCGGGCCAGGCCGAGGTCGATGCGGTCCGGGAAGATGGTGTTGAGGAGCCGGAAGTCGCTCGCCACCTTGAACGGGCTGTACAGGTTGAGCAGGATCCCTCCCGTGCCGATCCGCATGTGCTGGGTGAGGCCCGCCAGGATTGGAACCAGGACCTCCGGGCTGGAGTGCGCCACCTTGTTGCCATGGTGCTCCGACAGCCAGTAGCGCGAATAGCCGAGCGACTCCACCAGGGGGGCGAGTTGGAGCGTCCCCCAGAGCACGTCGGCGGGCTCCATCCCGTCCAGGACGTTGCAGAAGTCGAGGACGCCCATGCGCGGAGGAGCCATCAGGGATCCGACCTTTCGAGAACGGGCGCCTCGGCTTCCGGGCGCGCTCGTTGCGCCCACCGGGCGTCGTAAAGGCGAAACAGCCAGTCGTAGAGCACGGCCTCCTGGGCGCGCAGCTCGCCGCGCAGCATGCGGTCCAGGTGCATGTGGACGAAGCTCGCGACGATCTCGGGCAGGGGGCGGCTGAGCTGTCCGCCGGCGGCGAGCGCCCGCAGCTCGGCGGCGGCCGGTGCCAGGGCGCGCGAGCGCGCCGCGAGCGGCTCCGGCGTCCCCCCCTCCCCCATCAGGGCCGAGAGCTCCGCGCGGACGCGGCGGAACCGGGCGCCGGCGCGATGCGGGAAGTCGCGGTCGTGGGCGAATTCCCGGCGATAGGCGTCGCGCAGGCTCCGCGCCAACCGCCACCGTTCACCCAGATCGAGCCCGAAGTCGGCCAGCAGCGCGTCCGCGCCGGCCAGGCAGAGCCACCACGGGACCCTGCCGTCGTGGGCCTCCAGGAGATCCAGGACGGCCTCGCTGTCGGCCTCGAAGACCCGCTCGGCGAGAGCGATCGCCGCGCGCCCTCCATAGCGCTCGCTCTCCCGCTCGTAGGTGTCGATCTCGACCCGGTCGAGCGACGCCTCCGCCATCCCCTCCTCGGCGAGCCCGCGGAGCTCGGCGAGCACCGGCGCGAGCTCGCCCGGACGACACTGGAGCCGCAGGCGCAGGTGGGTCCCGGGGTCCGCGTAGCGCACGAAGAACCAGCGGGAGATCCGCTGCTCTTGCCGGAGGGCGCGGACCCAGGGGCCGAGCGATCTCGTCAGCAGCCGCTCCAGCAGGGCGCCGGAGCCGTAGAGCTTGAGGTAGAGCCAGTCCGCGCCCGGGGGGAAGATCTCGGCGGCCGGCCGCTCCCCGGCGTCCGCCGGCGTCTCACGGTCCATCCCGGCGCGGGGAGAGGCCGCCGGGCTCTTCAGATACGGGAGCAGGATCTCGTGAGAGTACCGCCCCTCGGGGGCCTCGACGCAGAGATCCTCCGGCCCGGGGTAGAGCTCCTCCAGCCAGGCTCCGTCCAGCCGGCGCACGTGGTGAGCGAGCGCGGCGACCAGGAGCGGGTTGTCGAGATCGATCGGCAGGCGGCGATCGAAGGAGCGCAGGACGACGAGCCGGGGGACCCCCCGCTCGCGGCGCCAGCGCTCGACGATCTCGCCGCAATCGTCGGGCTTACGAAGCTTCATCGCCGCGAG
>DASXJP010000195.1:0-9838 GCA_036497345.1 Thermoanaerobaculia bacterium
GCCCCTCTCCACTTCGTGGAGAGGGAGGGCCCAGAGATGCGGCGTTGTGATGTTCGGTAGGCCGGCTCAGCCAGGTTCCCCCTCTCCACGAAGTGGAGAGGGGGCCAGGGGGTGAGGCTTCGAAGGGCAGGACGCCCCGAGGGCAGAGACGCCTGAAACGCCGCCCTACGCCCGCCGCCGCGTCTGCCGCGGCCGGGGCTTCGGCCGCGGGAGCGGCTGCTCGCCGGTGCCGGTCGCGTCGTCACGGCTCGCCGCGGGACGGCCGCCCTCGCCGCGGGCCACCGGCACGGAGCCGGTCTTGTTGGTGAGCCTGCCGCCGGCTCCGAAGTGTTTCTCCCAGAGCAGCGCGAACGGGCTCGCCACGTAGACCGACGAGTAGGTGCCGACGATGATGCCGACCGTCATCACGAAGGCGAAGCCGCGCAGCACGTCGCCGCCCAGGATGAGCAGCGCGAGCACGGTGAGGAAGGTCAGGCCGCCGGTCATGATGGTCCGCGACAGGGTCTCGTTGATGCTCTCGTTCATCACCTCGATCAGCGGCTTGCGGCGGCTCTTCCGCATGTTCTCGCGCACGCGGTCGAAGATGACCACGGTGTCGTTCATCGAGTAGCCGATCAGGGTGAGGAAGGCGGCGATGGTGGTCAGGTTGAACTCGTAGCCGATCCACCAGAAGAAGAGCAGGGTCACCATGACGTCGTGGATCGAGGCCATCACCGCGCCGATGCCGAAGCGCAGCTCGAAGCGGAACCAGATGTAGGCCAGCATGCCGAGCAGCGACATGATGACGGCCAGGAAGCCCTGGCGGCGCAGCTCGCCGCCGATCTGCGGGCCGACGTTCTCGACCCCCAGCACGGCGAAGTTGCCGAAGTGGGCCTGAGGCTGCAGCGCGGCGAGCGCCGCCGGGCTCACCCCGGGCAGGCGGGTGAGACGGCTGAAGTCCTTGAACATGCCGTCCTTGGCGCGCTCGGACACCAGCGCCGAGGACATCGGCTCGTAGTGGGCGCGCGCCGCCTGGGCACCCTGGCCTCCCACCTTGTCGGGATCGGTCTTCAGGAAGAAGTCGGTGAGGGCGTCGGAGCTCGCCAGGTTGAGGTCGAAGCCCGCCGCCTGCCCCTGGTTGAAGTCGCGGCTCAGCGCCGCGACCACCTTCGCCATGTCCCCCTCCTCGGACCCCTTGGTGACCGCCGTCTTGACGATCACCTGGTTGGCCTTGGGGTCGCCGAAGCGCTGGATCTCGGCGGCGCCCATGCCGGCCTGCTTGAGCACGCCGCGGACGCGGTCGAGGTCCGGAGCCTGCTTGAACCCGAGGGTGACCTGGGTGCCGCCGGCGAAGTCGATGCCCATGTTGAGCTTGTGGGGGCCGAAGACGGCGTAGACGCCGCCCAGCACCAGCAGGAAGGACACGACGATCCAGAACCGCCGGTACTTCATGAAGTCGAAGTTCGTATCGCGAAACAGCTCCATGGCTTTGCTCCTTGTCGACCTTACCGGGTCAGATGGAAAGCTTCTGCACCCGGCGGCGGGAGAGCACCAGGTCGAACAACCAGCGGCTGACGAAGACCGCGGTGAAGATGGAGGCGATGAGGCCGATGATCAGCGTCACCGCGAACCCCTTGACCGGACCGGTGCCGAACTGGAACAGGAACAGCGCCGAGACCAGGGTGGTGACGTGGGTGTCGATGATCGAGGTGAACGCCCGGTCGAAGCCGTGGTCGATGGACGATCGCACGGTGCGTCCTGCTCGCATCTCTTCGCGGATGCGTTCGAAGACGAGCACGTTGGCGTCCACCGCCATGCCGATGGTCAGGATGACGCCGGCGATGCCGGGCAGGGTCAGGGTCGAGTGGAGAGCGCCCATGCCGCCGAACAGGATCAGCACGTTGAGCACCAGGGCGAGGACCGCGTTGACGCCCGACAGGTGGTAGTAGAGCAGCATGGTGAGCACCACGAGCGAGGTGCCGAGGACGCCGGCGCGCAGGCCGTCGCGGATCGAGTCACGGCCGAGCGAGGGGCCGACCGTGCGCTCCTCCAGATAGGTGATGCTGGCCGGCAGCGCGCCCGAGCGGAGCGTGGTCGCGAGGTCCTGCGCCGACTGCGCGGTGAAGCCCCCCTCGATCTGGCCGCGATCGCGGATCTGCGAGTTGATCACCGGCGCGGTGATGACGCGGCCGTCGAGCACCACGGCGAGCCCGGAGCCGACGTTCTTGCCGGTGAGGTCGCCGAAGGTCTCGGCGGCCTGCGGCTTCAAGGTGAACTCGACCACCGGCTGGTTGAACTGCCCCTGGCCCACCTTCGCGTTGCTCAGGTCGCGCCCGGTGACCGTGCGCCGCTTCTCCAGGGCGTAGTACTGCTTGCCCACCATGGCGCGGGTCTCGCGGTCGCGCACGTCCCCTTCCATGATCTCGACGTTGTCGGGGAGATGGCCGCCGAAGTTGGCGAGGATCGCCTCCTGGCTGGGCACGCCGCCGCCCCCTTTGGGGAAGACGACCAGGCGGAACTCCAGGAAGGCGGTGCTCTTGATCAGACGGCGCACGCGCTCGGGGTCGGTGACGCCGGGGAGCTGCATCACGATGCGGTGGCCGGTCGAGGTGGGCTGGATCACCGGCTCGGAGACGCCGAACTCGTTGATGCGGTTGCCGATCGTCTGCACCGCCTGGTTGACGGCGCCGTTCTGCACCTCGTTGACCGCCTGCTGATTCATCGTCAGGATGAGGTCGTTGCCCTGCGATCTCACCTGCCAGCGCGGACCGAGGTAGTTGGAGGCGAGGGTGCTCGCCGCGTCCCGCGCCTCCGGCGTGGGGGCGGAGATGGCGAACGCGGTGTCTCCCGTGCGGTGCCCCGTGAGGCCGGGCGCCCCCTTCTCCTTGCCGAGGTCGATCAGGCGCGCCATGTCGGCGTCGGTGTCGGCCCGCAGGGCGTCCTCGGTGTGGACCTGGAGGACGAGGTGCATGCCTCCCTGGAGGTCGAGACCGAGGTTGATCTTCTTCTTGGGCGGATAGGCCAGGACCACGCAGATCACCGCGACGGCCAGGATCAGCAGCCCGCGCCAGAGCAGATTTCGATTCATGACGATTGACTCCCTTTGTTGCCTTTCTCGCTCGCCTCTCCTTCGAGGCCGGAGATCGCCGACTTGGCGACCTTGACGCGGACGTTGTCGGCGATGCGCAGGATCACCGTCGCCCCTTCGACCGCGGTCACCTCGCCGTAGAGGCCGCCCGAGGTGATCACCTTGTCCCCCTTCTTCAGATTCTCGATCACTTGCTGCAGCGCTTTGCGCTGCCGCTGCATGGGCAGCATGAGCACGACGTAGAAGATGACGAAGATGAGGAGCATGGGGGCGAGACCGGTGAGCGCGTCCGTCAAGCTCTTGCCACCAAACTGGAGGGCGAGGGTCGTCGAGGAGAGAGAGAGCGGATTCATGTGCGCGTCACAGCCGGCAGGGTCGGCCTGCCGTCAAGAGCTCCTTTGCTCAAGGGGATGGGAAGAAGCCGGAGGGACCCGTACGTCGGATCCTTCCAGCGGGTCTCCACCGGCGGTACGGCAGGCGAGACTCGCCATGTCGGTCAACGTACCGAGCTCAATACCTTGCCGGAGATCCGCCATGAAGTCAAGGTAAAAGCGGAGATTGTGGAGGGTGGCGAGCACCGGCGCCGTGAGCTCCCCCGCCCGCGTGAGGTGGTGGAGGAAGGCCCGCGAGACGCGGCGGCAGGCCGGACAGGCGCACTCGGGGTCGAGCGGCCGCTCGTCGTCCTTGTAGCGGGCGTTCTTGATCTTGACCACCCCCTGGCGGGTGAACAGCACCCCATGGCGGGCGTTGCGTGCCGGCAGCACGCAGTCGAAGAGGTCGACCCCCCGCAGGACGGCGTGGAGGATGTCCTCGGGATAGCCCACCCCCATCAGATAGCGCGGCCGGTCCGCGGGAAGGGCGGGCGCCGTCCATTCCACCACCGCCCGGCGCTCGGCCGCGGGCTCCCCCACCGAGACGCCGCCGATGGCATAGCCGGCGAAATCGAGCGCCGCGAGGTCCGCCGCCGCCCGCCGGCGGAGGTCCGGATAGACGCTCCCCTGGACGATGCCGAACAGGCCGCCGCCGCCGTCCCCCCTCCAGGCCTCGCGGGCGCGGCGGGCCCAGGCGAGCGTGCGCTCCCAGGAGGCCTCGGCCGCCGGCCGCTCGACCGGCCAGGGGGTGCACTCGTCGAGCATCATGGCCACGTCCACCCCCATGCGTTCCTGGAAGCCCACCACCCCTTCGGGGGTGAAGCGGAGGGGGGAGCCGTCGAGATGGCTGCGGAAGGTCACGCCGCCAGCGTCCACGGTGCGCAGGCCGCCCAGGCTCCACACCTGGAAGCCGCCGCTGTCGGTGAGGATGGGCCGCTGCCAGCCGGTGAAGGCGTGGATCCCCCCCAGCCGCTCGACGATGTCGATCCCCGGCCGCAGGGCGAGGTGATAGAGGTTGGCGAGCAGGATCGACGCCCCGGCCGCCTCGAGCTCCTGCGGAGTCACCCCCTTGACCGCGCCGAGCGTCCCCACCGGCATGAACGCCGGCGTCTCCACCACGCCGTGCGGCGTGATCAGGCGGCCCCGGCGGGCCTGGCCGAGGGTGGCGAGGAGGTGGAAGTGGAGGGTCATGGGATGGACCCCCTCAGGGCGTGCTCTTGCTCCCCCCCTCCTGGCCCAGGTTTACCACCCGGGTCGACACCCCGGGGGGGAGCTTGAGGACGAAGCGTTCGTCGGGGATGGGAGCGTTCCTCTTCATCTCGCTGAACTGGTACTCGACCGTATCGCCGCTGGCCTGCACGTACTTGAGCCGCTCGGGGAAGAAGGTCTGGTCGTCGATCCACAGTGTCATCGACTTCAGCCGCTTGGCGATGCGCGCGTACTTGGGGTCGAGCTCCAGGCGGTAGGGGTCCCCCTTCTTCTCGGGCAGCTTGAGCCGCACGGTGAAGTACTCCAGGAGGGACTGGAGGCTGCCGCTCGCCCCCAGGTATTTGAACACCTGGTTCGAATAGCGGCCGACCTTGAGGGTCTCGGCGCGCTTGAGGTCGCGGTACCAGGTGGTCATCTCGTCGCCACGGATGACGACGGTGATCGCGTTCGGCGAGGTGTACTCCCAGCGCACCTTGTCGGGCGCCCGGTAGGAGAAGGTCCCCTTGGACTCCTCGGGGGCCGCCAGCATCGAATTCTCCTGCTGCTGGGTGAAGCGGGCCTCCAGCGTCTTGAGCTGCTGCTGCTCGTAGCGGACGCGGTCGACCAACGCCTGGAGCCGCTGCGGCCCGGTGAGATTCGGGGCCAAGGGGTCGGGGGGAGCGTGGCTCCTCCCCGCGGCGAAGGCGGGGACGGCAAGGAGCAGGGCCAGCAGGCCGGCGACGAGGGATCTCTTCATCATGCGGAAAGAACCATCCTATCCTCCGCTTTCTTCCAAGTGCAAGCGAGAGGCCAGCGGCGGATCGTGTTGACATGCCCCCGGACCGATGCTAGCTTCACCGCCCTCGAAAGCGGCCCTGCCGGAATTGGGGATTGGAGCCTTTCATGCCTGAGCTGAAACTGGGAACCAAATACGACTGCTACAACTGCGGCACGAAGTTCTACGACCTCGGCAAGCCCGAGCCGGTCTGCCCGAAGTGCGGCGCCAATCAGAAGGACGCCGTCACCGCGGAGTCGATGGCCGCCAGCCAGTCGTCCCGCCGCCGGCGCAAGGCGGAGACCGCCAAGCCCATCGACCTCGACGAGGAGGAGGCGCCGATCGAGGCCGTGGAGATCGCCGACGACGAGATGGTCGAGCCCGATCTCGCGGCCGCCGACCTCGACGATGCCGAGGAAGAAGAAGAGGACTTCGACGACGAGGATTGATCCCGGGGCCGCCGTCCTGGCGCTGGCCCTGGGCGGCAATGTCCCCGGAATCTTCCCGGGACAAGCGGCTGGCGGGCCCAGCCCGGTCGAGCAGACGCTGGCCTGGGCTCTCCGCCGTCTCGCAGCCTCCCTGGGTCCCCTCCGCGTCGCCTCTCTCTATCGCACCTCCCCCGTCTCGCCGGTCCCCCAGCCGGATTTCCTGAACACCGCCGCCCTCGCCCGCACCGCGCTCCCCCCCAAAGAGCTGCTCGCCCTGGCCCAGTCGCTGGAGCGCGAGGCCGGCCGCCGTCCCGGGGTGCGGCTCGGCCCCCGCCCTCTCGACATCGACCTCCTGCTCTACGGCGACCTTCAACTGGAGGGGCCGGAGCTGATCCTCCCCCATCCGCGGATGCGCGAGCGCCGCTTCGTGCTCATCCCCCTGGCCGAGATCGCCCCGGACCTCCCCGTCCCCCCCGACGGCGCCCGCGTGGCGGACCTGCTGGCCCGGCTCGGGGAGGGGGAGGGGGTGGAGAGGGTGGAGTGGGAGGTCTCCGCTTGATCGCCGACGGCCTGCTGCTCGCGGGGCTGCTGCTGGCCTGGGGGGCGCAGGCGGTCCTCCCGTGGCGGCTCGCCGGGCTCGATACCGGGCTCAATACCGAGCGGCGGCGCGCCGGGGCGCTCGCCCTGCTGCCGCTGCTCCTCACCGGCGCGCTGGCCGCGTTCTTCTACGTCCTGCGGTATCCCGACGCCGCCATCGTGCAGGGTCTCTATCCGCTCGGCGCCTCCCGGGCCGGGCGGACGCTGACGGTGCTCTTCTTCGCCCTGATGGTGTCGGACCTCTTCCTCTTCTTGACCTGGCGGCGCCTGGAGGCGGCCGGCTGGCGGATCGCCGCGGGCCTCGGCCTGGTCTTCCTGCTGGCGGCCACCTGGGCCGCCGAGCTGGCGCGCATCGGCGAGGGGCCGGAGAGCGCCGCCATTCCCTTCCTGGCCCTGGTGGCCCTGCGCGCCCTCGCCGCCCTGGGCGCGGCCGAGGCCCTGGCGCCGGGCCCTCCCCGTCTCGCCGCCGCGGCGGGTCCGGGCCTCGCCCTCTACGGATTCCTCCTGCCGGCGCAGCTCGCCCAGGCCCTCGGCGCCCGCGGCCAGTGGCTCACTCTCGCCACCGCGGCCCTCCTGCTGCTGGGCGCCCGCTGGTTCCCCCCCAGCCTGCGCCGCCCCGCCCTCCTCGGCGCCACCCTCCTCGCCGGCCTCTACCTCGGCCAGGCGGCACGGCTCTCCGCGGAGCTGGGGGTGATGCACCCGTAACACGGACACACGGACGAACACGGACAGACACGGACGACAGGAGATGCCGTGCCTGTCCGTGTCAGTCCGTGCTCGTCCGTGTTCGTCCGTGTGTCCGTGTTGCTCCCGCCTCACACCGGATCGCTGTGCACGAACACCTTCGACCGCGGCATCTCCCGCTCGATGGCGCGGAGCACCCGCACGGTGAGGTCGTGGGCGTCCTGGAAAGAGGTGGCGCGGGGGATCTCCAGGTGGAGCTCGATGAAGCGCAGGCCGCCACTGCGGCGGGTCTTGAGGTCGTGCATCCCCCGGATCTCGGGGACGAAGGCGCTGACCACCGACTCGATGCGGCGCAGGTCCTCCGGGGGCAGGCCGCGGTCCGAGAGGTCCCCCGCCGCCTCCAGGGCCAACGAAACGCCGCTCTTGAGAACGTAGGCGGCGACCACCAGCGCCACCAGGGGGTCGGCGGCGGCCTGGCCGGTGAAGCGCACCACGAACAGGGCGAGGAGGGCGGCGCCGTTCACCCAGAGGTCGGTGGCGTAGTGGAGGCTGTCCGCCTTGAGCGCCGGGCTGCCGCTCTGCCCGGCGGCCCACCGCAGGGTGCGGGCGACGCCGAAGCTCACCACCAGGGAGACGGCGAGCACGACGATGCCCCATCCGGTCTGCTCCGGCCTGCCGCCATGGATCAGCCGGCGCACCCCGGTCCACACCAGCCCCGCGGCGGCGGCGACGAGGAACAGCCCCTGGCCGAGGGCGGCGAGGTTCTCGAACTTGCCGTGCCCGTAGGCGTGGTTCTGGTCGGGGGGCCTGGCGCTCCCCCGCAGCACCAGGAAGTTGGCGCCCGAAATGAAGAGATCGACCGCCGAGTCGAGCGCGGCCGAGCCGAGGGCGAGGGAGCCGGTCATCCAGGCGCCCGCCCCCTTGAGGGCGACGAGGAACGCCGCCGCGGCCACGGCGATCAGCGGGGTCTGGCGCGGGTCCACGGTCAGCCGGGGTGCTTGGCGAGCAGGGCCCGCGCGTTGACGAGGCTCTTCTCCTGCTCGACCACCCACTCGGGGGTGGGTTGGCGGGCGATCAGGCGGCGCAGGATGTCGCGCGCCTCCGCCGCCTTGGCCGGCTGGTATTCGAACAGGGCTTCGGCGAGGAAGACGTGGTTGTCGAAGCTGTCCGGCCCCAGCGCCACGGCCCGCCGCAGCTCGGAGACGGCCTTGTCGCGGTCCACCCAGCCGGTGAAGAACGGCACCTTGGGGGCCAGCGTGTGGAGACGGCCGAGGACGCGGTGGCCGGCGGCGTCCCCGTAGCGCTCGTCGAGGGCGATCACGATCTCCGAATAGCGCCGGACCTTGTCCCCCACCCCCTGGCGCGCGGCGGCCAGCCGGCCGAAGACGTCCCCCCAGAGCCCCCAGTGGACGGCCGACCAGAGGAAGAGGGGAGTAGCCTCGGGCACCGCCGCCACGGCCTTCGCGGCCTGGGCGGGGGTCAGGGCGTCGAGCTTCTGCCGGCTCCCCACCGTCCGCTTGGCCAGGCGGTCGATCCCGGCCTCGGCGACCTCCTTGCCGTGGGCGAAGGCCTTCTGCTTGGCGTCGTTGGAATCGGTGGTGAAGTCCCCCTTGTAGTGGAGGGCCCGCAGCAGCTTCCAGGCCCCCTCCAGACGGTCCGGCTGCTCCTTGACCGCGCGCTCGAAGTCGGCGATCGCCTCGTCGACCGGCCCGGGGAGGGCCCGCGCCCCCTGGTGCCCCTCGGCCCGGCGGGCCCACGCGGCATCGCCCGCGGCGATGGGGTCGGTCTGGGCGGCGAGAGGGAGGGGGAGGGACAGGGTCAGGAGGAGGAGAATGGGGATTGGGCGCATGAGGGGGATTCTACAGCCCGAAACCATCCGACCGATCCGACCGATCCGTCGGATGAGACCGATGGCCCGGGCCTGCGTTACAATCCCTCCATGTCCCGCATGGCTGGCGACGGCGCTCGTCTCCCGCTGGTCCCTCTCACCGACATCGTGCACTTCCCGCGCACGGAGCTGAAGCTCCACGTCCTCGATCCCGCGTACGAGCGGCTCGTCCACGACCTCGCGGAGCTCGACGAGGAGTCGCGGTGGATCGGGATCGTCCTCATGAAGCCCGGCCCGCGGCTCGACCGCGAGGGGCGCCCCGAGATCTACTCGGCCGGCACCGCCGCGCGGGTGATGGACCTCGCGACCGATCCCGACGGCCACGCCGACATCCTGGTCCACGGCGAGCTGCGCTTCGAGATCGACCACGAGATCGCGGGGCCCTACCGCCAGGGGGTGGTGCGGCCGGTCGAGGAGCCCTGGCTCAACGAGCGCGACGCCGGCATCGTGGCCGTGCGCCAGACGATCGTCCGCCTGCTGCGGGCGCTGTCCGCGGAGATGGGGGACAAGCTGCGGCTCGACGTCGACGATCTCGCCTCGGGGGACTGCGCCTTCGAGGAGATGATCAACCGGATCGCCACCCGCGTGGACGTGCCGGCGGTGCGCAAGCTCCAGCTCCTCACCGAGCCGCTCCCCGAGCGGGGGCTCTCGGTGCTCTCGATCCTGCGCAGCCGCAAACAGGTCTTCGACATGCTGCGCCCCTTCCGCCGCCGGGGCAGCCGTCCGGAGAGCAACTGATCCCGGAGCCACTGGCGCCCTCCCGCGTGCTGTCCATCCGCGATCCGGTCCACGGCTTCGTGCGCGCCGATCCGCTGGAGACCGCCCTGGTCAACAGCCGGC
>DASXJP010000196.1:0-7741 GCA_036497345.1 Thermoanaerobaculia bacterium
CGCGGCTTCCCCTTCACGGGGGAGGCCGCGATCTTCGACTCCGACTCGGGGATGGGAAACAAGGTATCGCTCATGCACAAAGTATCTCACGAACCCGGGGTGCCAGGAACCCGGTATCCGGAATTTCTTCACAGCCTCTCACTTCAGACCTCCTTTCGTGCCGCACTGCCAGCCGAGTGGCGGACGCCCGCCGCAAGGGAGAGGACGCCGACCCTGCCAAGCGCGCCACGACCGAGAGTATGATCTCGCCCCTCCCCTGCTGGAAGCATCTGTCTCCGGAGGCCTACCGGGAATGCGTCGCGAAGATGCCGCCGAAGAGGCGAAAAGGCAGGCGAAGAGGCGGCTGGCACCTTTTAGGAAGGGTGCCAGCCGTCTGGATAAGCCCTTCTTCTCCTGAGCCACCCCCGACCGCCCATCGAGAGCCAAATCCCGTTGTCAAGCCCCTCAGAAGCGGCTGTGACGGGGCCTCCGGGGCCATTTTGGATTCGGACATGCGACATCGACTTCATGAATCAGCCACGAAATCGCCTCTCCGGATACACCTCTCCCCCCTCCACCTCCACTCAGGCGGCCAAGCAACCGGTCTTCAGGCCGAAACCGCGGCGTCTGGCCTACCCGCCCACGAACGGCAACGCCGGTGGGAAGCACCCCAGCGGGAAGCCCGGCTTGGGATCTCCCCTCTTGAGCTTCTCGGCGGCCGTGCGGTAGGCGGCGACGAAGAGGGCGAAGCCTTCGTAGAAGACCTGGCGCATGGCCTTGCTTGCCGCGTGGAGAAACGGAGCCGGTGACTTCTTCACCCGCTCGGGACGGGTCCAGGGATGCTGGGCCAGGATCTTCGCAGCACCCAACGGCCTGACCCCCGTCCTCTTCCGTCTCGCGGCGGCTTCCTCTTCGATCTCCAGGCCCATCTTCGCAACGCGCTCCCGATAGGCTTCCGATGACAGGTGCTCCCAGCAGGGAAGCGGCGAGAAGGTCACGGTCTCGGTCGTGGCGTGCTTGGCAGGATCGGCGTCCTCCCCCTTGCGGCGGGCGAGGTGCTCCTGGGTGTGGTCGTACCAGTGGCCGGTGAGCAGCTCACCGGCCGCGAGCTGCCGGATGCAGTGGAGCCCCGGCCACTCCCGGAGGTGGGCCACCAAATTTTCTTTGACCCCGTGCCCGAGAACGTACCGAAATCTTGCGACTTGCGCCTCCTCCTCGTCACTGATCGGGATCGACTGGTAGCGCTTCTCCCAGATCTTCCCCGTCCAGCCCGTGAGCCGGCCCACCTCTCTGGCCAGGTTCGAATTGAAGTAGCCGGCAAATTCCGAAAGCCGCTTCGCGTCCTTGGCCCAGAGGATGAGGTGGTAGTGGTTCGACGACAGGCTGTAGAGGATCAGCTTGACCGGATAGAGCCGCTGGGCCCTGCCGAGGATGCCCGCGGCGATGTCGTTGAGCTCCGGGCTGGGCCGGAGCAGCAAGCGTCCCTGCAAGGTCCGGCAGGTGACCTCGACCAGGGCGCCTCCATCGGGGATGTAGCGGAGTTTTCTTCCCATACACACACAGAAGACGTAAAATCTGGGCTCTTTTGACAAAGCCTTTGCTGCCAGTAAGTTACAGAGGGTTTTTTCGGGGGTCTGGGAAAAAAGTCCGGCTAGAAGGCCGGCGGGGACGCCGGCGGTCCCAGGAGGCTCGCTTGCTGGGCGGCGAAAGGGGCCGGGCCAGCGTTGTCGCGCTCGATCTTTGGTAAGATTCGGTCATGGACCTACGGGACGGTGAGGCCAAGGACCCGGAGATGGAAGGGATCCCCACCGACTACGATCAGTTGGAGGTATCGGAGTGGGGGCTGGACTGGGGCGATGTCAGTCAGATCCGCGACAAGCTCAAGTTGACGCCGACGGAGCGTCTGCAGGCCGCCCAGGATTTCATCAATACCGTCATCCGGATCCGCGCACAGAATGGCCACCGAGCTCCGGTTTGACGAGGTCCTCAGGGTATTGACGCGCAACCAGGTGGAGTTCATCCTCGTTGGGGGTGTCGCCGCGATCCTTCAGGGATCTCCTCTCACCACCGAAGACGTGGATGTCGTCTACCTGGCTTCCGAGCAGAACAATATCTGCCTGGCCAAGGCGCTGGGAGAGTTGGAGGCGCACTACTTCGATCCTGCGGGCCGGCAAATCGAGCCCAACGCTTCCCGGCTGGCCTCCATGAGAGTGCACCTCCTGAATACAAACTGTGGACGTGTCGATGTCTTACGTACGGTGGGCAAGAATCTTGCCTACCGTGATCTGGTAGAGAGATCCCGAGTGCTTGAGGTCGCGGAGCTCCGCGTGCGTGTTCTCGATCTCGAAACGATCATTGAGACCAAGGAGCATGCCGATCGTCCAAAGGATCGGTACCAGTTGTTGTTCTTGCGTCAGCTCCTTGCGGAAATAAAGCGTCTGGAGACCGAGTAGCTTCGCGCTCGCGCACGTCAGCCGGAGATTTACCCCACCCAGGGCGGCCCCACGCAGGACCGCCCCTACTCCAGATACCTGTACGCCTCAGTGGTCAGGAACGGCACGAAATCCCGGCTCAGCACCAGCGAGTCGAGCAGCTCCACCGCCTGGCGCATGTGGCCGTGGTCCGGGCCGCCTAGCGCCTGGAGCTCCTGGTCGCGCATCTCGCGGTAGAGGGCTTCGGTAACCGGCCGGCCGTCGTCCAGCTTGGCGTTGCGGTGGAGCCACTGCCAGAGCTGGGCGCGGGAGATCTCGGCGGTGGCGGCGTCCTCCATCAGGTTGCGGATGCCGGCGGCTCCCTGACCCTGGAGCCAGGAGTCGAGGTACTGGAGAGCGATCGAGAGGTTCGAGCGCACGCCGTCCTCGGTGATGCGCCCCCCCTCGATCTGGAAATCGAGGAGGGCGGCGGGAGTGACGGCGACGTCCTCGCGCTTGACGTCCTTCTGGTGCGGCCGGTCTCCCAGGGCGCGGTCGAAGACCTCGCGGGCCACCGGCACGAGGTCCGGATGGGCCACCCAGGTGCCGTCGAAGCCCTGGCGGACCTCGCGCTCTTTGTCCTCGCGCACTTTCGCCAGGGCGGCGCGGTTGACCTCCTCGTCCTTCCGGCTGGGGATGAAGGCCGCCATGCCGCCGATGGCGTGGGCCCCGTGGGAGTGGCAGGTGCGGACCAGCAGGTCGGTGTAGGCGCGCATGAAGGGGACGTTCATCGTCACCTGGAAGCGGTCGGGGAGCACGGCGCCGGCGGACGGGAATTTGCGGATGATGCTGAAGATGTAGTCCCAGCGGCCGGCGTTGAGGCCCGCGGAGTGCTCGCGCAGCTCCCAGAGGATCTCGTCCATCTCGAAGGCGGCGGGCAGGGTCTCGATCAGCACGGTGGCGCGGAGGGTGCCGCGCGGGATCTGGAGCAGGTCCTGGGCGAGGTTGAAGACCTGGTTCCAGAGCGCCGCCTCGTGATGGCTCTCCAGCTTCGGCAGGTAGAAGTAGGGTCCGGAGCCACGGCGTACGAGCTCCGCGGCGTTGTGGAAGAAGTAGAGGCCGAAGTCGAAGAGGCTGGCCGAGACCGGCCGTCCCTCCAGTGTGACGTGGCGCTCCACCAGGTGCCAGCCGCGTGGTCGGACCAGCAGCGTGGCCAAGCGGTCGCTGAGCCGGTACTCCTTCCCCTCGGGGCTGGTGAAGGCGAGCTCGCGCCGCACCGCGTCCATCAGGTTGGCCTGCCCCTCGACGACGTTCATCCAGATGGGCGAGAGGGAGTCCTCGAAGTCGGCCATGAAGGTGCTCGCCCCCGAATTGAGGGCGTTGATCATCATCTTGCGCTCGACCGGGCCGGTGATCTCCACCTTCCGCTCCTGGAGGTCCGCCGGGGTCGGCGCCACCTGCCAGGCGGTCTCCCGGATCGCGCGGTCGAGGCGCGGGAAGTCCAGGCTGGCGCCAGCCGCGAGCTCCGCCAGCCGGGCCGTCCGCCGCTGGAGCAGCTCTTCCCTCGTCGCTCCGAACCGGCCCGCCAGCTCGCCCACGAATTCCAGCGCCTCGGACGTGAGGACCCGTTCCGTTGCCGGCGAGCCGGGGCCTGTGACACGGACGTTCGCCATATTCTTTTTCCTCCAGTCGATCTGTAGGGGCGGCCCTATGTGGCCGCCCTGGGTGGGGGCTGGTACGGCCGGGAATTTCCCCCGCCCAGGGCGGCCACATAGGGCCGCCCCTACGGGATCTCTCCTAGACGGTCAGCTCAGCTCGCCTTCTCCGCGAAGAACTGCTCCTCCTCGGTCGAGCCGGCGAGGGCGGCGGTGGAGCTGACGCCGTGGGTGATCACCTGGGCCACCTGATCGAAGTAGCCGGTGCCCACGAAGCTCTGGTGCTTCACCGCCCGGTACCCCGCCAGGCGCTCGTTCTCGAATTCGCGCTCCTGGAGGCGGGAGTAGGCCGTCATGCCGCTCTCCTGGTAGGCGCGGGCGAGCTCGAACATGCTGAGGTTGAGCGCGTGGAATCCGGCGAGGTCACGAACTGGTACTTGTAGCCCATGGCCCCCAGCTCGCGCTGGAAGCTGGCGATGGTCGCCGGATCGAGCTTCTGCTTCCAGTTGAACGACGGCGAGCAGTTGTAGGCCAGGAGCTTGCCGGGGAACTGGCGGTGGATGGCGTCCGCGAACTGCCGCGCCTCGTCGAGGTCCGGCTTCGAGGTCTCGCACCACAGTATGTCGGCCCAGGGGGCGAAGGCGAGGCCGCGGGCGATCGCCGCCGCGAGGCCCCCCCGGAAGCGGTAGAACCCCTCGGCCGTGCGCTCCGGACCGATGAATTCGTGGTCGCGCGGGTCGACGTCGCTGGTGATCAGCTTCGCGCTGTTGGCGTCGGTGCGGGCCACCAGGAGGGTGGGCACGCCCAGGATGTCGGCGGCGAGCCGCGCCGCGATCAGCTTCTGCTCGAGCTCGGAGGTCGGCACCAGGACCTTGCCCCCCATGTGGCCGCACTTCTTGGCCGAGGAGAGCTGGTCCTCGAAGTGGACCCCGGCCGCGCCGGCCTCGATCATCGCCTTCATCAGCTCGAAGGCGTTGAGGTTACCCCCGAACCCCGCCTCGGCGTCGGCCACGATGGGCGCCATCCAGTACGGCCCCTCATGCCCCTCGGCGTGCTGGATCTGGTCGGCCCGAAGTAAAGCGTTGTTGATCCGCTTGACCAGCTTCGGCACGCTGTTCGCGGGATAGAGGCTCTGGTCGGGATAGACCTCGCAGGCCTCGTTGGCGTCCCCCGCCACCTGCCAGCCGCTGCAGTAGATGGCCTCCAGCCCCGCCTGCACCTGCTGGATGGCCTGGTTGCCGCTCAGCGCTCCCAGCGCCGGCACGTAGCCGCGCTCCCGCATCAGCTTCCACAGCCGCTCGGCCCCCAGGCGGGCGAGGGTGTATTCGACCCGGACGGTGCCGCGCAGCCGGTCGACGTCCTCGGCGCTGTAGGTCCGCTGCACACCCTGCCAGCGGGGATCGTTCTCCCAGCTCTCGGCGATCTTGGCTGCCTGGACGTCTTCCGGCATGAGAGGGCCTCCTTGGGTTTTTGCGATACGATTGCCGCGTTGCGTTGTGTGAATGCCGCTTTGCGGCATTCTACCAGAAAACCTACGGCACAGACCCTCTCTTTCGTCTGCGAAAAGCGAGCCAGCCGTCCTCAAAAGGGGACCCCGCCGGCCTCCGAAGTGGGCGGAAAAGGGCTGTTTTTCGCAGTTGGACGCGGTACGATTTTTGCTCGAATGAAAGGAAACCGCGCATCGCTTCCTTCATTCCGGGGAGAGGAGGATCTCGTGACGACCTGCTTTCGTTTTTGCTCCCGAGGGGCCGCCGGGCTGGCTCTCGGCCTGCTCCTGGCCTCCGTCCCGTCCCGCGCCGCCGAGGAGCCTCCTTCTGGAGAGAGCTTCAAGGAGTCGATCGAGGTCAGCGTGGTCAACCTCGACGTCTACGTGACCGACAAGAAGGGGCAGCCCGTCACCGGCCTGAAGAAGGAGGACTTCCAGGTCTTCGAGGACGGCAGTCCGGTGGAGATCTCGAACTTCTTCGCCGAGAGCCGCGGCACGGAGCCGGCGGCTCCGGCCGTCTCCGGCGGCTCCGGCCCGGCGGCCGCCCCGGAGCGCCCCGTGTCGCAGCGGTTGCGGCTGGTGGTGTTCGTCGACGACGTCAACCTCTCGCAGGCGAACCGCATGCGGATCCTCCAGAGCACGGGAAAGTTCCTGCATTCCGAGCTGAAGCCGGGGGACGAGGTGATGCTGGTCCGCTACGCTCAGAAGCTGGACATCCGCCGCCAGTTCACGGCCGATCTCGAGGTCGTGGACGCGGATCTCGCGGAGATCCTGAATCTCCCCACCGACATCCGCAAGTATCAGCAGAGCTTCAACCAGGCCATGAACAGCATCTGGGCCGCGCAGATAGGCGGCGAGCGCGGCGGGGAGTCGACCCGGGGTATGGAGATCGAGAATCAGATCGAGTCCTGGGCCAGCGAGGAGGGCCTCATGGTGCAGGGAGCGCTCGACGCGCTCGACTCGGTGGTGAGCTGGCTGGCCGGCGTGCCCGGCCGCAAGGCCGTCCTCTACGTGAGCGACGGCCTGCCGATCACCCCCGGCCTGGACCTGTACACCGCCTACTCCCGCGCCGCCAGGCAGCCCTCGATCACCCAGCGGGTCTCGGCGATGAACGCCGAGAAGTACGACATGACGACGCGTTTCCGCCAGATCACCTCGCACGCCAGCCGCAACCGCGTGGCCTTCTATCCCATCGAGGCCTATGGCACGCGGGACAGCAGCTCGGTCGGCCTGTTCGATTCGATCTCCCTGGAGATCCGCCAGGCCGGGCTCCGCTTCCTGGCCGACGACACCGGAGGGCGGGCCCTGCTCAACGCCACGGACGTGCCCGGCGCGCTGGCCAGGGTCGCCGAGGATTTCGCGACCTACTATTCGATCGGCTATCAGCCGAAGCGGCCGGGCGACGAGGCCGAGCACAAGATCGAGGTGAAGGTGAAGACCCGGGGGGCCCAGGTGCGCTACCGCCAGTGGTACCGCGACAAGCCGGTGAGCGAGACCGTGGCCGAGGCCACCCTGGCCGTGATGCGCTTCGGCCCGGAGGACAATCCGCTGGAAACGAAGCTGGAAGTCATCCCGGACTGGAAGCGCGGGGAGACCCTGGTGCGGATCAAGGTGCCGGTATCCAAGCTCTTCCTGCAGCCGAACGGCGCGAGCCGGCAGGGGCAGCTCCGCCTGTACGTGGTGGCGAGCGGCGAGGGCTCGACGACGCCCGTCCGCCAGACCAAGATGGTGACGGTGGAGGTCCCCGAGGCCGAGGCCGGCTCGAAGAAGGAGTACACCCACGAGATCACCATCCCCCTGAAGCCGGGGTTCTACGCGCTGGGGGTGGGCATCCGCGACGAGCTGGCGGCGGCGACGTCCTATCTCCGGCGGGAGCTCACGGTCGGCGCCGGGGAAGCCGCCGCGCGGAAGTGATCGCAGAGGAGAATCCCATGATGACCTGTCTTCGTTTTTGCTTCCGAGGGGCCGCCGGGCTGGCGCTCGGCCTGCTCCTGGCCTCCGTCCCGTCCCGCGCCGCCGAGGAGCCTCCCTCCGGAGAGAGCTTCAAGGAGTCGATCGAGGTCAGCGTGGTCAACCTCGACGTCTACGTGACCGACAAGAAGGGGCAGCCCATCACCGGCCTGAAGAAGGAGGACTTCCAGGTCTTCGAGGACGGCAGTCCGGTGGAGATCTCGAACTTCTTCGCCGAGAGCCGCGGCACGGAGCCGGCG
>DASXJP010000197.1:0-29671 GCA_036497345.1 Thermoanaerobaculia bacterium
CGAGTCCCTGACGGCCCACCAAACAAACCAAAGGACTTAGCCGCTATTCGTTGGCGCCAAGCTTCCAGGCCGGGAACCCTAAGCCTTGGAGGCGTTGGCGCCAGCCTTCCGGGCCGGTCCCCGACCATCCGAAGGACGGAACGCTCAAACGCAGTGATACCCATTGCAGCAGCATTTGGGGAGGATCACATGGGATCTCGTCATCACGAGATGGCCCTTTGTATTGGCACGCACCAAGCCGAACACCACGACGCGATGCCGTCTTGCGTCGGCGTAGCGAAGGCTCAGGCGCTCTCGCAATCGGTCGTTGAGCGAGCCCTCCACGAGGTCCTTGCCCGATACGAGATCATCGGGGATATTCAAGAGGATCATCTGATCGATCACCCCGTCCTCCCCGATCTCGGCCCGGAACCACATCTCCTGGCCGGCTACGCTCATCGGCAGCCCCGCGTCGAAGTCGATCGGTGCCACTGCCGGGACGGGGATCTCCCGGCTGTTGTGGGGATGATCCGCGTCCTCGATCACGAGGACGGTGGAGGGAGAGGAACCCTTCCCTCGTGGCCGAAAGCGCTCGGCCTCGTTCTGGACACGGTCCGCGAACTCGCCCGTCGAGGCTCTCAGCACGGCGCCCTCTGACGATACGAGCGCCCATTCCTCGAAGTTGAAGGAACCCTCCCGCCGCTTTCCCGGATGCAGGAGGCCGAATCCAAGCTGGTAGCCGGCGAGCTTGGCTCCTCGATCCGCTCCTCGATCTGCGCCCATCACGATCGTATGGGAGCTGAGCCTCAGAGCGCAGCCGCCGGCACCACCGCCGCCACCACCACCACCACCACCACCCTTCGGCTCGCACGTGCAGCTACAGAAGAGAATCGAACCGGAGCTGTCGACAACGCAGCTTGGCGTCTGATCGACGTAGCAGCAAGCCGAGCAATTCGTACCGTCGAAGCTACAGCTACAGCAATTGCCCTGGGCGTCGGCGGCGCCCGGCAGCAGGATGGCCAGCGCCACCAGAGCAACTGTGATGAGTTGACCACGGCTCAAGATCATGAGGGCCCTCTTCTCCTCGGTTTCGTCCTCCCCGCAGGACGCCCCTCCGGCGGCCATCCGATGCAGGGCACCACAGCGCGCGACTTGCATGAATAGCTTAGATTATTTAGATACAGCGCGTCAACTGAATGCTCCGGCACGGGCATTTTCTCCCCGGCCCCCCGGCAACCCCGGGGAGCTTTGGCCGTCAAGCTTCAGCGTCCCCCTGCGGGCACGGCACGAACGAATCCACCACGGTCCGCTTACTCTCCCCACTGAATTCCGGCGGCTTCGGGTCGCCGTCCACGGAGAGGCTCATGCAGCCGGTGGTGTAGTCCGCCCAGCCCCAGATCGAAGGCTTCAGGGCCTCGGGCATCCCGCACGGGTAGTGCGCCACGTGCCCGCCGGGATAGCGGTCCACCACCAGTTGGGAGTGCAGCTTCGGCTGACCGGCCTGAGCGCTGAAGGTGAGGCCCTTCTCGAGGGCGGACTTGACCAGCGGCGCGCCGACCCGGTCGAGAGCGCAGGGATCGAGGGTCCAGAAATTCTTGCCGAGCTTCCAGGGCACCCCGGAGACGCTCCCGGTCTTGATGAGCTGATAGATGACGTTGCTCACCTGATCGGTCATCGGGTCTCTGGGATAGGGCTGTCCGGGCTGCGGGTCAAGGGCGACCATCTTGGGGCAGGGGTCTGGAAACAGCGTGGGGGCCCCGGACCAGCGGGCGCCCGGCAGCAGCACCTTCCCCCTCTGGGGGCCACCCTGGATCTCCCCAAGCGCGCTGAGGTCCTGATGCCACTGGATCCAGGCGAGGACGGCCTGCTCCAGGCCCTTGTCCTTGAACCAGGGCACCTTGCCGTTGGCGATCCCCCAACTGGTGATCCGCAGGCTCGCGATGGCGCGCCACCAGATGGGGCCGTGGCTCACCGTCAGCGCCTCGTCCGCCTGGCCGACGCATTGGTTGCCGGTGTTCTTCGCCTGGGCGTTGAAGAAGAGCTCCGCCGACTTGTAGACCGACGGCGCCTTCTGGCGGTCGGGATTGGTGAAGAAGTAGTATACGATCTGGTTGGCCACCCGCTCGGTCTTCTGGTTGGGCGTGCCTCCCGCGCCGTCGATCACCTCGGGATGGGGGAGCTGGCAGTTGAACGGCGCCAGGTCCTTGCAGTCGAAGGTGCCCTTGACGGGGACGCACTTCAAATCCGGCAGCGGGTATTGGAGATGGAAGTAGGCCGTGTTCCGTCCCAGCAGGAAGTTGAGCTGCGCCATGCGGATCTCCCTTCAACCGGCGACCTGGCGGATGGCCGCCCGCAGGGTGTCGAGGTCGACCGGCTTGGTGAGGTGGCGGGCGAAGCCGGCCTCGCGGCTGCGGCGGACATCCTCCTCCATACCATACCCCGAGAGGGCGATCCCCTTCCAGCCGTAGAGCCGGATGAGCTCGCGCATCAGGTCCTGGCCGGAGCCGTCGGGGAGGCCCAGATCGCTCACCACGAGATCGATCCCTTGGGCCTGGATCTCCTCGGCGGCGGCGAGGGCCGCGGACACGGAGCCCGCCAGCGTCACCTCGTGCCCCATCAGCTCCAACAGGTCGGCCATGGCGCGGGCGGTGTCCTCGTGGTCCTCGACCAGGAGGATGCGCAACGCCCGGTCGGGCTGCACGGAGACGGAGGAGGGACGGGAGCGAGGGAGCCAGACGCCGGTCTCCTCCAGCTCCTCCTGGACGCCGCCGAGCGGCAGGCGGGCGGTGAACGCGGCGCCGCGCCCCCGCCCCTCGCTCGCCGCCGTGAGCCGGCCGCCGTGGAGGTCGACGATGGCGCGGCTGACGGCGAGCCCCAGCCCCAAGCCGCCGAACTTGCGGGTGATCCGCCGGTCGGTCTGCTCGAAGGCCTCGAAGATGCGCGGCAAGACGTCCGGCGCGATGCCGAGGCCGGTGTCGCGCACCTCGATCACCAGCTCCCGCGAGCGCTCGTCCACGCCCGACCGCACGGCGACGGCGCCCCCCGCGGGCGTGAACTTCACGGCGTTGCTCAGCAGGTTCCAGAGCACCTGGGTGAGCCGCGGGGTGTCGGCCCAGACGCGGTGGCTCGCGGCCGCCAGCGCCACGTCCAGGCGCAGCCCCCGGGCCTCCAGCTCCGCCCGCACGGTCGAGAGCGCGTGCTCGATGATCTCCCGGGCATCGACTTGGCGGCGGTGGAGCTCGAGCTTGCCGCTGGCGATGCGGGTGAGGTCGAGCAGGTCGTCGATCAGCCGCGCCTCCAGCTCGACGTTGCGCCGGAGGGTGGCGAGGTCGTCCTCATGCCCCTCAAGCCCGCGGTCGGCCTCGAGGCGCGAGAGCACGGCGAGGACGGGGGTGAGCGGCGTGCGCAGCTCGTGGCTGAGGGTGGCCAGGAAGCGGTCCTTGGCCTCGTTGGCCGCCTGCGCCTCCCGGTGGGCCCGCTCCAGCTCCTCCTGGGCCCGCCGGCGGTCGCTGACGTCGATCGTGCTGCCGACCACGCGCACCGGCCTTCCCTCGGCGTCGCGGACGATCAGCCCCTTGTCCCAGACGTGGACCCAGTGGCCGTCGCGGTGCAGCGACCGGTATTCGGAGCTGAAGGAGGGGCTGCCGTTTTCGATGGCCCCCCAGATCTCCCGATGGACGCGCGCGAGGTCCTCGGGATGGATCCGCTCCCTCCACCAGTCGAGCTGGCCCTCCACCTCATGCGGCCAGTAACCGAGCAGGGGGAGGAGACCCTGGGAGCGCTGGACGGCGTCGGTGGCGAGCGACCAGTCGAAGATCATGCCGTTGACCGCCTCGGTGGCGAGGCGGAAGCGCTCCTCGCTCTCGCGCAGCGCCTCCTCGGCCCGCTTCATGTCGGTGATGTCGGCCGCCACCCCTCCCACCAGCAGCCGGCCGCTCTCGTCGCGCACCGGGAACTTGAAGACCAGGAAGTGCCCGAGGGAGCCGTCCGACCGCGGCGCGTTCTCGATCGTCTCCAGGGTGCCGCCGGTCTCGGCCACGGCGCGTACGTTGTCGTAGAAGGTCTGGGCGAAGGCGTGGGGGTAGAGGTCGAACGGGGAGCGGCCGATCGCGTCCTCCGGCCGGATGCCGAACATGCGGGTGTAGGGCTCGCTGAGGAAGAGGATCCTCCCTTCCTCGTCGGTCAGCCACGAGGCCACGGGGCTGTTGCGCAGGAAGGCCTGGAAGCGCTCCTCGCTGCGGTCCAGGGCCTCGGCCGCCATCTGCGCCTCGGCCTGCAGGTCGCGCTCGCGCAGCAGGGCCTCGCGGCGGGCGCGCGCCGCGCGCAGGGCCGCGGCCACGCGCACCGCCAGCGCCCGGGGGGAGAACGGCTCCACCAGGACGTCGCTGGCGCCGGCCTCCAGGGCGTCCAGACAGCGCTCCTCGCGCGGGCCCACGAGCAGGACGGGGAGATCGCGGGTGCGCGGATCGCGGCGCAGCTCGCGCAGAAGATCGAGCCCCCCCTCCTCCATCCGGGCGACCACCACGTCGGGCTGGCGCGCCGGGATGGCGGCGAGGGCGGCGCTCGCGGGGATCTCCTCGATCTCGCAGATCGCCGCGAGATCCTCTGCCGACGCGCCGGGGCCGGTCCCTATCCAGAGAAGCCGGTCCCGGAGGTCGGATTCGGGTTGGCGAAGCGGCAATGCGGACAACGGCGAGCCCCTGCACGTTGCAATACAGCGATTACCATACCAAATTACGTACCGGTGGGGCTCGCCGCCGGGTATGATCAACGGGTACGGATTCGCCAAAGGAGACCCGTGGCATGCGCTCTTTCCGCATTCGGCTAGCTTCGGTGCTGGCCCTCCTGCTGACCCTTCCCGCCGCCGCAGCAACCCCGGCGCCGGCCGACAACGCCTACCGGACGCCGCCGCAGACCCTGGTCGACATCATCGACGCGCCGCCCACTCCCGGCGTGGCGCTCGACCCCCACCGGCAGTGGTTGCTGGTCCTGGACCGGCCCAGCCTGCCGCCGATCGCCGAGCTGGCCGAACGGGAGCTGCGGCTGGGCGGGCTGCGCATCCGGCCGCGTACCCACGCCCCCAGCCGCGCCAGCTACATCACCGGGCTGCGCCTGGTGCGCCTCTCCGACCTCGCCGAGCGGCCGGTCTCCGGCCTGCCGGACGGCTCCCGCCTCGGCGACCTCGAATGGTCCCCCGACGGCGCGCGCGTGGCCTTCACCAACATCCGGGAGGACGGCGCCGAGCTGTGGGTGGCCGACCTCGCCACCGGGACGGCGCGCAGATTGGCCGGCGGCCTCAACCTGACCGCCTCCGTCGGACCCCGGTGGCTGGCCGACTCGCGGACCCTGGTCTGCGCCCTGGTCGCTCCCGACCTCGGGTCCGAGCCGTCGGCCTCGGACGTCCCCGCCGGACCGGTGATCCGCGAGAGCGCCGGCCGCGCGGCGCCCGCCCGCACCTTCCAGGACCTCCTCAAGAGCCCCTCCGACGAGAAGCTCCTCGAGCACTACCTTACGTCGCGCGTCGCCCGCGTCACCCTCGACGGCCAGGTCACGCCGATCGGTCCGGCCGGCCTGATCTTCGACCTCTCCCCCTCGCCGGACGGCCGCTACCTGCTCATCGAGACGGTCCACCGGCCGTTCTCCTATCTCGTCCCCGCCGAGCGCTTCCCGCGGCGGATCGAGGTCTGGGACCTCGACGGCAAGGTGGTCCGCCAGATCGCCGACCTGCCGCTCCAGGAGGAGATCCCGATCGCCTTCGACAGCGTGGCCACCGGCCCGCGCGACGTCTCCTGGCGCCAGGACGCTCCGGCGGCCCTGTTCTGGCTGGAGGCCCTCGACGGCGGCGACGCCGGCAAGCCGGCCGCCGAGCGCGACCGCGCCCTCCTGCTCCCCGCGCCCTTCCAGGGAGACCCCACGCCGCTCGCCACCCTGGGGTACCGCTTCTCCGGCGTCAACTGGGGGAACGACGGCCTGGCCCTGATCGAGGAATCCTGGTTCAAGACGCGCCGCACGCGCACCTGGATCGTGCAGCCGGGCCATCCGCAGACGGCTCCCGTCTCCCTCTTCGACCGCTCGTCCGAGGACCGCTACGGCGACCCCGGAAACCCGCTCTCCACCTTCGACTCCCGCGGCCGGACCGTGCTGCGCACGGCGGACGACGGCAAGACCCTCTTCCTGGTGGGCGCCGGCGCCTCGACCGAGGGGAACCGGCCGTTCCTCGACACGCTCGACCTCGCCAGCCATAAGACCCAGCGGCTCTTCCGTTCCGAGGCCCCGTACTTCGAGGTCCCGGTCGACCTGCTGGACGGCGCCGGGCGCCAGCTCCTGGTGCGCCGGGAGACGGTGGACCAGCCGCCGAACTACTGGGCCCGCGATCTTTCTCCGGGCGGCAAGCAGCGCCAGCTCACCCGCTTCCCCCACCCGACGCCGCAGCTCGTCGGCATCCACAAGGAGCTGATCCGTTACCAGCGCGCCGACGGCGTGCAGCTCACGGCGACCCTCTACACGCCCGCGGGGTGGAAGCCGGCGGACGGCCCGCTGCCCATGGTGATGTGGGCCTACCCCCTGGAGTTCAAGAGCGCCGACGCCGCGGGGCAGGTCACCGACTCCCCCTACCGTTTCGCGCGGGCCGGCGCCGGCTCGCCGCTGGTCTGGCTGACGCAAGGGTACGCCGTGCTGGACAACCCCAGCATGCCGATCGTGGGCGAGGGGAGCAAGGAGCCGAACGACACCTATGTGCAACAGCTCGTGGCCTCGGCCCAGGCCGCGGTCGACGAGGTGGTCCGGCGCGGCGTGGCGGACCGGCGGCGGATCGCCATCGGCGGCCACTCCTACGGCGCCTTCATGACCGCCAACCTGCTGGCCCACTCGGACCTCTTCGCGGCCGGGATCGCCGAGAGCGGCGCCTACAACCGCACGCTCACCCCCTTCGGCTTCCAGGCCGAGGAGCGCGACCTCTGGCACGCGCCAGAGATCTACATGCAGATGTCCCCCTTCATGTTCGCCGACAAGGTCAAGACGCCGATCCTCCTCATCCACGGCCAGGCGGACAACAACTCCGGCACCGATCCCATCCAGAGCGAGCGCTTCTTCAACGCCCTCAAAGGCAACGGCGCCACCGCCAAGCTGGTCTACCTGCCGCTGGAGGCCCACGGCTACCGCGGCCGGGAATCCGTGCTGGACGCGCTGGCGGAGAGCTATGACTGGCTGGACAAGTATGTGAAGAACCGGCCGGCGGAGGGGGGCCCGAAGGCGGCGGAAACGAAGCCATGAATGTAGGGGCGGCCCAGTGTTGCCGCCCAGGGTGGGGGATGGCCCACGGAACAGGGCGGCCACACAGGGCCGCCCCTACGAATTCATCGCAGAACCGGCGTAATCAGGCCCCGCACGAATTCCACCTCATCCAAATTCACCGTATGCCCCATCGCGGGGTAGATCCGCTCGGTGACCTCGGCCCCCATCCGCCGCAGCACCTCGGCGGTCTCGTCCACCCGCTCGCGCGGGATGTGCGGATCGCGATCGCTGCAGCCCAGGAAGACCGGCGTGCCGGCGAAGGAGCCCGGGTACTCCCTCGGCGTGCCCGGCGGGCCGATCAGCCCGCCGGAGAGACCGAAGACGCCGCCATAGCGCCTGGCGTTGCGAGCGGCGAATTCCAGGGTGAGGCAGGCCCCCTGGGAGAAGCCCAGGAGGAACGTGCGCTCGGGCGGAATCCCCGCCGCCGCCAATCCGGCCAGCACCTCGCCGATGCGGGCCAGCCCGGAGGAGAGGCCCGGCTCGTTCCTCTCCATGGGCGCCAGGAAGCTGTAGGGATACCAGGTGTACCCCGCCGCCTGAGGGGCGACGTAGGCGAGGTCCGGCGCCGCGAATTCGTGCCGCAGCTCCAGGATGCTCTCCGCCGTGGCCCCCCGGCCGTGCACCATCACCATGGCCGCGGCGGCCTCCTCCACCGGACGGCCCGCCCGGACGAGAGGCTGACCCTGATGCGGACCGGTTTGTCTATCCATCAGGCGGCACCTCCCGCCGTCTCATGCACCTCGATGGGCGGCAGCACCGCCTCGATGCGCGCGCGGCTCTCCTCCAGCCACGGCGGCAGCTTCAGCCCCGTGCCCAGGCTCTCGACCGTCTCGTCGCGGGTGAAGCCCGGCGGATCGGTCGCGATCTCGAACAGCACGCCCCCGGGCTCGCGGAAGTAGATCGACCGGAAGTACTGCCGGTCGAGCACCGGCGTCACGTAGAGGTCGGCCTCCGCGACCGCCTCGCGCCAGGCGAGCTGGTCCGCCTCGTCGGCGGCCCGGAAGGCCACGTGGTGCACCGTGCCGGCCGAGATGTGGCCGCGCGCCGCCGAGGGGGAGGCCAGCACGTCCACCCGCGAGGAGCCGGCCGCGAAGCGCACCCGGTCCCCCTGCTCCCCCACTCTCTTGAAGCCCATCGTGCCCGCGATCACCCGCTCGGTGACGTCGAGGTTCCACTCGGTGAGCGTCACGCCGTCAAAGCCGCGCACGGCGTGCTCGGCCGGCACCGGACCCTTGTCCCAACCCGGCCTGGTATCACCGGCCCGGGCGATCAGCTCCAGACGCAGGCCGTCCGGATCGAGCACGGTCAGCACCTCCTCCTCGAAACGCGTCTTGGACCCGTCGAACGGGACCCCCAGACGCTCGAGCCGCTCCGTCCAGAAGCCGAGCGAACCCTGGGGCACCGCGAACGCGGTCACGGTCGCCTGCCCGGCTCCCTGGACGCCCCGGCGCGCCAGCGGCCAGGGGAAGAACGTCATGATGGTCCCCGGATGCCCCACCTCGTCGCCGTAGTAGAGGTGGTAGGTGCCGGGATCGTCGAAGTTCACCGTCTTCTTCACCAGCCGCAGCCCCAGGACACCCGTATAGAAATCGACGTTCGCCTGCGGGTCTCCGGCCATGGCGGTGACGTGATGGATGCCTGCGATCGGTTTGCGCATGAGGTGTAGGTCCTTTCGCTGTCTTTACGATGTCTGTTACAACAACTATTCGGACAAAAAAATTTTCGGCGGGCTCTACGTGGCGGCCCTGGCCGCCTCGAGCAGCTCGATGAGGGTCCGCAGCTTCGCCGGACCGAGGCTCCCGAGCAGCCTGAGGAGGGTGTGGTCCACGGGCTCGTCCAGCCCGGCCAGGAGAGCGGTCCCCGCCTGTGTGATGCGCGCCCGCACCACCCGCCGGTCCTCGGCGTCGCGGAGCCGTGTGACGAGCCCCCGCTGCTCCAGCCGATCGAGGAGGCGCGTCACATCCGGACCCGGGCTGACCAGCCGCTCGCCGATTTCTCCACAAGTAAGACCGCCGCAGGTGAGGGCGTCGGGCTGGGCCCCGCGGAGGATGCGCAGCGTGTTGTACTGGGCCGGCGAGAGGTCGTGCCCCTTGAGCTCGCGCCCGAGCGCCTGCATGAGCAGGCTCGCCGTGCGCTGGAGGCCGAGGAACGCCTCCTCTTCCAGGCCGGCGAAGGGTTTCTCCTGATGGATCTCCTGGCTGAGGGAGCGGTTGCTACTCATCGTCTGTTGCAACAACCTTCGTTGGGGCGGATATTCCAACGCTCCCTCCTCGCGCGGTGCCGCGACGTCTGCCCTGTAGGTCCCGCCAGGGGCGCTATCGGTTCGCCGGAGCAAAAGCCCGGACAAAGGCGAAGGGTCTTCAGGCCACTCCCAGGATCCATCCCTCCAGCCGCGCCCGTTCTTTCTCCTCCTGCGCGAGCGGCGGCGTGAAGTAGGGACGTAGAAGGCCGAGCTGATCCCGCTCCTGAAGCCAGGCGCAGACGGCGTAGGCGTCCTGCTCCTGCTGCGCCAAGCCCTCCTTGCGGTAGCGGTGGCGCAGCCGGGCGGGCCGCACCTCGGCCACCACCGATCTCCCCTTCTTGACCTCGAAGCCGTCGAACGGCCAGAAGTGGGCGCGGTCGCCGGCGCGGCGGAGGTAGTCGAGCCACGGGAGGCCGGCGTGAGTGGCCTTGGCGAGGCTGTCCTGGATGTCGAAATGGAAGACGCTTTTGGGGAAGGCGGTCCACTGGCCGGCGAGGCGGTGCTCGTCCGGATCGCCGGTGCGGGGGTTGCCCGGCAGCAGCTCGCGCACGGCCAGCTTGTGCGTCGGCCAATTCTCCTCGAAGTCCTGGAGAAAGGCGCCCCAGCTCTTCAGGCCGTGGCGGTCCATGTAACTCTGGGGGAACGAGAAGGCGTGGTCGATCCCCACCACGACCGGCTCGGGGCCGGTGATCCTGCCGAGCAGCCATTCGGCGAGGTCCCGCCGGCTCCACCGGCCGGACGGATGCCCCTGGTTGAGCTCGCGGAAGACCTCGTGATCCTCCACGGCGGCGAAGACCTTGATCTCACGGATGGGATCGCCGGGGTCCTTGCGGCCCGAGTAGCGCACCCCGATGTATTGCTGGAAATCCGGCACGATGCAAACCTCCCGACTGCGGAGGGGGGATGGTATCAGCTTTGGAGGGAGGGCTTCAGGGGCCCACCGTCCACGCCCCCACCCCGCCCGACTCGAAGCCGTCGCGGAGGAGCGCCGTTCCCGCTCCCCCGCCGGGTCGGGTGGTGTCGCAGATCCCCAGGCCGCCGTACTCGACCGCTCCGAGGTCCGGGGCGCCGTCGCTGCGCAGCTTGCCGCAGTAGTCGTCGGTCACCTGCGCCAGGGGCTGGCCGAGATTGACGATCTGGGAGCCGTCGAGCAGCGCGAAGTTGGCGGTGGCCGGGCTCACGAACCAGGCGGCCCACTGCGCGAGGGAGATCCCGGTGAGGTTCGACCCCTGCGTGCTGGTGCCGCCGTCCCGGTTGCGGATCGCCCCCGAGAGGAGGTTGTCCCGCAGGTCGGCCGTGCTCGCCGTGAAGCGGACATCGATCCCCGTGGTGTTGTAGATCGTGTTGTTGTAGATCGCCGTCCCCTGGGCCTTGTTGAGGTAGATCCCCACGTCCGCCGGGCAGTTGACGATGACGTTGTTCCTCATGACGCCGTTCTGGTGCTCCGGCGTGCAGGTGCCGTCCTCGCAGATCGACTCCGGGGACGTCCCTCCCCCGCCGAACGACAGCCCGAGGCGGACGAACCCGGCGGTGTCCCGCTCGCAGATCACCAGGTTGCGCTCGAAGGTGCCGTTGCGCGAGTTTCCCTTGAGAAAGGCGGCGTAGCTGATCTGGTCCCCCTGGGCCTTGGCGTGGTCGTGGATGAAGTTGCCGCGCACCACCCAGCGGCGCCCGCCCACGACGTCGATCGGCGTCACCGGGTTGGAGGTCTGGCGCGGCGCCGCGTCGAACAGCTCGTTGCCCTCGATCAGCACGTCGTTGGGGAAGACGGGCGGGGTGCCGTCGCCGTTGCCCTTGATCTCGGCGTTGAAGTCGTGCAGGCGCGAGTTGCGGATGCGGGTGAAGTCCCCGCCGCCGCCGATGTGGAAGGCGTGCTCGCAGTCGGAATCCGACGGGCAGACCCCCTGAATGTCCAGATTTTCGAAATCCCAGTAGGGGGCCGAGATCCGGAACCCCTCGACGGTGTTGAAGCGGATCTTGGCCAACCCCAGGGCCGTGGCCTGCACCGTGATCGGCTGCGCGGCGGTGCCCGGGGTATCGCAGTAGAGCGTCTGGCTGAGGTCGTAGGTCCCGGGCGCCAGCGTGATGACGTCGCCCGGTTGAGCGTTGTTGACCGCGGCGAGCAGCTGCGCGGCGGTGGCGACCGGCACGAGGCTCGCGCCGGCCGGCATCGTGGTCACCAGGAACCCCGCCCACCCGAGCACAAAGACGCCAATCCTCTGGAGTAGGGGCATGGGAGAAACTTCCTCCTGGCCGTGAGAGCGGAATTGCCTCTCGACTTGTGGGGCTTATTGTAATGGATCTATGACGGAACTTCACCATGCCCATCGCCCTCCCACCGTCCGGGAGAGGGGGAACGCGGTCGGATCGGTCGGATGGCCGGCTTCCTACAGGCACCACTGCCTCAGCCGAGCTCCCCTCTCTCCGACGGTGGGAGGGCGATGGGCATGGTGAGGTTCCGGGCGGGGGCTACTCGCTATTCCGGTCGTAATTCACGATGTTCTCCCACTCCGAGGCGTCCGAGCGGGCCACCACCGCCACCACGGGCTCGCTGTCGCTCAGGTTGAAGACCTCGTGGGGGACGCCGGGCTCGATGAAGATGAAGTCCCCCGCCCCGTTCTCCACCGCCTTCCTGAGGCCTGGGCCGTACTCGTGGCGGACCCGCCCCTGGAGGATGTAGAGCATCACCTCGAAATCGACGTGGATGTGGGCGTAGGCCACACCGCCCGGCGGGATGGTGGCCACGTTCATCGACAGCTTCCTGGCGTTGACGTTCTTGGCCGACAGGCCGGCCTTGTACTGGATGTTGTTCCACCCCCGGCAGATGCCGCTCCCCCGGATCACCGAGATCCCGTCGTTCCCCTCGACGACCTGCTTCAGGTCTATGGCTTCGGACATGGTCTTCCTCCTTGCCGGGGATTGTAGCCGCCCTACGCCGCCTTCTTCATCCCTTCTCCGCCTTGATCCACCCCTCGATCTGCTCCTGGAGCACGTCGAGCGGCAGGGCGCCGGCGCCGAGGACCTGGTCGTGGAACTCGCGGATGTCGAACTTCGGGCCCAGCTCCTTCTTCGCCTTCTCGCGCAGCTCCAGGATCTTGAGCTGGCCCATCTTGTAGGCGAGCGCCTGGCCCGGCCAGACGATGTAGCGGTCGGTCTCGCTCTGCACCTCGACCTCGTCGGTCCCCGAGTGGTCGTGGAAGAACTGCACCACCTGGTCGCGCGTCCAGCGCTTGTAGTGGAACCCGGTGTCGACCACCAGGCGGATGGCGCGCAGCATCTCGTCCTGCAGGCGGCCGTAGTCGTTGTAGGGGTCCTGGTAGAAGCCGACCTCCTTGCCCAGCCGCTCCGAGTAGAGCGCCCACCCTTCGGCGAAGGCCGTGTAGCCCCCCTGCTGGCGGAACGGCGGCAGCGTCGGCAGCTCCTGGGCGATCGAGAGCTGCATGTGGTGGCCGGGCACGCCCTCGTGGTAGGCGGTGGACTCCATGGTGATGGTCTTGCGGCTCTCGGGATCGCCGGTGTTCACCTGCACGCGGCCGGGGCGCGAGCCGTCGGGAGCGCCGGTCTGGTACTCGGCCGCCGAGGCCTCCTTCTCGCGGAAATCCTCGGTCGGCACCACCACCACCTTGGCCTTGGGCAGGCGGCCGAAGAGCTGCGGCAGCTTGGCGTACATCTGGTCGATGTACTTGGTATAGGTGTCGAGGATCTGCTGACGCGAGTGGGCGTGCAGCTTGGGGTCCTTCTCGATGGCGGCGTTCAGGCTCTTGAGATCGCTGAAGCCGAGCTTCTTGGCGACCTGCAGCATCTCACCCTCGATGCGGGCCACCTCGCGCAGGCCGAGCTGGTGGATCTGCTCCGGGGTGAGATCGGTGGTGGTCATCTGCTTGACCCGCCAAGCGTAGCGGGCGTCGCCGTCCGGCAGCGACCACATGCCGGGCTCGGTGCGTCCCTTGGGGGCGTACTCCTCCTTGACGAACCTGGCGAATTTGACGTACGCGGGGAGGACCGAGTCGCGGATCGCCGCCAGCATAGCCTCCCGGATGCGCGCCTGCTCCGCCTCCGGGATCTCCTTGGGGAATTGGGCGAGCGGCGCGGCGAAGGGGGACTTCTCCAGCGGCGTCGAGGCGAGCCCCTGGCACTGCACGACAACCTTCTCGAGCAGGAACTTCGGCGGCATCAGGCCGGCGGCCATGCCGGCCCGCATGTGCTCGATCGTCTGGTCGAACGTCACCGGCAGCTTCTTGTAGCGGGTGATCAGGTCGTCGTAGTCCTTGACCGTGGTGAAGGTGAGCAGCGCCGGGAATTGCGGCGCCTGGAGGTGGATGCCGGAGATCTGGCTCACCGGCATCAGCCACCCCTTGAGCTTCGCCCCTTCGAGCTCCTCCTTGAGGCCGCGCACCATCAGCTCCTTGTTGAGCCTCTCCTGCTCCGGGAAACCGGTGGTGTCGATCGCCTCGAAGCGCTGGAGAAACTCGCGCGACTTGGCGAGGTCGGCGTCGATGGCTCCTTGAGAGAAATCGGAGATCTGGTCGTTCCAGCGCTTGTCGCCCAGGATGGAGGCGAATTCCGGCGCGTGCGAGAGGGTGTATTCCCACTGCTCGGCGAGCAGCTTGTCGAGGGCGTCGCGCCGCGCCTGGAGGTCGGACGGCGCGGGCGCGGCCCACGCCGTGGCGGCGGCCAGCAGCAGCCCGACCAGCAGAAATTTCGATTTCATGCGAGGGTCTCCTTTCATTGGCAAACCCCTATACGCGGGAACGGCCTCCAGGGTTACGGCCCCTGACAAACGTCATCCCCACCTCGTGACATTCCGGCCTGGAGCCGCGCCGCCGCTGTGGGAGACACTGGGCCCGCCAAGGAGGGAATCCCCATGATCCGATGCAAGCATCTCCTGCTCTCGGGCCTCGTGCTGGCCGGAAGCGTCGCCGCCGGGGCCGCGGCCCAGAACGCGACCAACACCCCGGTCGCCATCACCAACGTCCGCATCTTCGACGGCACCCGGGTGATTCCGCAGGGGACCGTCGTCTTCCAGGGGGACCGGATCGCCGCCGCGGGCGAGCACGTCCTGCCTCCCCGCGGCGCCGAGGTGATCGACGGCACCGGCATGACGCTCCTGCCCGGCTTCATCGACGGCCACACCCACGCCTGGGGGGACGTCCTGGAGCGCGCGCTGGTCTTCGGCGTCACCACCGAGCTCGACATGTTCACCACGCCGGCGTTCGCCAAGCAGATGCGCGAGGAGCAGGCGAAGACCGGCGCTCCGGGCCGGGCCGACCTCTACAGCGCCGGCTACCTCGCCACCGCTCCCGGTGGCCACGGCACCGAGTACGGCATTCCTGTGCCGACCCTCACGAAACCGGAGGAGGCGCAGGCGTGGGTGGACGCCCGCGTGGCCGAAGGGTCGGACTACATCAAGATCATCCTGGAGGACGGCTCCCCCTACGGCCGCCAGATCCCGACGCTCGACAAGGCGACCCTCACGGCCGTGGTCCGGGCGGCGCACCAGCGGGGAAAGCTGGCGGTGGTCCACGTCAGCACCGAGGACGCCGCCAAGGAGGCCATCGAGGCGGGGGCCGACGGCCTCGTCCACATCTTCACCGACCGGGCTCCGGAGCCGGGCTTCGCGAATCTGGTCAAGAAACACAAAGCGTTCGTGACTCCGACGCTCACCGTGGTCGAGAGCACCACCGGGACCCCCAGCGGCAAGGCGCTGGCGGACGATCCCCGCCTCGCGCCCTATCTCAAGGCGGATGAGGCGGCCAACCTCCGCCGGGGGTTCCCGTCGCACAAGCTCGACTTCCAGAACGCGCTGGCGGCGGTCCGCCAGCTCGCCAAGGCGGGGGTGCCGATCCTCGCCGGCACCGACGCGCCCAATCCCGGCACGGCCCACGGCGCGAGCCTCCACCGGGAGCTCGAGCTGCTGGTCTCGGCCGGCCTCTCCCCCACCGCGGCGCTGGCGGCGGCCACCTCCACCCCGGCGCGCATTTTCGGCCTTCAGGACCGCGGACGGATCGCCCCCGGCCTGCGCGCGGACCTGGTGCTGGTGAAGGGGGACCCCACGACGGACATCACCGCCACCCGCGACATCCAGCGCATCTGGAAGGGTGGCCACGAGGCGGCCCGTCCGAGGCCCGAGCCGCGGAAGGCGTCGGCCACGGCTCCGGCGGCGCAGGTTCCGGCCTCGGGAGAGATCAGCAACTTCGAGGACGGCACCTTCGGCGTCACCTTCGGCAACGGCTGGACCGACTCGACCGATCAGCTCGCCGGCGGCAAGTCGATCGTCAAGAAGGAGGTCGTGGACGGCGGCGCCAACGGCAGCCGGAAGTCGCTCGCGATCACGGGCGAGATCAAGCAGGGGTTCGCCTACCCCTGGTCGGGCGTGATGTTCTTCCCCGGCGCGGTGCCGATGGCCCCGGCCGACCTCTCGAAATTCGGCGCCATCTCCTTCGACGTCAAAGGGGACGCGGGGGCCACCTATCAATTCATGATTTTCGCCACCCACCTGGGCCGCATGCCGGTGCAGAGGCCCTTCACCGCCGGCGCGGACTGGCAGCGCCTCCGCTTCACCTTCGCCGACCTCGGCCTCGACGGCACCGACCTCATGGGCTTCTTCGTGGGCGGCGGCCCGGCCCTGGGGCCGTTCCGGTTGCAGATCGACGAGGTGAAGCTGGAGGGGAAATAGATCACTTCCACATCCGCGGGTCGTACGAGAACGGCTCGGCCTCGCGGAGGTGGATCTTCGCGAAATCGGCATGGGCGGGGTTGAGCAGGACGTTCATCTCGTGCGGGATCACCGACGACGGGACCAGGAGGACGGCGGTGCGTCCGGAGCGCACCCAGCCGGCCCCCAGGTCGCGCAGCTTTTCGGGCGCCGGATAGGTGCGCCAATTCGCCGGCAGGGCCTCGACCTCCAGGGTCTCGACGTCCAGGCCGGCGGGCAGATCGGCGGCGACCGCCACCAGGGACGGCGGCGCCAGGTCGGGCTCCACGTGGACGAAGTATTCGAGCACGGCGAGCGACATCGTCGCCGAGCAGTAGACGACGGCCGTGCCGGGATGGTTCCAGCAGCCGCCATAGAGCCGGGCCCCTTCGCCGTCGAAGGCGTGGTCGCCGTAGTGTGCCGAGGCCAGGCGCCAGACCGTGCGTCCCGCCGTGCGCGGGGGCATCAGCTATAGACGCCGTGCTCGATGCGTCCGAGCACCTCCTCGACCTGCCGGCTGCCGAGGTCCGTGTCGAGCAGCTCCAGGGGCGGACAGCCGCCCAGGGCCCGGTTGGGCGTATGGAGCCAGCGGCTGGCCTTGGCCTCGCCGCCCAGCACCTCGGAGGCCTGCGAGGCGATGCGGACCAGCCGGAACAGGCGGTCCGACTCGTCGCGGTGCAGCCGGCGCTCCAGCTTGCGCCGGGCCAGCGTGCGCGGCGGCAGGTCGAGCGCCGATGAGACCTCCTCGCGGTTGAGGCCGAAACGCTCCATCACGCTCTCCAGAGAGGCGAACGGCAGCCCCTCGCGAATCCACTCTTTCAAGTCCTCGGGGGAATCGACCCGGCGTCTGCCGGGCTCCGCGCCGCCCAACGCTTCCACGATCTCCGCTGTCGCTGGCATGAGTCCCTCCTCTCGCCAATTGGCACTCAGTATACTGCCAAACGGCAGAAATCGCCATTCCCCCTCACCTATTCCGTGAGAGACTTGCCGGCACGATGGAACCGAACCTGGACGACCTCTTTCGCCCCAAGCGTTTCCGCCTCCAGCACATGATCGTGATCCTCCTCCTCTGCGCCTTGGGGACCTGGATGCTCTGGCCCTCGTCCCACCCGTACCAGCCCCCCAGGCCGGCACCAGCTCCGCGGCCGGCCAGGAAGACCGCCGCTCCCCCGCTCTACGTGACCGTGGTCCCGGAGGAGGAATCCGGCTGGTGCTGCGTGGCCGGCAAGGTCTCGGCGGCGAGCAAGGCCGCCTGCAAGGGGACCTTCTTCGCAACGGAAGAGGAGGCGAAGCGGCGCTGCCCTACAGCGCCGTCCGGATCGCCCAGAGGTCGGGGAACAGGGGCTTGAACAGGGTGTTCTTGAGATACTCGACGCCGGCCGAGCCGCCGGTGCCGGTCTTCATGCCGATCGTGCGCTGCACCATTTTGACGTGGCGGTAGCGCCACTCCTGCAGCCCCTCGTCGAGGTCCACCAGCCGCTCGCAGACGTCCCGGTTCTCGGGATCGGACCGGTAGATCCGCACCAGGATCTCCTGTACCCGCGTGTCCTCGGCGGGGGGCTCGGCGGCGTCCCTCTCCAGCACGTCGCGCGGGATCTCGTAGCCGTTGAGGTCGAGAAACCGCAGAAAGGAATGGTAGAGGCTCGGCTCGCGGAGCCGCCGCTCGACCCGCTCGCGCTCCGGGCTCACCTCAGGGATGTGGTCCACCATCCCCGGCCGGCGGGCCCCAAGGGCGGCCTCCAGCTCCCGGAACTGGACGGACTGGAAGCCGCTGGAGCTGTCCAGCCGGAAGCGGAACGACTGGAAGGAGACAGGGGTCATCGTCTCCAGCACGTCCACCTGGGCGACCAGGGTCTTGAAGATGGTGAGGATGCGCTTGAGCGTCGACAGCGCCAGGGGGCGGTCGTTGCCGTCGAACGCCCGGTGCAGCAGGTCGATCTCATGGAGCACCTGCTTGAACCAGAGCTCGTAGACCTGGTGGATGACGATGAACAGCATCTCGTCGTGCTCCTCGCCCCCGGGCGCCTCTCGGGAAGCCGGTGTCTGGAGGTCGAGGAGCTCGTCGAGACGGAGATAGCTGGTGTAGGTGTAGGGCATTGCTACTCCCCCCGCCCCACCCTTTCCGGCGCCCGGCCGAGGTCCCCCGGCATGTCGGCCACGGCGTAGGCCACGGCGGCCCAGGCGGCGACGTTCTGGTCGAGATCCTTGGGGTCGATCTTGTCCAGGGTGTCGTTCGCGGTGTGGTGGTAATCGAAGTACTCGGAGGCGTCCTGGGAGAGCGAGATCACCGGCACGCGCGCCGGCGCCAGGGGGCCGATGTCGGCGCCGCCGCCGGAGTCGTTGGCCCCCTGCTCCACTCCCAGGAGCTTGGCGAGATCGGCGATGACGGGGAGCCTGGCGGGGTCGACGCGCGAGGAGATGCGCCAGACCCGTCCCGAGCCGAGGTCGGACTCGCCGGCCATCACGTGGCGGGCCAGCTCGTCCTGGTGCGCCTCGGCGTAGGAGCGGGCCCCCGAGGTGCCGAATTCCTCGTTGGCGAAGAGGACGACGCGGATCGTGCGGCGCGGCTTCTTCGGCAGCTCGGCGATCCGGCGGGCGGTCTCCATCACGATGGCGCAGCCCGCGCCGTCGTCGATCGCGCCGGTGCCGAGGTCCCAGGAGTCGAGATGGGCGCCGAGGAGGACGATCTCCTCCGGCTTCTCGCGCCCCCCCCTTTCTCGACCAGGAACCTCCCCCACCACGCTCGCCGTCTCCACGTCGGGCTCGGTGTGGGCGCCCAGCTTGAGGCGGAAGGTGACCGGCTTGCCGGCGGCGATCTCCTCGGCGAGGAGGTCGGCGTCCGGGTTGGAGAGCGCCGCGGCGGGGATCTTCTCCACCCCGTCCTGGTAGCGCATGGCGCCGGTGTGCGGGGTGCGGTTGTGGTCGGTCCCGATCGAACGGATGAGCACCGCCACGGCCCCCAGCTTCGCCGCGGCCGAGGCCCCGCCGCCGCGCACGGGCACGGCCTCGCCGTACCCCCGGCCGTCCTTCGCCCGCCGCATGCGGTTGTCATAGAAGACGATCTTCCCCTTGACCTGGGCCGGATCGAGCTTCGCCGCCGCGTCGAGCGAGGGGACCGCGATCACCTGCGCCTCGATCCCCGCGGACGGCGTGCCGACGCTGCCGCCCAGGGCCGCCAGGTGGACCGGCTGCGGATAGGGGGCCACGATCTCGCCGGACTCCTCGCCGCGCACCCAGTGAGGCACGGTGGTCTTCTCGGCGTGGACGTTGCTGAAGCCCAGCTCCCGCATCTTGCGCAGCCCCCACTGGACAGCGGCGTCGTAGGCCCTGGAGCCGGCGGGACGCGGCCCCACCTCCACGGTCAGCGAACGGACGATGTCGAAGGCGTGGGTGCCGGCGAGCGCCTGCTCGTGGAGGCGCACGGCGGTCGCCTTCACGTCCTCGGGGAGGCCCTGCGCCCGGACGGCGCCGCCGGCGCAGACCAGGGACGAAACGAAAACGGCGGCCCCGAGGGACCGCCGGATGGCGAGAGAGGTATGCATGGAGAGGAGTCTATCTCTCAGGCCGCGGCGGCGGCCAGCCGCTTGGTCTGCCGGAGGGTCCGCTTCCACTCCTCCAGGGCCTCTTCGAGGGCACGATAGGTCATGCCGAGACGGGTCTCGTGCGGCATCTCCTCCTCGCCGGCCAGCTGCGGCCTGGGGCGGCGCCGCTGCAGCGAGATGAGCTCGTGGAGGGCCGTCTGCAGGGAGGCATAGGCCTCGTGGAGGCGCTGCTCCTGGTGCTCGCGGAAGTCGTGCATCGACTTCTGGAGCCGCTCCTTGGCGCGCTCGAACTGCACCTCGATCTTCGCCTTGAGCACCGCCGCCTCGGGGGCGCGCCGGAGGTCGCGGGCGAGACCGACGCGCGAGAGCGTCCAGATCATCCACTTGGCCGGGTCGAACTGCCAGACCTTGACACCGTTGCGGTAGTCGAAGGGGAAGCTGTGGTGGTAGTTGTGGTATCCCTCGCCGAAGGCCAGCACCGCCATGACCGCGCTGTCGCGGGCGCTGTGCTCGGTGCTGTAGGGGCGGCGGCCCACCATGTGGCAGAGGCTGTTGATGAAGAAGGTGCCGTGGTGGCTCACCACGATGCGCAGCACGCAGCCGATCAACAGACAGCCGAGCAGATGGCCGGTCAGCAGCCCCACGGCGAGCGGGATGCCGAGGGCGACGGCGAGCCCGATCAGAGCGTAGTACCGGGCCTGCCAGCGTACGAGGGGGTCTTCCGTGAGGTCGCGCACCACGCTCACGGGGATGTCCTCGTTCTCGAAGAAGATCCACCCCATGTGGGCCCACCAGAACCCCTTGGTGATGTTGTAGGGGTCGCGCTCCTCGTCGACGTGGGCATGGTGGACGCGGTGGTCGGCGGACCAGTTGAGGACCGAGTTCTCCAGGGCCCCGGCGCCGAAGACGAGGAAGAACAGGCGCACGGGCCAGGCGGCCTGATAGGTCTTGTGGGCGAAGAGACGGTGATAGCCCGCGGTCACCGAGACGCCGACGAAAAGCCAGAGGACCAGGAAGGTCACCGCCTCCGGCCAGCCAAGCCCGTACTTGACCAGATACCAGGGGGTGCCGACCAGGGCGATCAGCAGGGTTCCCAACAGGAAGACGAGATTGAGCCAGTTGATCGGGGGTCTCGGGGCGGTCTCTTCAGTCACTCTTCACTCTCCATCCATAGGAATAGGCCCGGGTGGGCCTGGGGCCAGAAGGGTCCACGGACGCCTCCAGATACGCCGGGAAAGTCGCTGAAGGATAACAGGAACTGGAGATTCTGTCGCCCCCTGTCAGCGGGCGCACCCCCTACAACGCGGAAAGGGCTCCACAAATTGCCCGAATACAGATTCTTTACACCGTCACGCCGACCGCCTGGCGGACGAACCCCTCGATCTGGGCCGCTGGGCGGGAGCCCATGGTGCGCGCCACCTCACGCCCGCCCTGGAAGACGGCCATCGTGGGGATCGACTGGATGCGGTGCTCCTGCCCCACCCGCGGGTCGACGTCGGTGTTGACCTTGACCACCAGGAGCTGGCCGGCGTTGCGCGCCGCCACCTTCTGCATCTCCGGGGCCACCATGCGGCAAGGGCCGCACCAGGGGGCCCAGAAGTCGATGAGCACGGGCAGGGCGGACTCCCGCAACAGGGCGGATAGCTCGCCCCCCTGGTCGACCTCCAGCGGCTCGGCCGGCGGCGGCAGGACCGCGCCGCACGAGCCGCAACGGGCCTCCTGCCCCAGCCGGGAGTAGAGCACCCGGTTCTTCTTGCCGCAGGACGGACAGCTCCGGATAAGACCCTCAGGCATACAGACACCCTCCTTCTCACCTGGAACAACAGAGGGGGCGGAGGGGGAGATTCCGTGGTAGCGTCTTTTCGGCATTCTCCAGGGAGGGATTTCCATGAAGCAACACCGGGTCAAGCCGGGCGCCAAGGTCGACCTCAGCCAGATCGATCCGGGATCGACCCCGGGATTCAAGGGGAAGCGGAAGGAGGCGGACGAGCGGCTGCTCAAGCTCAACGAGCGGCTGGAGGTGCTGCAGGAGTCGCTCTGGGCCGAGCACCGGCGCAAGGTGCTCGTGGTGCTCCAGGGCACGGACACCAGCGGCAAGGACGGCACCATCAGCCACGTCTTCGAGGGGGTCAACCCGCTCGGCGTGCGGGTGGCGGCCTTCAAGGCGCCGAGCCCGGAGGAGCTCGACCACGACTTCCTCTGGCGGGTGCACTCCAAGGTGCCCTGCAAAGGGGAGATAGTGATCTTCAACCGCAGCCACTACGAGGACGTGCTGGTGGCGCGGGTGATGGAGCTGGTCCCCCCCGAGGTCTGGCGCCAGCGCTACGACCAGATCAACGACTTCGAGCGCCTCCTGGCCCAGACGGACACCGTGATCCTCAAATTCTTCCTCTACATCAGCAAAGAGGAGCAGAAGGAGCGCCTCCAGGAGCGCCTCGACGATCCCCAGAAGCGGTGGAAGTTCCGCAAGGGGGACCTGCTCGACCGCGCCCACTGGGACGAGTACATCGCGGCCTACGAGGAGGCCCTCGCCCGCACCAGCCACAAGCATGCCCCCTGGTACGTCGTCCCCGCCGACAAGAAGTGGTACCGCAACCTGGTGGTGGCCGAGATCCTGGTCAAGGCGCTGGAGGACCTCAAGATCAAGACCCCCGAGCCGGAGGAGGACCTCAAGGGAATCGTGGTCGAGTAGGGGGGCCGCTCAACAAAGCCACCGGTCTCCGGGTCTTATCCGGAGATCGCCGTGCGCTACTCCGATTTCGTCCTCCGCATCGAGCCCCCGGTCGAGGGGGTCTATCCCGTCATCGTCGAGCGCTCCCCGGCGGGAGAGGGACGCGGCAGCTTCAGGGTGCCCTTCGCGGCGGGCGAGCTCCATCCGGGGAGGTTCTTCGGCCCTGGCGCGGCCTGGCGTGATGCCCGCTCGAGCGCCAGGCAGCCGGGCTTGAAACCCGAGACCGTAGGAGACCGCCTTTTCGCGGCGCTCTTCTCGGGACGGGTCGGCAAACTGTTCGAGAGGAGCGTCACCTTGCTGGGAGCCGCCCAGGACCGCGGCCTGCGGATCAGGATTCTCACCGATCCGGAAGTCTCCGACGACGTGCTGCAAATCCTGCCCTGGGAGCTCCTCCGCTGGACGGAGCGCCGTGAATTCCTCGCGCTGAATCCCAGGAGCTCGGTCGTCCGCTCCCTGAGCCTGTCTCGCCCGGCTCGACGGCTCCGCCGGATCGATTCGCCGTTGCGCGTTCTGGCGGTCATGGCGGATCCGGCGGGCCTCGATCTGGCCCAGGAGAAGCGCGCTCTGGAAACCGCTCTCGCCGACGTCCCCGGCGTGGAGGTCTCCTTCCTCGACCGCGCGACCCGGGAAGAGGTCAGCAGCTATCTGCACGACCACGCCTCGTCCGACTTTCACGTCCTGCACTACATGGGCCATGGAGCCTTCGATGCCGGCACGGGAGAAGGGGGCCTGCGCCTGGCGGGTGAAGAGGGCTATACACCCGGCTCGGCGCTGGCGCAGATCCTCCGCGAGGCCCCTTCCCTGCGGCTGGCGGTCCTCAACGGTTGCCACACGGCCCGCTTCTCCAGCACGGCAGAGCGCGATCCGTTCGACGGCGTGGCTCCCGCCCTGCTGATCGCCGGCGTGCCGGCGGTGGTCGCCATGCAGCACCGGGTCTCGGATGGCGCTGCCATCGCCTTCAGCAGGGCCTTCTATACCGGTCTGGCCGCGGGCGAGCCGGTCGAGGAAGCGGTGCGTGGAGGGCGCCAGGCGATCTACTCGTCCGCCCCCCAGGCCTCTGAGTGGGCGATGCCGGCGCTCTTCCTGGAAGGCTCGGGCCGGCTCTTCCCGCGCGGCTCCGACCCGCTGCGGGCCTACCTCCATCTGATGGTGGAACGGCTGGAGAAACTGGCTCCGCCCGGAATTCCGCGGCAGGGCCGCCCGCCCGCCGTTCTCCTGGATTCGGTCTTCGTTCCTCTCCGCTGCCGCCGCTACGATCCCTTCACGGGCACGGAAACGCCGCCGTCGCCTTCGCTGGAGATCGAGGAATGGCCAGGCATTCTGGCTCCGTTCGGCCGCGATCCGAGCATCGTCCTCCTGGGAGGCGCGGGCAGCGGCAAGACGACCCTGCTGCATTGGATCGCCCTGCGGCACGCCGCGGCGAAGCTGAGGCGGGAGACGCGCCTGCGCCTGACCGCTCGCCAGGTCGATCCGGCGCTTCGGGACGCGGCCGATGATGAGGACGACGAGATCGACGCGGGGCCCACACGCGTGCCGATCCTGGTCCGGTTGGCGGACTACAACGCGGCCCGACGGCAGGTGCCGTCCCTCTCGCTGACCGCCTTTCTAGGGCACCACCTCGCCCCCGGCCAGACGAAGATCCAGGGGCGCCGGGGCGTTCCCCTGGACCTGGAATCCCTCCATCGCCACCTGCTGCGCTCGCTGCACGACGGCACCGCCCTGGTCCTGCTCGACGGCCTGGACGAGATCGCGGATCCGGGAGAACGGTACGACACCGTCCGCGAGATCGACCGCTTCCTGGAAGAGTGGCTCCCGGTCCGCTCCGACGGCAAAGGCGCGCCGCGGGTCGCCGTCGCCAGCCGGGTCGCGGGCTACGGCGCCACGCGCCTCGGCCGCGGCGTCTCTCACTGGCTCCTGGAGCCGCTCGATCCAACCGGCGTCCACCGGCTTTGGGCCGCCTGGAGGAGCGCCCTCGGGGCCGGCGAGGAGCCTGCGACCATGCCCGATTTCCCCTCTCCCTTTCCAGACGGCGAGACCCCCGCCGCCAATCCGCGGCTCACCACCCTCTGGGCGGTCCTCCAGCAATACGGACCCGCGGCCGGGCTCCGTCACCGGGTCCAGCTCTACGAGACCGCGGCCGCTCTCGAGCTCGACGACTGGCGCCGCCGCCGCGGCCTGGAGGGGGTCGGCCGCGAGACCCTTCTCGCCATCCTCGCGGAATGGATCGCGGAGAGCGGCACCCTCGCGGGGAACGGGGACCTCGCGGCAAAGCTCGCGCGGGTCTTGCCCGAAGCGCAAGCCGAGCTCGCCGCCGACGACCTGAGCGCGCGGGACGGCAGCGGCGGCCTCCTCCACCCCGCGTTCCGCGAATACCTGGCCGCGTGCTGGCTGGCCTCCGATCCCGCCCTGGCCCCCGGAAGGCTCCTGGAGCGGCTGGGCGAGCCCCGCTGGCGCGAGCCCTTGCGCATGGCTCTCGGGCGGATGAGCGTGGACCTGAGCCCCCAGAAGCTCGAGCAGGCGCTGTCGCTCCTCCTGGACGCCGAAGACCCCCTGGGAGAGACCTTGCCGCGCGCGGCGGCCCTGCTGGCGGCCGCGATCCCCGAGATGATCGAGGTCCCCGCCAGAGCCGTCGAAGCGGCGGCCTCCCGGTTGATCCAGGCCTGGGCCGACCTCTCCCGCTCCGGCGGCCCGCCCGAGCTCCTCCGTTTTCTGGAGCGGACCTTCGCGCGGCTGGCGGACGCCACACCCTCCGGCGCCCTGGATCGCGCCCTGCGCCTGGCCCTCGCAGGGGAATCCCGCGACCGGTGTCTCGCCGCGGCCCACCTGTCCCGCCTCTCCCGGCGCGCCACGGTCGAGATCGCCGAGGCCCTGACATCGGCTCGCGCGCGCGACGGCGAAGAGCGGGGATGGCCGGTGGACGCCGCTCTGCGCGATCTGGCCAGCCGGAGACCCGATCTCCTCCCCCTCCGCCCCGGGACGCTCCGCTGGGAGCTGCGGCGCCGGCCCGGCCTGCGCCAACGCTTCCAGGACGATCCCGCCTGGCAACGCATCGGCCTCGCCCTGTATGGCGATTCCAAGCCGGATGGGATGTATCGAGACTCGCCGGTGACCCCATGCCTGTTGTCCGCGCTCGCATCGGGCCCTGGCGAAACCCTCGCCTCCAGGCTCCGGAGGATCTCCACCGATCCCGCCGAGGAGACCCGGCGGGACGCGCTCCTGGCCCTCGCGGCCCTGGGAGAGCCGGTCGCGGCGGAATTGCGCCAGGCCGATCCCGCGGCCCGGCGCGCTCGCGCGCATCTCTCGCGGGTCTCCAGGGCCTTGGAGAGCTCGGTGCCCGCCGCGATCGGTCCGGCCCTGGCTTCCCTGGAGCGAAACGCCGGCCGTCTGTTCCGCGATGGCCAGGGGTGCGACTTGGTCGCCGCGCTGATCGACGTGACCCTGGCCTTCGGGGGCGCGCCGCCGCAGGTCCTCGCCCTGGCCAAGGCCGCGCCCGAAGCGGCGCGCCCCCGGTTGCTGGCCGAGGTCTGGCACTGTCTGGTGGCCGGAGCCCATGGAGACCCGGTCTACAACCTGGCCGTCCTCCTCGACACCGAGGGGGAGACCCTCGCCTCTCCCCCGCTCCAGCTCGCCGAGACGCTGGCCCTGGCCCCCGCGAGCGCCAACGCGCGCTGGGACCGCCAGCGGGCCTGGAGCCTCGATCGCCTCGCTCCGGGCCCGGAGCCCGGGAGCGCGGGGGTCCTCTCGTCCGCGCTCGATTCTCTCGCCGGCCTGGACGGCGGCTTCGACTTCGTCCGCGGCTGGGCCCTGATCGTCCTGGCGCCCCTCCTGCGGGAAGCGGGCCTCGGCGCCGAGGCCCTGATCTTCGCCGTGGAGAGCCTCTCCGACCGCTTCAATGCCCGGCAGGAAGCCGTCCGGGCCCTCCTGGGAGAGGATTCAGCCGCCGATGAGCTCCTGGCCGCCGATCCCGGCCCGGCTCTCCGTGCCATGGCCGAGGAGATCGGCGATCCCGTCCTCCGGCTCCGGGCCCTCCTGCGCCTGGCGAAAACGCAGCCGGACCTCCGCGACGAGCTCCTGGCCGAGCCCGCGCCAGCCAGGGGCCCTTGGGGCTGGCTGGCGCGGTTGCTACGGCGGCGGGACCGGCCCCTCTCCCGCGTCCTCCCCGGGGATCCGGCGCACGCTCGCGGGCTCGACGCACCCTTGCTACTGGCGGCCGAGCGGGAGCTCGGAGAGGCTTCCCCGCCGCTCATCCTGGGAGCGATCGTCAACGACCTCCGACGCGAGCTGGCCCTGCCCGCCGACGTACCGGGCCTCTGGGCCGCTCTGATCGACGAGGATCGCCGCGCCGCCGCCCTGGCGGCGCTCCACGACCAGGGGCGCGCCGGCGGTCTGCACCTCACGGAGGAAGCGGCCGATGCGCTGGACCGCCTGATCGCGCAAGAGGACCTCCGGACGGCGGCCTCTCTCCTCCCCCTCCTCGAGAACCCCCAACCCGCGGCCCTGCCGAGGATCGATCGTTGGCTCCGGCACCCGGACCCGGGGCTGCGAAACGTCTCCGCGCTTCTCCTGGCCGAACGGCAGGAGATCTCGGAACAGACCGCCGGCGGCCTCCTCGCGTTGCTCGCCGACCCCGAGGAACGGCTCCGCCACCGTGCCGCTCTGGCTCTTCACGGCGACTTCTCGCCTGGCCGCCGGGCGCTCTCCGCCGCGCGGATGGGCTCCGCCGTCCTCGATGCCCTGGCGCGGTGTTGGCTCTCGCAACGAGACCAGGCTCCGGGAATCGCGAAGATCATCGCCTGGACTTTCGAGCGGATCGAGCACGACGACGGCCGTCTGCTCGACCTCTGGGCCGACCGTCTCGCGCGGGAGAAGTACGGGGCGCCGGAAGCCGAGGTGCTCCTCGGCGCCGTCGAGCGTCTCCACCCCAGGGCGGAGCCGGCCTTCCTCCGCGGGCTCCAGAACGGCTCCCCCCGGGTCCAGAAGGCCTTCCTGCGCAGCACCTGCCGCCTGCTGGCCCGTTGCCGTCTCCGCGACGGCTTCTGGCGGGAGATCGCCCCTGGCCTTTCTCGGCTGTCTCCCGAGGCGGGAGGCGATTCCGTCCTGGCCGACTCCCCTGAGGTCCTGATCGACGCGCTGCGGGAGGCCTGGCAAAGCGGAAAGGAGACGCCGGGCCATCTGCCGGAGCTCGCCGACCAGGCCCTCGCCAGCCATATCGTCCGGCTCGCGGACGGTTTGCGCCTGGACCCTGACGGGACCCGTGAGGCCTGGACCCAGGCGGGTCTCGCCTCCCGGCTCTCAGGCCCCAAGATCCGCGCCGCCGCGGACCGGATCGCGGCCAGCCCTGGGCTCCTGGCTCCTCTGCTCGCCTGGCTCTGCGCCCGGCTGGGCCGGGACGTCCAGGACGTGGAGCCCTTCTGCCCCGTCAACAGCGACCTCCTGGCCCTCGCGGCGGTCACCGCGGAACGTCTACCCAAGGATTTCCTCGCGACGGTGGACGCCCTGCCGGAGCTCCGTCCCCGCCTGCGCGAGGCGGCACGGCTCCACGATTCATTCCCCGGCCGCAGCGCCGCGCTGCGACTCCTGGCCGCCCAGCGCCGGCTGACCCAGGATGCTCTGATCGCCTTGAGGTCCGGCCTGCGGGACGTCGCCCCGATCCAGGCCGCGGCGCTGGAATCCCTCCCCCTCTACCGCGAGGCCGATCCGGAGGTCCTGCCGCGCCTCCTCGCAGACCTCACCGACCCCAACCCCACGATCGCCATGGCCACCGGCCGCCTGCTCGCCGTCCTCGCGCGCAACGGCGCGCTCTCTCCGGCGGAGCGCAAGGAAGCCGTCCGGCGCCTCGTCACGGCCGGCGAGCCCCGTCGCGACGTCTACACCCTCACCGCGGCCCCGCCCCTGAGGATCGTCCACGTGGGACGGCTGGACGAGATCCTCTACCAGGCCCTCGCCGAGATCTCGGGGCTCGAGGACCTGCTCGGTCCGGAGACGCCGCCCCTCGGAAAGGAGACGACGTGAAGACCTTCAAAGCCCGCTGCCAGATCCGCGGGGAAACCGGATGGTTTCAAGTCTACGTCGGCCGGCCGGCGCCGGGGTTCCATCCGCTCAAGTACCAGGCGGCGTGGTTGCGGGAGGTCCGGCAGGGAGAGATCGATGCGGAAGCACTGTCAACGTTCGAGGAAACGGCCCTGGCCGGCTCTAACGAGCCTGATCTGACCGTTTAGCAAAATAACGCTGCAGAGCTATTCCTGCGGACATCAGACATGCCGTAGGCGTGATCCACTCCAGCAAGAATATAGCCAATTCACGATTCGCCATTTCTTCCGACTCAGGAAACATGAGGTCCCATGGATTAGGTGTTGCGCTCTGGGGAGCAATCTTATGGGCATACAACATGGTAACGACCGCCACCGGAGCCATCAGCAGGATCAGGCCGAGAAGAAAACAGATGATCGCAGCGACTTCTATCAGCACATCGCGATTTGCGTTACGGAGGTCCAGATCCGATTGGCGATATGGCGAATTTAATTTCATGGCATTCAGCCTCTTTCAGTCTGGTCGCCAACAGAAACAGGTTCCATGTATTCAGCAATGCCTTGAGAATCGGTCAGGTCAACCCCGGTCAGGTCACCCCCCCAGAAGTTAGCTCCATCCAGAAGGGTTTCACTGAGATCGGCGCCTTGCAGATTCGCGTTTTGAAGACGCGCATAACGGAGGTCCGCCCTCGCAAGATCCGCTCCAGAGAGGACGCCTGAACGCAGATCAGCTCCACCGAGGGAGCAACCGCGAAGACGCGCATTGGTGAGACGCGCACCGCTGAGATCTGCGCCACTCAGATCAGCTCCTGCCAAGTTGATTCCCTCCAGTTGGGCTTGGGCGAGCTCCACACCCCTGAAGTTGGCGCCCTTCAAAGCAAGATTCCTTTCACACTTCAACCATGCGCCATCGAACAAGAATTTTACGAGCTGGCCACGAAGATGCCCATCGAGCTCCCGTGAATTTGTAATAGTAACCGACCTGGCAATCCTCCGCACGAGTGGCTCGCATTCCAGATGTCCCTCGCCGCGCCACCGATCCAAGGATTGGATCTGTTTTATAGTGCATTTAAATGCCAGGTCTGCCTGCAAGCAATGCTGTCCTTCTCGCCCTTCACTCCGGCGCAACGCGCGTCTATAGATACGCAGAAGACCAATGGC